>NC_014034.1:2548750-2892500 GCF_000021865.1 Rhodobacter capsulatus SB 1003
CGAGCCGGTCGTGCTGTCGCTCAGCGCCGAAAAGGGGCTGATGCTGGGCCGCGATCCGGTCAGTGCGACCGATCTGCCCGCAAGGCTGGCCGAGGCGACACAGGGCGATCTGGCCACACGCATCTTTGTTTCCGCCGACAAATCCGTGCCTTACGGAGAGATGATGGGGCTTTTGAACCAGCTGCGCGCGGGCGGCTATCTGAAGATCGGCCTTGTCGGGCTGGAGGAGGCCGCGCCGTGAGCCTTGCGCTGACCGATCCGCCCGAAGTGCCCGGGCGGGCGCTTCTGTGGGGGCTGGCGCTCTCGCTGGCGCTGCATGCGGTCGCGGTTTCCGTGCTCTCGCAGACCGAGGCCGCCCCCGCGGCGCTGGTGGCGGCGGGCGCGGGCGGCGAGGATCTGGACGGCCTCGAAGCGATCGCCGCGACCTTCGTCGATCTGGCGCCGCAGATCCAGCTGCCCGAGCCCGAGATGGCGCTGCCGCTGACCGCGCCGGTGATCGACATTCCCCAGGTGCGGCTGCCCGATCCGGTGCTTTTGCCGCCCGAGCCCCCGAAGATCACGCCACCAAAGCGCGCCGAGGAGAAACCGAAGCCCCCGCCGCCAAAGCCGAAACCCGAGCCGCGGCCGCGGGCGGAAAAACCCAAGCAGGCGAAACCCGCGCCGGTGCAAAGCGAAAGCCGCGCCGCCTCGCGCGCGGCGGGATCGGGGGCGGGCGCACAGGCGGGCACGGGCGGGACGGATGCGCAGGCGACGGTCTCGGCGGGCACGACGAAAAGCCTGCTTGCGAAATGGGGCGCGACGATCCGCACCCGGATCGAACGGCGCAAAAGCTATCCCGCCGCGGCGGGACGGGCTGCAGGCTCGGTCGGGCTGGCGCTGAAAGTCAGCCGCGACGGCGCGCTGCTCTCGGCCGCGGTGAACCGCTCCTCGGGCCATCCGGCGCTGGATGCGGCGGCGCTGGCGGCGGTGCAGAAGGCGGGGAAATTCCCCGCCGCCCCCGCGGAACTGGCAAAGCCGAGCTACGCCTTCTCCGTCGCGGTCAAGTTTTCGCGCTGAGCGACGGCTCGCGGGCCAGCGTCCGCGCCTCGGCCAGATGCAGCCGGGCCAACGCCGCCTCGGGGCAGCCGGTTTCCGCCAGCGCGCGGGCCCAGATCCGCGCCACCGAGGCCGCCGACCAGGGCAGCACCGCCTGCCGCGCCCAGGCCCGGGCGGGCGCGGGCAGCCGGTCAAAGGCCGCCATCGGATCGGCCCGGACCCGGTGGCGCAGCGATGTCGTCAGGTTGCGTCGCATCCTCACGCCCCCCCCAGCTCACGCCCCCCAGCGCGGGAACGGGTCGGGCAGATCGGCCCAGGCCTCGGGGGTGAAATCCGCGGCCGGAACCAGCGCCGCATTCAGCCGCGCGCAGATCGCGTCGCGGTCCAGATCGACGCCGATGAAGACGATCTCCTGGCGCCGGTCGCCCCAGGGCTCGGCCCAGTTCCGGGCGATTTCGCGCTGCGCATCGGGATGCGCGGGCAGCCGCTCGGGCGGGACCGAGGCCCACCAGCGCCCCAAGGGCGTGACCCGGGCCGAGGCCCCCGCCAGGCTGAATTCGACCGCCCAATCGGGCCGCGTCGCCAGCCAGAAATGCCCCTTGGCGCGGATCACGCCGGGAAGCGCCCCGCCCAGGGCCGCCTCGATCCGGGCCGGATCAAAGGGGGCGCGGGCGTGATAGACGAAGCTTGAAATCCCGTATTCCTCGGTCTCGGGGGTGTGATTGGCGAAACCGTAAAGCTCTTTCGCCCAAAGCGGATGTTCGGCGGCGCGGGCGAAATCGAACAGCCCGGTGTCAAAGATCGCCTCGGCCGGAACCTGACCGAAATCGGTCTCGATCAGCCGCGCATCGGGGTTCAGCGCCTTGACGATCTGCCGCGCGATCTGCAGCCGCTCCGGCCCGGCATCCGTGACCTTGTTCAGCACCACCACATCGGCGAATTCGATCTGCTCGGTCAGCAGATTGACCAGCGTGCGGTCGTCCTCTGCCCCCGCCGTCTCGCCGCGATCGGCCAGAAAATCGCTCGAGGCGAAATCCTTCGTCAGGTTGATCGCATCAACCACGGTGACCATGCAATCGAGCCGCGCGATGTCGGAGAGGCTCGCCCCCGTCTCATCCCGAAAATCGAAGGTGGTGGCCACGGGCAAGGGCTCGGCCACGCCCGTCCCTTCGATCAGCAGATAGTCGAACCGCCCCGCCTCGGCCAGGGCCCGCACCCCTTTCAACAGGTCATCGCGCAGCGTGCAGCAGATGCAGCCGTTGGTCATTTCCACCAGCGCCTCTTCGGCGCGGTTCAATTCGGTGCCCTCGCGGATCAGATCGGCATCGATGTTCACCTCGGACATGTCGTTGACGATCACCGCGACGCGGCGCCCGGCGCGGTTGTTCAGCACATGGTTCAATAGCGTCGTCTTGCCCGCGCCCAGAAAGCCCGAAAGCACGCTGACCGGAAGGCGGGGATCAGTGGGAGAAAGGGTCATGGCCGTCCATCTGAGTTATGTTATACTATCACCCAAATAGCCCGAAAGCCCGCCCCCCCGCAAGCCCGCCAAAGCAAAGGGCCGGACCCTGCGGCCCGACCCCGTGT
This sequence comes from Rhodobacter capsulatus SB 1003, assembly GCF_000021865.1. Classification (NCBI taxonomy): domain Bacteria; kingdom Pseudomonadati; phylum Pseudomonadota; class Alphaproteobacteria; order Rhodobacterales; genus Rhodobacter; species Rhodobacter capsulatus. The sequence continues at coordinate 2,551,373 of NC_014034.1, forward strand.
TTTCCCCGTGTTTTTCCTGGTGCAAATACGCCGGGGTGCGGGGCAACGCCCCGCTCTGCCCTCAATGCCCTTTCGCGGCCTTGACCAGCTGGATCCCGTCCAGCACCTCGGGCACGCTGTCGGCCGGGCGCAGGCCCAGGATCGGCGCGATGCGGCGGATCACCTCGGCCGCAACCGGCACCGCGGTCCAGCCCGCCGTCCGCCGCGTCTCGTTCGCGGCAAAGGACGAAGGCTCGTCCAGCGTCAGCACCAGCACATATTTCGGATCCGAGGCCGGAAAGGCCGAGGCAAAGGTGGCAATCACCTTGTTGTCGTAATAGCCGCCGCCCGGTTTCACCTTGTCGGCGGTGCCGGTCTTGCCCGCGACCTCGTAGCCCTTCACATCGGCGAAGCTGGCGGTGCCGCGCGTCACCACCGCGCGCATCATCGCCAGCGACTTGCGCGCCGCCTCGGTCGACATCACCTGCGGCCCGCGTTCATGCGTGGCCGCATGCACGAGCGTCGGCTTGACCCGATAGCCGCCATTGGCGATCGTCGCATAGGCCGCCGCCAGATGCAGCGGCGAGGCCGCCAGCCCGTGGCCGTAACCCACCGTCATCGAGGTGATCTCGGACCATTTCCCCGGCACGATCGGCCGCCCCGAGGGGGCCTCGGACAGCTCGACCGGGGTCGGCGCCATGAAGCCCAGGCTTTCCAGGAACGCCTTTTGCCGCTGCCCGCCGATCAGAAGCGCGATCCGCGCCGTGCCGACGTTCGAGCTTTCGACGACGATATCGGTGATCGACAGCGCGGGCCCGTAATTGTGGAAATCGCGGATCCGGAACCGGCCCCAGACCATCGGCGATTTCGTGTCCAGCATCGTCGTCGGGTTCACCAGCCCCAGTTCCAGCGCCTGCGCCACGGCAAAGATCTTGAAGGTGGAGCCAAGTTCATACACCCCCTGCACCGCCCGGTTGAAGAGCGGGCTGTCGGAGGCATCGCCCTTGACCAGCGGCGTCGGGCGGTCGTTCGGGTCGAAATCGGGCAAGGAGGCCAGCGCGACGATCTCGCCCGAATGCGCATCCATCACCACCGCGGTGGCGCCCTTGGCATTCATCAGCTTCATGCCGCCGGCCAGGATCTCCTCGACCGCCTGCTGCACCGTCAGATCGATCGAGAGCTTCAGCGGCGCGCCATTGTTGGCCGGATCGCGCAGCCAGCCGTCAAAGGCCTTTTCCACCCCGGCCGTGCCGATGATCTCGGCGCTGTCCACGCCCTCGTTGCCAAAGCGCGCGCCGCCCAGCACATGCGCCGCCAGCCGCCCGTTCGGATAAAGCCGCATCTCGCGCGGGCCGAACAGCAGGCCCGGCTCGCCGATGTCATGCACCTGCTGCAGCTGCTCGGGCGAGATCTTCTTCTTGATCCAGACGAATTTGCGCGTGCCGGTGAAATCGGCGGCCAGGCGTTTCGCATCCAGATCGGGGAAGATCTTCGCCAGTTTCTTCGCCGTGCCGACCGGATCGACCATCATCGGCGGCTGCGCGTAAAGCGCATGCGTCACCAGGTTCGTCGCCAGCACCCGGCCCTCGCGGTCGGTGATGTCGGCGCGCTGCGCCAGGATCGCCGGGGCGGTGTCGGCGCGTTGCGGTTCCTCGGGGGTCGAGGCGGCGAGCGTGCCCATCCGCACCCCCACCGCGCCGAAACAAACGCAGAAGATCCCGATCACCAGCCCGATCCGCCAGGCGACACGGGCGCGGGCGGCTTCGCGCCCCGCCTCGCCGCGGGCGCGGATATTGGCGCGTTCGATCAGGTCGGGGTTTTCGCCGCGGGCGCGGGCATCCAGGATCCGCGCCAGCGGGCGCAGCGGCGTGCGGGGGCTCATTGTGCCTCCTCTTCGGCGATGCGGGAGCTTTCGTCATCGGTCGGCGGCGCGGAAACCTCGATCGCCTGCGCGACGGCCTGATCGATCGACAGCGGGTCGGTGCCCTCGGGCGCGGGATAGGCGACCATCGCGGCGGTGCCGAACTGATCGGGGGTCATCGGCAACAGGCCCAGCGAGGCGAAATTCAGGTTCACCAGCTCGCGCAGCCGCTCGGGACGGTTCAGATAGGCCCATTCGGCGCGCAGGACGCTGAGGCCTTCCTGCAGATCGGCGATCTCGGCATTCAGCGCGCGCAGTTCCTGTTCGCGGTCCTGGGTCGCGTAATTGACGTGATAGGCCCAGAAGGCCAGACCCAGAACACAAAGCGAAACAAGGATATACGAGATGGTCTTCATCTGGGGCGGCCCCGGCTGCGGTCGGTTTCGAAAAGGGGGGCCGGCAGGCCAAGGCTGCTGCGGTCAGCTCTACCGGCGGGGGAATCGGTGCGGGCACCGATGCGCAGAATAGCAGAGCGTGCCCGCGGGTTCTGTGCAAGCTCGATTTCGTCCGGCCCCACCCCCTTGCGGGTCACAAGATCGAAGGCCGCCGCCTCGGGCGCGGCCTCGGGCGCATAGCGCGAGCCCCCGGGCGCCCGGCCCGCGCGGGCCTGAAAGAAGCGCTTCACCACCCGGTCTTCCAGCGAATGGAAGGTGACGACGGCCAGTTTGCCCCCCGGTTTCAGCGCCCGCTCGGCCGCTTCAAGCCCCGCGATCAGCTGGCCGAATTCGTCATTCACCGCGATGCGCAGCGCCTGAAAGCTGCGCGTGGCGGGGTGGCTTTGCCCCGGTTTCGGCCGCGGCAGGCAGCGCTCGATCGTCGCCACCAGCTGCTTCGTGCTCTCGTAAGGCGCGCTTTTGCGGGCCTCGACGATGGCGCGGGCAATCCGGCGCGAGGCGCGTTCCTCGCCGTAATGATACAGGATGTCGGCCAGCGCGCCTTCCTCGGCCGTGTTCACCAGATCGGCGGCAGAGGGCCCGGATTGCGACATCCGCATGTCCAAGGGCCCGTCGCGCAGAAAGGAAAAGCCGCGCTCGGCCTGATCGAGCTGCATCGACGACACGCCCAGATCCAGCACCACCCCGTTCAGCCCTTCGGGCGCGATCTCGGCGGCGACGGCATCGAGGTTCGAAAAGGTGTTCTCGACCAGCACCAGCCGCTCGCCGAACTCGCCGCGCCAGGGCGCCGCCATCTCGAAGGCCAGCGGATCGCGGTCGATGCCGATCACCCGCCCGGCCCCCGCCGCCAGCAGCCCGCGCGCATAGCCGCCCGCGCCGAAGGTGCCGTCCAGCCATGTCCCCAAGACAGGCGCGACCGCCTGAAGGAGCGGTCGCAGCAGAACGGGAATATGCGGGGTGTCGGGTCGGTCCATCTCAGCCCCCGTTGAGCAGGCTGAGCGGGTCGAAATCCTCGCCCATCTCGGCCATCAGTTTTTCCAGCCGCGCCTGATCGACGGCGGCGAAGGTCTCGGGGTTCCAGATCTCGAAAGTCTCGCCCATGCCGGCGAAATAGGCGTCGCCGGTCAGCTGGAAGCGCTCGCGCAGCTGCGCGGGCAGGACCAGACGGCCATCGGGGTCGATCTCGGTCGGATGCGCCTTGTTCAGCACGAAGCGTTGCAGGATGGCGCGGCTCGGGTCGCTGTAGGGGCGCGCGTTGATCGCGGCCGCCAGCTTCTGAAAACCCGCAAAGGAATGAACCTGCAGCATTTTCTGGGTGTCGGCGCCGTAGACGATGACCAGACGCGGGCGTTTCGTCACGGCGGCTTCGGGATCGCCCTCCTCGAGCTCACGACGAAACAGCGCGGGGATCGACACGCGACCCTTGCTGTCCACCTTGAAGGTGTATTCGCCGATGAACATGCCCGCCAAGGCGGCAACTCCCGTCCCCTCCCCGCGGTGGTCTTGAAGGAAAACGGCGGACCGAGCTGCTGCCACTGCTCGATCCGCCGCCCTCGTCCCATCTCTGGGCTGTCCGGTCTGCGCGCGCCACCTGGGGGATGTCTGCTCGCTCGCGCGCCGGATCTCTCTTTCGTGAAGCGGGTGCCTGTATGAAACTTCGGTCTTTGCGCCGTTGAGGTCTTGCTGCCTCTTGCCCGTCTTCCGTGAGGCAGTGATGCCATGGTCCCGGTGGGATTTCAAGGGATATTTTGGGAAGCGATGGAATTCCTGTCCGGCACGTGACACGGAAAGCGATGTTAACTCAACAGCTTGTGGATAACTTTTGCAGCAAAGGCAAAGCTGTAGCGGGATTGATCCAGATCAACCACAACATCTAGGCAACACCTCTGTGACAGATCTGCCATCCCGTCCGGTGGGGCAAATTCCCGCGCAACAGGCCAAAACCCGCAAAATCCCGGGCAAGCGCCGCGCAGAACGCCCCGATCACGGCCAAACACGGGCAAGTGATTCGGGCGGCGACGCCCGCCCGCCAATCCGTCCCATGATTTCCCACCCAAGACCCCAAACTCCGCAACGCCAAAGGGCAGCCCTGCGACTGCCCTTTCATCTTGCTTCAAATACCTCGGGGGTCGTCCATTGGTGCGCCATTGGTTCAAGACCCAATGGACGACGGGGCGGAGCCCCCGCCCGGGTCGCCGCGCCAGGCGCGGCGAAATCAGGCCACGCCGCGCCCGATCAGCTCTGCCGCGATCGCCGCATAGGCCCCGGCCGCGGCGCCCGTGCCCAGCGCCACGGGACGGCCCGCATCCCCCGCCTCGCGCACTTCAAGCGCCAGCGGCAGCGATCCCAGGAACGGCAGGCCCAGCCGCGCCGCCTCGGCCTCCACCCCGCCATGGCCGAACAGATGCGCCTCGTGGCCGCAATTCGGACAGACATAGGTGGACATGTTCTCGATCAGCCCCAGCACCGGCAGCTTCAGCTTGGCAAACATGTCGAGCGCCTTTTTCGCATCCAGCAGCGCGATGTCCTGCGGCGTGGACACGATCACCGCGCCGTCCAGCACGGTCTTCTGGCACAGGCTGAGCTGAATGTCCCCGGTGCCCGGCGGCAGGTCGATCACCAGCACGTCGAGCGGCCCGAAATGATCCCATTTCACCTGACCGAGCATCTGCTGCAGCGCCCCCATCAGCATCGGGCCGCGCCAGATCACCGCCTCGTCCTCGCGCAGCATCAGCCCGAGCGACATCAGCACCACCCCATGCGCGCGCACCGGCAGGATCGTCTGACCATCGGGCGAGGCGGGCTTTTCGGTGGCCCCCATCATCCGCGGCTGGCTGGGCCCGTAAAGATCGGCATCGAGCAGCCCCACCCTTTTGCCCGCCCGCGCCAAAGCCACAGCCAGGTTCGAGGCGACGGTGGATTTGCCCACCCCCCCCTTGCCCGAGCCCACGGCGATCACATGCGCCACGCCCGGCACCGGCAGCGGCCCGTCCTGCGGCTTCGCATGCCCGCCGATCTTCACCCCGCCGCCCGGCGCCTTCGACGGCCCGGCCGGGATCACCACCGACAGGCTTTGCACCCCCGGCAGCGCCCGCACCGCCGCCTCCAGCACCGGCCGGATCACCAGCAGCTCCGCCTCGGGCGCACCTTCCAGGACAAAACGCACCACCCCCGATTCGACGGCCAGCGCATGCACCAGATTGCGACCGACCGCATCCCCGCCCCCCGGCAAGGCGGTCTTGCGCAGCGCTTCCAGCACCGATTCCTTCGTAAGCGTCATGGCTCTCTCCTGTCGATTTGCCGGGGACTGTGGCGCATTTGCCGCGGGCTGCAAGGGGGCGCCCCGCGCCCAAGCAAGATTTGCACGATATTTGCGCGGTCAAATATGGAATTAATCCAGTTTGGAGGCGGATTCAGGTCAGAATCCGTTATGCATTTTCTGCAAGGCCGCATTGCCCCTGCCGCCCATTGTGCATCTGCAGCAATCGGGCCATGTTAGCCCCAACAGCGACGGTGCACCACAGCGACAGCCGGACGGTCCGAAGCTAAACCCCAAGACGACACGAACGAAAGAAGACGACCGATGGCACTGGTCAGCGACATCCGGACGACCGATAGCGGTTTTTCCAATTTTCTGGCCTCGATCCGCGAGGCTCTGGCGCGGCGCAAGGTCTATCGCCAGACGCTGGCGGAACTGCGCTCGCTGTCGAACCGCGAGTTGAACGATCTTGGCATGCACCGCTCGATGCTGACCCGCATCGCGCTGGAAGCCGCCTACGGCAAATAACGACTTCCGGAGACCCTCTCCTCCTCCCTGGGTCTCGGAGATCGGCGGCATCCTCTCTCCTCCTCCCTGAGGATGCCGCCACCCCATACCGGCCCCATCTGCCGGACCAAGGATCAAGCCCCTCTCCTCCTCCCTGGGGCTTCGATAGAAGACGGCGGCCTCGTCCTCCTCCCAGAGGCCGCCCGTCTTCGACCTGATCCTGCCGCCCTCTCCTCCTCCCTGGGCGGCGGTGTGGTGCTGCCCACCTCCTCCCGGGCGGCACCGGAAAACCCGAGGCCCTCTCCTCCTCCCTGGGCCGAGGTTATCGCGGCGGCGCTCTCTCCTCCTCCCTGAGCGCCGCCGCTTTCTTTTGCGCCACCCAAAGGCGGGGGGCGCTGCCCCCCGGCGCTGACGCGCTCCCCCCGGCGTATTTGCACCAAGAAAAAGCAGCCCCTTGCAGAGGGGCCGAGACCGGGTCAGGAAGGCGGGAAAGGGAGGACGCGATGCTGTCTTATCAACATGCCTATCACGCCGGAAATCTGGCCGATGTGCACAAGCATGCGCTGATGGCGGCGCTGCTCGACTACATGACGCGCAAGGACAAGCCCTTGTCCTACATGGAAACCCATGCCGGGCGCGGGCTTTATGCGCTTGATGGCGCCGAGGCGGCGAAGACGGGCGAGGCGGCGGCGGGGATCGCGCGGGCCGAGGCCGGGCGCTGGTTTGCCCCCGATCACCCCTACAGCCGGGCGCTGGCCGCGGTGCGCAAGGCGCATGGGCCCGCCGCCTATCCGGGCTCGCCGCTGCTGGCGGCAACGCTGTTGCGGCCGGTGGATTCGCTTCAGCTGTGCGAGCTGCATCCGCAGGAATTCGCCGCGCTGAAGGCGGCGATGGCGGCGCATGGCGGGATCTTTCACCAAAAGGACGGGCTGCAGATGGCCTTGGCGATGTGTCCGCCGACGCCGCGGCGCGGGGTTCTGCTGATCGATCCCTCGTGGGAGGTGAAGTCGGATTACGAGACCGTGCCGAAGCTGGTGGGCCAGCTGGCGCGGAAATGGAACGTCGGCGTCATCGCGCTTTGGTATCCGATCCTCGCGCCCCATGTGGCGGTGGCCCCGGCTCAGCGCGCGATGGTGCGTGCGCTGATGGCGGATCACCCCGAGGCGCTTTTGTCCGAGGTGCAGTTTCCCCCCGCGCGCGAGGGCCACGGGATGGTGGGCTCGGGCATGGTGTTGCTGAACCCGCCCTGGGGCCTCGACGAGGAAGCGGCGCAGATCGGGCGCCGCTTCGCAAAGCTGTGAGGGGGCTCAGGAGCGGCGCATCATCCCGGCCGCCAGCACCCAGAGGATGCAGACCGGCCAGACCGCAAGCGGCGCAAAGCCCATGGTGAAGATCGCGCCCACCAGCGCCACCAGGATCAGCGCCACCCCGCCGCGGACCGAGGTGTAAAGCAGCCCGACCGGGCCAAAGAGCACGACCAGCAAAAGCGCCAGCGGTTCATGGTGAAAGCCGACTTCGGCGGGGGTTTCGGAGGCATTGGCGGTGACGGTGGACATGTCTGGCTCCTGTTCAGCGCGGCCGGGCGATCCGGCCGTGATGCGCGCAGGCTCCTGCCGAAACGCGGCAGGATTGCGGCAATTCCCCGACCGGCTAAAGTTGCGCCTATTTTGCCCGGCTCAGCTTTCGGACTTGCCGCCCTCCTCGGGGGCGAAGCGGGCAAACAGGCGGCTTTGCGCAACAAAGAAGCCCATCAGCAGGATCGTCAGCCCGAAGGTCTTGAAATTGACCCAGGTCGCATCCGAGAAGTTGCGCCAGATCACCTCGTTGGCGATCGCCAGAAACAGGAAGAACGCCACCAGCCGCCGGGTCAGGATCACCCAGCCCTCGGCCCGCATCGGGATCGCGCCATCCATCACCAGCTGCAGCCAGGGCTTGCCGCGGATCAGGCCAAAGCCCAGCAGCGCCGCGAACAGCAGATAGATCAGCGTCGGCTTCATCTTGAAAAAGCGCGGATCGTTGAACCAGACCGACAGCCCGCCAAAGACCGTGACCAGCACCAGCGTTGCCACCTGCATCGGCGCCAGATGGCCCGAAAGCCGCCACAGCACCGCCATCGAGGCGATCAGCACCGGCACGAAGACCGCGGTGGCCAGAACGAAACCGCCATAGGTCTCGCCGCCCAGCGTCACGGGATGGTCGCGCAGCAGGAAGAAGGCCGCAAAGAAAACCACCAGCGGCCCGAAATCAAGCGCGAGCTTCAGCCCCTGCGGTATCGGTTTGCGTTCTGCCATCTGTCCCCCTCCGCGGCTGCCCGCGCTCCGGGCGCCTCTCCCATCGGGCGACCCGCGCCTGATAAATAGGCAAGGACGGGCGCAAGGACAGGGCTTTTCGTCGCCCGGTGCGGTTTCCTGACAGGATTGTGTCCTTCGCGCCGCAGCAGGCCCGCTTTTCCTTGGGCGAAACGCCGGGGGGTTGCGCGTCAGCGCAAGGGGGGGGCAGCGCCCCCCCGAAGCGCCTGAGGCGCGGCGGGCTTGCCCGCCCAACGAAGGCGCAACCACCTTCAGTCGGCTTCGATCCCCACCAGCGCGGCGGCGAATTCCTCGGGATCGAAGGGCGACAGATCGTCGATCTGCTCGCCCACCCCGATCGCATGGATCGGCAGGCCGAACTTGTCGGCGAGCGCGACCAGCACGCCGCCCTTCGCCGTGCCGTCGAGCTTCGTCATCACCAGCCCCGAGACGTCCGAGATCTTGCGGAACACCTCGACCTGCGCCAGCGCATTCTGCCCGGTCGTCGCATCGAGCACCAAAAGCGTGTTATGCGGCGCGGACTCGTCGATCTTGCGGATCACCCGCACGATCTTCGCCAGCTCCTCCATCAGATCGGCGCGGTTCTGCAGCCGCCCGGCAGTGTCGATCATCAGCAGATCCACCCCCTCAGCCGCCGCCCGCGTCAGCGCGTCATAGGCGAACGAGGCCGGGTCCGCCCCCTCGGGCGCGGTCATCACCGGCACCCCGGCGCGGTCGCCCCAGACCTTCAGCTGCTCGACCGCCGCGGCGCGGAACGTGTCGCCCGCGGCGATGATCACCGATTTGCCCGCGGCGCGGAACTGCGACGCGAGCTTGCCGATCGTCGTCGTCTTGCCCGAGCCGTTCACGCCGACGACCAGCACCACCTGCGGGCGGCGCGCATAAAGCGGCATCGGCCGCGCCACGGGCTCCATGATCCGCGCCACTTCGGCGGCCAGAATGTCCTTGAGTTCCGGCACCGAAAGCTTGCGCCCCATCCGCCCCTCGGCCAGGTTCGCCGTCACCCGCAGCGCCGTATCCACCCCCATGTCGGCGGCGATCAACAGATCCTCGATGCTTTCGAGCATCGCATCGTCCAGCACCCGGCGCGGCACGTCGGGACGGCTGACCAGACGCCCCAGCAGCCCCGCCCGCCCGGGCGCCACCGCGGCGACAGGCTCCGGCTGCGGCGCGGGTTCGGGTTCCGGCTCGGGTTCGGGCGCGGTTTCAGGCTCGGACCCGTTGCCACCCCGCCCCAGCAGGCGACCAAAGAAGCCGCGTTTGGCAGGCTCCGGTTCCGCCACGGGCTCGGGGTCCGGCTCAGCCGCAGGTTCGGGCTCAGGCTCCACCACGGGTTCGGGTTCGGGTTCCGCCACGGGTTCCGGTTCCGCAACGGGTTCAGGCTCCGGCTCCGCCACGGGTTCGGGTTCCGGCTCCACCGCAGGTTCAGGTTCCGGCTCCACCACGGGCTCCGGCTCCGGTTCCACCGCGGGCTCCGGCTCCGGTTCCACCGCGGGCTCCGGCTCCTGTTCCACCGCGGGCTCCGGCTCCACCACAGGTTCGGGTTCCGGCGCCGCCACCGGCGCGGCCAAAGCCTCGGCTTCGGGCTCCGGTGTGGTGTCCGGCGCCTCGGCGATGATCGCGTCAAGCCCTTCCTCGATCTTCGAGGACGAGCGTGTGAGCCGGGACTTCAGCTTGTTGAAGAACGACATCGGAGCCTCCGTTTTGCAAATCCCTACCGGATCGGGGGGAAAGAGGGAAGGGAGAAGCCCGGACCGGCGCCCTTCCCCGCCAGGACCCGGCGAAAAGGACGACTCGCCCGGCCGCGACGGCGCCCCGGCGCCCGGTCCCGCGGCCGGATTTCCGCATCGCGCCCCCGCCCGGCAAAGGCGACGCATCGCCACAGCGCCCGCCGATCCGCGCTGCCTGCGGGCAAAATCCGCCCGAGGGCGGGTGCTTGCGCGGAAATCCGGCCTTGCGGCAAGTCGTCGCCCTGCGGTTTCCGCAAAGCCGTCTAAAGTGCGCGCTCAAGTCGGAGCCATCTCATGCCGGAGTAAACCGCATCATGACTGAAAAGCCCGCTGAACTGTCCTTCGCGAAATTCATGGTCGCCCTGCGCAGCCTGCGCAAGATCGGCCGCGAAACCCCCGACGTGGACACTTTCGCTCTCTTCGCCTTCGCCCCGGTGCCGCTGATCTTCCTTGGCGCGCTGTTCGGAGGCATCTTCTCCTGGCTGGCCATCGCCTGGATCACCGTCGGCATCTTCGTGCTCGACCGCCGCGCGCCCAAGCCCGCCCCCGACGCCCCCGAGGGCGCCGCCTTCCCGAAAGCCGACAAGCTCTCCTCGGCGCTGGCCATCACCCATTTCGTGCTCTTGCCGATCGTCGTCGCCTCGCTCGCGGGCTTTGCGGGCATCTCGACCATGGGCACGCTGGGGCTGATGATCGCCGCCGCGCTCTGGTTCGGGCAGGTCTCGAATGCCAATGCGCATGAGCTGATCCACCGCGCCGACCGGAAATTGTTCAACCTCGGCAAGTGGGTCTATATCTCGCTGCTTTATGGCCACCATGTTTCGGCGCACCGGCTGGTGCACCATGTCTCGGTGGCGACCCCCGCCGATCCGGCCACGGCGACGCTGGGCGAAAGCTACTGGAATTACGCCTCGCGCACGTGGTCGGAATCCTTCAAGGCGGGCTACGCCAAGGAAAAGGCGATCATCGAGGCGCGGATCAAGGCCAATCCGGGCAAGCCCACGATCCGGGAACGGATCAACCGCATCAACCCCTATGCCACCTATGTTCTGGGGGGCCTTTGGTTCGTGATCGGCGCCGGGCTTCTGTTCGGCTCGGCCGGGTTTGCCAGCTTCCTGTTCCTCTGCGCGCTGACCCAGGCGCAGCTGATGCTCTCGGATTACGTCCAGCATTACGGCCTTGTGCGAAAGGAAACCGCGCCGGGCGACTATGAACCGGTGAGTGCCGCGCACAGCTGGGACGCGATCGAAACCGGCTCGGCCTTGATGATGCTGAACGCGCCGCGCCATTCCGATCACCACGCCCATCCCGCGCGCCCCTATCCGGCGCTGCAACTGGGCGATCTGAAGGAACCGGGCCGCCCGATCCTGCCCTACAGCCTGCCGGTGATGGCGATGCTGGCGCTGGTGCCCTCGCAATTCGCCAAGCTGATGGATCACCGCGTGCTGGCCGTGCGCAAGGGCGAAAGCGTCTACAGCGAACCGAAGCCGAAACAGGCCCCGGCGCCCGCCGCCGCGCCGACCGATGCGCCGACCGACGACGCCGGGCCTTTGGTCCTGACGGACGCCGAACCGGCCGAGGCCCCCGCGCCGGAGGTCAGCCAGGCCCCCGCCGCCCCGGCCGCGGCCGAACGGGAAAAGGCCGACGCCTGAAAATCACGCAGGCGTGGCTTCCCACGCCTGCCCCGATACGGCAAGCTGGGCGCAAAGGGAGACCCCGATGCGCCCAGTTTTCATTTCACTCGCCCTCGCCCTGACGCCGCTGGCCGCGCTGGCCGAAGACATCGGCCCGCCGCTCACCGCCGAGCAGTTCGACGCGCTGACGCTGGGCAAGACGATCACCTATTCGGCCGGGAACACCACCTACGGCATCGAGGAATACCGCCCCGGCCGCAAGGTCGTCTGGGCCTTCGCCGCGGGCGATTGCGAGGAAGGCGACTGGTTTCCGCAGGGCGAGCAGATCTGCTTCGACTACCACAGCCCCGATGTCGGCCTGCAATGCTGGACCTTCCATCTGCAGGGCGATGCGCTGGTCGCCTGGTTCGAAGGCAAACGCGACGGCGCGCCCCTCGTCTCGCTTGACACCAGCGCCGCGCCGCTCAACTGCCCCGGGCCCGAGGTCGGGGTCTGACCGACCGCGCGCCCGGCCCCGGCGTCGGCAAGATGCGTATTTGCACCAAGAAAAAACATGGGCTTTTTCTTGGTGCAAATACGCCCTTGCGCCGGGTCGTCGCGGGAAAGCCCCTCAGAACAAGGAGCCCTGATCGGGCGGAGTTTTCGCCGCTTTGCGCGGTTTTGCCGCCGGTTTCGGGGCGGGCGCAGGCGGCGGCGCATCGGAGGGAAGGACGCGCAGGCGGCCATCCTGAAACTCGATCTCGAGCGGCGCCAGCCCTGCCGCGGTGGCGGCAGAGGTCAGCACCTGATCGGCCGGGCCGCGCACCACCGCATAGCCGCGCCGCAGCGTCTCCTGATAGCCGAGCGTCTGCAACATCGCGGCGAGCCGCGCGAACCGGTCCTGCGCGCGCGTCAGCCGGGCCTGCTCTGCGCGGAGAAGCCGGTCGGAAAGCCCCGCCAGCCGGTCGCGTTCGACCCGCAGATAGGTCTGCAAAAGCTTGGGCGAGATCCGCGCTTCCAGCGGCGCAAAGGCCGCGCGCTTGCGCACGACGACCATCCGCAGCGCGGGCAAAAGCCGGTCGGCCACCAGATCGAAGCGCTGCCGCCGCGGCCGGGTGATCGCCTCGGGGCGGCCGAGCGCGCGGGAGAGATCGGCCAGACGCTGCGCCCGGCTGGCCATCCGGGTCTGGGTGGCGCGGCTGATCCGGGCCTGCATTTCCGAAAGCCGGGTGGCCAGTTCGGCGCGCACCGGCACCGCCATTTCCGCCGCCGCCGTCGGCGTCGGCGCGCGGCGATCGGCGGCAAAGTCGATCAGCGTCGTGTCGGTTTCATGCCCCACCGCGGAAATCAGCGGGATCTTGCTCTCCGCCGCCGCGCGCACGACCGCTTCCTCGTTGAAGCCCCAGAGGTCCTCGAGCGAGCCGCCGCCCCGCGCGACGATGATCAGATCGGGGCGCGGCACCTTGCCCCCCGGCGCGAGCGCGTTGAAGCCGCGGATCGCCGCCGCGACCTCGGCCGCGCAGGCCTGGCCCTGCACCGCAACGGGCCAGATCAGCACCCGGCGCGGAAAGCGGTCGCGCAGACGGTGCAGGATGTCGCGAATGACCGCCCCCGAGGGCGAAGTGACCACCCCGATCACCGCGGGCAAATACGGGATCGGCTTTTTCCGCGCCGGATCGAAGAGCCCCTCGGCCGCCAGCGCCTTGCGCCGGGCCTCGAGCATCGCCATCAAGGCCCCCGCCCCCGCGGGTTCGACATCATCGACGATCAGCTGATATTTCGACTGCCCCGGAAAGGTGGTCAACTTGCCGGTGGCGATGACCTCCATCCCCTCCTCGGGGCGGATCTGCATCCGCGCCACCTGCCCCTTCCAGCTGACCGCGGCGATCACCGCATTCGGATCCTTGAGGTCGAAGTAAAGATGCCCAGAGCCGGGACGGCTGACCCGCCCGACCTCGCCGCGCACGCGCACGCGGGTGAATTCGCCCTCGATCACCCGCTTCACCGCGCCCGAGATTTCCGAGACGGTGAATTCGGGGGTGTTGCCGGAGGGGCCGGTTTTCGAAGCCTCGGGGCCGTCGTCCAGGATGTCCATGTCGCCTTGCCTGATGTGTCGCGAAACCTTAGAAGGCGCGAAAGCCGAGGCCAAGGGCCATTGCGGCCACAAACGGGGGAACCGCATGAACATTCTCATTCTGGGCAGCGGCGGGCGCGAACATGCGCTGGCCTGGGCGGTGAAACAGAACCCGAAATGCGACCGGCTGATCGTCGCCCCCGGCAATGCGGGCATCGGGCAGCTGGCGGAACTCGCTGCCATCGACCCCTGCGACGCCACGGCCGTTCTGGCCTGTGTCGCGGAAAACGCGGTGGATTTCGTCATCGTCGGCCCCGAGGCGCCCCTGGCCGCGGGCGTGGCCGATGCGCTGCGGGCGGCGGGGGTGCTGACCTTCGGACCCTCGGCGCAGGCGGCGCAGCTTGAGGCCTCGAAAGCCTTCACCAAGGAAATCTGCGACGCCTGCGGCGCCCCCACCGCCGCCTGGGCGCGGTTTGCCGATCTGGAGGCCGCGCTGGCCCATGTGCGGGCGCAGGGCGCGCCGATCGTGGTCAAGGCCGATGGTCTGGCGGCGGGCAAGGGCGTGATCGTGGCGATGACGCTCGCGGAGGCCGAGGCCGGGCTGCGCGAGATTTTCGGCGGCGCCTTTGGCGCGGCGGGCGCCGAGGTGGTGATCGAAGAATTCATGGCGGGCGAGGAAGCGAGCTTCTTCATCCTGTCGGACGGGGTGAACGTGGCCCCCATCGGCACGGCGCAGGACCACAAGCGGGTGGGCGACGGCGACACCGGCCCGAACACCGGCGGCATGGGCGCCTATTCCCCGGCGCCGGTGCTGAGCGCGGCGATCCAGGAGCAGGTTCTGGCCGAAATCATCCGCCCCACCGTGGCGCAAATGGCGCGGCGCGGCATGCCGTTTCAGGGCGTGCTTTACGCCGGGCTGATGATCGAGAACGGCCGGGCGCGGCTGGTCGAATACAACGTCCGCTTCGGCGATCCGGAATGCCAGGTGCTGATGATGCGGCTGGGCGGTCAGGCGCTCGATCTGCTGCAGGCCTGCGCCGAGGGGCGGCTGGATCAGATCACCGCGCAATGGGCCGAAGATTGCGCGCTGACCGTAGTGATGGCGGCGCGCGGCTATCCGGGCACTTACGAAAAAGGCAGCGAGATCAAGGGCCTCGACAGCCTGCCCGAAACCAGTGCGCAAATGGTCTTTCATGCCGGAACGACGGCGCAGGACGGCAGGATCCTTGCCACCGGCGGGCGCGTGCTCAACGTCACCGCCCGCGCCGCGACCCTGGCCGAGGCGCAACAGCGCGCCTATGCGATGGTCGATGCGATCGACTGGCCCGAGGGGTTCTGCCGCCGCGACATCGGCTGGCGCGCGCTCTGAGACGAAACGGGGGCGCTGCCCCCCTCCTGCTTCGGCCAATTCACCCCCCGGGATATTTCGGGCAAGATAAAGAAGGTCTTTTCCTTTCATCTTGCCCGAAATATCCCGGGGGAGCCCGCTTGCGGGCGGGGGCAGCGCCCCCGAAGCGCCCGACGCGCGGCGGGCTTGCCCGCCCAAGGAGGGCGCAACCGCCTCAGCAGTTCGGCACGTTCACCGCCAGACCGCCAAGGCTCGTTTCCTTGTAATGCTCGTGCATGTCGCGTCCGGTCTGCCGCATCGTCTCGATCGCGGCATCGAGCGGCACGAAATGCGTGCCGTCACCGCGCAAGGCCAGCGAGGCCGCCGAAATCGCCTTGATCGCGCCCAGGCCGTTGCGTTCGATGCAGGGCACCTGCACCAGCCCCTTTACCGGGTCGCAGGTCATGCCCAGATGATGCTCCAGCGCGATCTCGGCCGCGTTCTCGATCTGCTCGGGCGTGCCGCCCAGCACGGCGGCCAAGCCCGCCGCCGCCATCGCCGCGGCCGAGCCGACCTCGGCCTGACAGCCGCATTCGGCGCCCGAAATCGAGGCATTGGTCTTGATGATGCCCCCCACCGCCGCCGCCGTCAGCAGGAAATCCCCCACTTGCGACCCGCTCGCCCCGGGCACGTGATCCAGCCAGTAGCGGATCACCGCGGGCACCACCCCCGCCGCGCCATTCGTCGGCGCCGTCACCACCTGCCCGCCCGCCGCGTTTTCCTCGTTCACCGCCATCGCGTAACAGGAAATCCAGTCGTTGATCGTATGCGGCGCCACCATGTTCAGACCGCGTTCGGCCTCAAGCGCGGCATGGATCGCCTTGGCGCGGCGCTTCACCTTCAGCCCGCCCGGCAGCACGCCGTCGGTTTCCAGCCCCCGCGTCAGGCAATCGTTCATCACCTGCCAGATCCGCGCCAGCCCCGCCTCGATCTCCGGCTCCGAGCGGAACCGCCGCTCGTTCCTGCGCTTCATCTGCGCGATCGTCAGCCCCGAGGCCTGCGCCATCGCCAGCATCTCATCGGCCTTGCGGAACGGATAGGGCACCGGCGAGGGCGCGGCGAGCGTCTTGTCATCGATGGCGGCATGTTCCGCCTCGGTCAGGACAAACCCGCCGCCGATCGAATAAAAGGTCTCGCGCAGGATCACGTCGCCCTCGGCATCGCGGGCCTCGATCACCATGCCGTTCGCATGGCCGGGCAGCGGGTGGCCGTAGTCGAAGATCAGGTCGTGATCGGGGTCGAAGTGCAGCGGGCCCAGCCCGGGCGGTGTCAGCGTCAGGCTCTCGCGGTTGGCGGCCAGCACCGCCTCGGCCTTCTCGGCCTCGTAGCTTTCGGGCAGGAACCCGGCGAGGCCCAGGATCGTCGCGCGGTCCGTGGCATGCCCCTTGCCGGTGAAGGCGAGCGAGCCGTAAAGCCGCACCCGCAGATGGCGCGGATGAAAGGGCGAGGCCCGCAGCATGTCCAGAAACCGCCCCCCCGCCACCATCGGCCCCATCGTATGCGAGGAGGACGGCCCGACGCCCACCTTGAAGATGTCGAAAACGCTCAGAAACATGGCGCACTCCCTTTGCCCCATGCTGCCCTGTCGCGCCCCGCGACGAAAGCGCGAAAGCGACATTTGCGCGCACGCAAGCGGTGCCCCGGCCACCTTCCCGGCCCGCCGGTCCGGCCCGCTCTGGCGGGCGCCGCAAAATTCGCTAAACAGCTTAACATGTTAAGCGCTGTTTCATCGGTTCTGGCGATACTGTCGCAAAGGCAGGAGGTGCCATGCCCACTCTTTGTTTCTGGCCGCTGACCGAGGTCACCTCCTCCGGTCCGGATCCTTTCGGCTCGGTGCCCGGCAGCGAGGAAGCCGCGCTGGGGCGGGCCCATTTCGTCTTGCGCCCCGGGGCGGCGATGCGGTTCATCGACCTGCCCGAGGCGGACGGGGCGGACCCCGACGGCGCCGCGATCGAACCCGATGTGTCCTATCGGATCCGCCCGCTCGCCTCGGAGGATCTGGCCGATACGCAGGTCGTGCATCTGATCGACACCCCCGCCACCGGGCGCGGGCTGGCGGCCTCCGAACGGCTGAAGCCCGGCCGGGCCTATCGCATCACCGGGCTCGAGACCGAGGGGATGCTGACCCCCTTTGCCAGCCAGGCGATCTGCTTTGCCGCCGGAACGCTGATCGCCACCCGGCGCGGCCCGAAACCGGTCGAGGATCTGGGGCCCGAGGACCGGTTGCAGACCTCGGACAATGGCTACCGGCCGGTGCAATGGGTCGGGCGCTGGCGCGTCGGCGGCCTGGGGGCGACGGCGCCGGTGCGCTTTGCCCCCGGCGTGCTGGGCAATGACCGGGCTCTGTTTCTGTCCGGGCAGCACCGGGTGCTGATCCGCCCGGCCACCGGTCCGCTTGCCGGAGAAGAGGTGCTGGTCGCCGCCAAGGCGCTGGTGGGCCTGCCCGGCATCGCCCGCGCCCCCCGGGCACGGGTGGACTGGGTGCATGTGATGATGCCCACGCATGAGGTGATCTTTGCCGAAAACGCCCGCGCCGAAACCATGCTGGCCGGGCCGAAGACGATGAGCGTGCTGGAACCCACACAGGCGCTGGCGCTGCGCCAGAGCCTGTCGAGCGATCCTTTCACCGGCCTGCCCGCGCGGCCGATCGTGCCCACGCCCAAGGTCGCGAAGCTGATCTTGCAGCACCGGCGCGGTCACAGCCCGCTGGAAAGCGCGGGGCTGGTGCGGCGCTGACCGCCCGCGCCCGGGGCCGGACGCAAAAATCCCTCGCATGGGGCTGACCGCTTGGCTATAACGGCGCGCAAGATCCGCATCCCGTCCGACAGGAGCCGCCATGCCCGCCGAGCTTTCCCCCATCGACAAGGCGAAATTCGCCGCCGCGCGCCGTGCCGTCGATTTCGTCGAAGACGGGATGAAGGTCGGTCTGGGCACCGGCTCCACCGCGGCCTGGATGGTGCGCTGTCTGGGCGAGCGCGTGCGCGAGGAAGGGCTGCGCATCGTCGGCGTGCCGACAAGCTCGCGCACCGCCGATCTGGCGCGGCAGATCGGGATTTCAGTCGTCGGTCTGGACGAGGCGAAATGGCTCGATCTGACCATCGATGGCGCCGATGAATTCGACGCGCAGCTGCAGCTGATCAAGGGCGGCGGCGGCGCGCTGTTGCAGGAAAAGATCGTCGCCACGGCCTCGGACCGGATGATCGTCATCACCGATGCGTCAAAGGAAGTGGTGAACCTCGGCGCCTTTCCGCTGCCCGTGGAGGTCGTGCCCTTCGGCTGGCAGACCACCCGCGCCTTGATCGAGGAAATGCTGATCGCCACCGATGTTCTGGGGCGGCAGACGACGCTGCGGCTGAATGGCACGCAGCCCTACATCACCGACGAGGGTAATTATATCGTCGATCTGCACCTCAACCGCATCGGCAACGCGCGGGCTTTGGCGGTGGCGCTCAACCAGATCCCGGGCGTGGTCGAGAACGGGCTGTTCATCGACATCTGCGACATGGTGATCATTGGCGGCGCCGAGGGCCAGGTCGAGCTGCGCGACATCAACGCGGGCACGATTGCCCATGAACGGATCGATTTTGCCGATGACGAGAACATCTTCGCCGACCTCGACTGAGACCCGCCCGGATCTGGTGATCCCCGGCCGGTCCGTGCTGCCCCTGGTGATGGGGGGGGTGATCGGGCTGATCGGGGTGGTGCAGATCATCACGCCGATCCTGACCTTGGCCGCCTTCTTCGGCGAGGGGTTCCGCGACGACATGATCCTGAATGCGATCGTCGGCGCGGTGGGGGCGACGCTGTGCTTCTATCTCGCCTGGGTGGTGCTCTCGGTGCCGCGTCCGGTGCTGGTCTTCCGCGCCGACCGGGTCGAGATCGGCAAGCTTTTCGGCAAATACACCACCGTCCCCTATGCCGAGATCACCGGCGAGGGCACCCCCGCCACCGGAGCTGCGAAGGCGCCGGTGCGGCTGCGCGAGCTTTCGGTGCCGGGCTGGGTGATGACGGCCGAGGAGAACGCCGCCTGGCAGGCGGAACTGGCGGCGCGGGCGCCTGCCCTTGCCGGAACCGGGGCGCGGGGCTAAGTCCTTGGGCGCGGCCACGGGGTCGCGACCTTTGAAAGGACGGCAGATGAGCTTCGATTTCGACCTCTTCGTGATCGGCGGGGGTTCGGGCGGCGTGCGGGCGGCCCGCATCGCGGCCGGTTATGGCGCGCGCGTGGCGCTGGCCGAAGAGGATCGGATGGGCGGCACCTGCGTCATCCGCGGCTGCGTGCCGAAAAAGCTGATGGTTTTCGCCTCGACCATGCCCGCCGCCGTGGCCGAGGCCCGCGCCTATGGCTGGGATGCGGCCATCGGCGGGTTCGACTGGGGCGCGTTTCGGGCCAAGCTGCATGCGGAACTGGACCGGCTGGAGCGGATCTACCGCGCCGGGCAGCAGAATGCGGGCGTGACGGTGCATGACTGCCGCGCCACCGTGAAGGGCCCGCATGAGGTCGCACTGGCCGATGGCCGGGTGATCAGCGCGAAACACATCCTGATTGCGGTCGGCGGGCGGCCTTTCGTGCCCGCCTTCGAGGGCGCAGAACACGTTCTGACCTCAAACGACCTCTTTCATCTGCCCGCGCTGCCCAAGCGCCTCCTGATCGTCGGCGGCGGCTATATCGCGTCCGAATTCGCCTGTGTCTTCAACGGGCTGGGGGTTTCGGTGGCGCAATGGAACCGCTCGCCGCTTCTGCGCAGCTTCGACACCGAATGCCGCGATCTGATCGTGGCGCAGATGAAAGCGCGCGGCATCGACGTGCATGAAAATGTCATCATCGACCGGGTCACGAAGACCGAAACCGGCGTCGTCGCCCATTGCGGCGATGGCCGGTCGCAGGAATTTGACGCCGTGGTTTACGCCACCGGCCGGGTGCCGAACACCGCCGGGCTGGGGCTGGAAGCCGCGGGCGTCAAGCTGGCCGCCAATGGCGCGGTGCTGGTTGACGCTTGGTCGCAGACCAATGTCCCCTCGATCTTTGCGGTGGGTGATGTGACCGACCGGATCAACCTGACCCCGGTCGCGATCCGCGAGGGGCACGCCTTTGCCGACACCGTCTTTGGCGCGAAACCGCGAGTAAGCGATCACGAGCTTGTCGCCTCGGCGGTCTTTACCCGGCCCGAATTCGGCACCTGCGGGCAAAGCGAGGAAGCCGCCCGCAAAGACGGCCCGATCGAGGTTTATACGAGCGCTTTCAAGCCGATGCGCTCGGCCTTTGCGGGGGCGGAGGACCGCGTTCTGATGAAACTGATCGTCTGCAAGGCGACGCGCAAGGTGCTGGGCTGCCACATCGTCGCGCCCGAAGCAGGCGAGATGATCCAGATGGCGGCCATCGCGATGAAGATGGGCGCGACCAAGGAGCAGTTCGACGCCACCTGTGCCGTGCATCCGACGATGGCCGAGGAACTGGTGACGATGCGGGCACCGACCCGGCATTCCTGAGCGAAGCGGTTGACATTGCGCAAACAATCCCCACTTCGGGGCAAGGACATTCGAAAGAGGACAGCATGACCAACGGAGGACCCTGGGGCTCGGGTGGCGGTGACGACCGCGAGCCGCCGCGCCGCCCCGGCCCGCGCCGGCCCAATGACAGCGCCCCCATTCCCGAAATCGACCAGATCGTGAAGAAGGGCACCGAGCAGCTGCGCGTCCTGATGGGCGGGCGCGGCGGTCCGGGCCGCCCCGGCGGCGGGCGCGACGACGGCCCGGCCTTCACGCTGGGCACGATCGCGATCGGCGCGGTGGCCCTGGCGGCCGTCTGGGCCTGGAGCTCGTTTTACACGGTGCAGCAGAACGAACGCTCGATCGAGCTGATGTTCGGCAAATACCACGCCACCGGCAACCCGGGCCTGAACTTCGCGCCCTGGCCGGTGGTGTCGAAAGTGGTGATCCCGGTCACCGACGAACGCACCACCGAGGTCGGCACCGGCCGCACCCGCGCCATCGGCACTTCGGAAAGCAGCGACGGCGTGTTCTCCTCGGGGCGCAGCAGCGATTTCGTCACCGATTCCGGGCTGATGCTGACGCGCGACCAGAATATCGTCGATGTCAGCTACCAGATCGTCTGGAACGTCTCGGACCCGTCGAAATTCCTGTTCAACCTCGCCGACCCCGAGGACACGATCCGCGCCGTCAGCGAATCCGCCATGCGCGACATCATCGCGCGGTCCGAACTGGCGCCGATCCTGAACCGCGACCGCGGCACCATCGCCGCGGATCTGCGCACCGCCGTTCAAGGCACGCTTGACAGCTATCAGGCCGGGATCAACATCGTGCGGGTGAACTTCAACCGCGCCGATCCGCCGCGCGAGGTGATCGACAGTTTCCGCGACGTGCAAGCCGCGCAGCAGGAACGCGACAAGCTGGAAAAAGAGGCCGACGCCTATGCCAACCAGGTGACGGCGGGCGCCCGCGGGCAGGCCGCGCAGCTGGTGCAGCAGGCCGAGGCCTATCGCGCCGAGGTGGTCAACGATGCCCAGGGTCAGGCCGCGCGCTTCACCTCGGTCTACGAGGAATACCGCAAGGCCCCCGAGGTGACGAAGCGGCGGATGTTCTATGAAACCATGAGCACGACGCTGGGCGGCGTGAACAAGGTGGTGATCGACGGGCAATCGGGCACCGTGCCCTATCTGCCGCTTGACCGGCTGCGGCCGGTGCAGCCGACGACCGGGGGGGCGAACTGATGAAGGCACAACTCCTGATCCCGATCGGCATCATCGCCGTGGGCCTTGGCCTGTCGTCGATCTACACGGTCGACGAACGCGAAAAGGCGCTGGTGCTGCAATTCGGCGAAGTGACCGCGGCGCGGACCGAACCGGGAATCGGCTTCAAGATCCCCTTCGTGCAGAATGTGGTGAAATATGATGACCGGATCATCAGCCTGACCACGCAACCGCTGGAAGTCACGCCGCTTGATGACCGTCGTCTGGTGGTCGATGCCTTTGCGCGCTGGCGCATCGTCGATGCGGTGAAGTTCCGCGAAGCGGTGGGCGATGGCGGCGAAAGCTTTGCCAAGAACCGGCTGGACGGCATCCTGAACAATGCGATCCGCGAAGTCATGGGCTCGGTGCCCTCGACGGCGGTTCTGTCGAATGACCGCACGGCGCTGATGAACAAGATCCGCGACATCGCCAAACGCGAGGCGAATGCGCTGGGCGTTGACGTGATCGACGTGCGGCTGACGCGCACCGACCTGCCCGAGCAGAACCTGGCCGCGACCTATGCGCGGATGCGGGCCGAGCGCGAACGCGAGGCGGCGGATGAACGCGCCCGCGGCGGCGAGGCGGCGCAGCGGGTGCGGGCGACCGCCGACCGCGAGGTGGTCGAACTCACCTCGGAGGCGCGCAAGCAGGCGGAAATCGTGCGCGGTCAGGCGGATGCGGAACGCAACCGGATCTATGCCGAAGCTTACGGCAAGGATGAAAGCTTCTTCGCCTTCACCCGGGCGCTGCAGTTCTATGCCGAAAGCCTGAAGCCGGGCACCTCCTCGCTGGTGACGGAACCGGGCAGCCTTTACTTCGACTATGAACGCTTCGTGACATCGCTGGCGGCGGGCGGCACCGCCCCCGCGGCCGGAAACTGATGGCGGCGGTTTTCACCGCTCTGGGCCTTGTGCTCGTGATCGAGGGGCTGGCACTTGTGCTGGCCCCTTCGCGCATTGTCGAGGTGCTGGCGCTGCTGGCCAGCCTTGGCCCGGTGGGGCGGCGCCGGATCGGCCTTGCGGCAGTGGCTGCGGGGGTGGGTGTCGTCGCGCTGGTGCGGGCCCTCACATGAGCCTCGCGGCGCTCTCACATCGAAGTGACGCCCCGCGACGGGCTTTCATTTGAACGGCGCGACGCTTACGCTTTTATAGAAGGCCAGCCGGAGCACCGGCCAAGGACCACGGGAGACCCGCATGACCAAGACCCCTCTTCCCCTGACGACCCCGCGCCGCGCCCGACCGATCCTGATGGCGGTGCTGCTTTCCACCGCGCTCGCCCTTTCGCCCCTGGCGATGACGCCCGCCCAGGCGGGGCCGGTGCCCGAAAGCTTCGCCGATCTGGTCGTGCAGGTGAAACCGGCGGTGGTGATGATCACCACCTCGACCACAGTTTCCGAACCCGCCGGGCGCATGCCGGGCTTTCCGCCGGGCTCGCCCTTCGAAGAGTTCTTCAAGGAATTCGGCATGCCGAACATGCCGCAGGGCGGGCCGCAGCGGCAACACCGCGCCGATGCGCTGGGCTCGGGTTTCGTGATCTCGGCCGATGGCTACATCGTGACGAACAACCACGTCATCAAGGGCGAGGATGGCAACACCGTCGCCGATGAAATCTCGATCGAATTCGCCAATGGCAAGAAGCTGGACGCGAAGATCGTCGGCACCGATCCGAAAACCGACATCGCGCTTTTGAAGGTCGAAAGCAAGGAGCCCCTGCCCTTTGTCAGCTTCGGCGACAGCGACACGATGCGCGAGGGCGACTGGGTGATGGCGATGGGCAACCCGCTGGGTCAGGGCTTCTCGACCTCGGTCGGTATCGTCTCGGCGCGCAACCGGGAACTGAGCGGCACCTATGGCGACTACATCCAGACCGATGCCGCGATCAACCGCGGCAACTCGGGCGGGCCCTTGTTCAGCATGGACGGCAAGGTGATCGGGGTGAACACCGCGATTCTCTCGCCCAATGGCGGCTCGATCGGGATCGGCTTTTCCATGGCCTCGAACGTGGTCTCGAAGGTCGTGGGCCAGCTGCAGGAATTCGGCGCCACCCGGCGCGGCTGGCTGGGCGTGAAGATCCAGGACCTGACCCCCGACATGGCCGAGGCGATGAGCCTGGCCACGCCCGAAGGCGCGATGGTGTCGGAAGTGCCCGAGGGCCCGGCCAAGGTGGCGGGGATGAAATCGGGCGACGTGATCATCAGCTTTGCCGGGGCGCCGGTGAAGGACACGAAATCGCTGACCCGCCGCGTCGCCGATGCGCCGGTGGGCCAGGCGGTCGATGTCGTGGTGATGCGCGCGGGCAAGCCGGTGACGTTGCAGGTGACGCTGGGGCAGCGCGAACTGGCCGAAAGCAGCGAGGCGGCGGCGGGCGGCACGGCCCCGGCGCTGGCGGGCGGCGCGGTGCTGGGCATGGTGCTCTCGCCGATCACCGATGCGATGCGGGCCGAGCGCAACCTGCCCGAAGATCTGACCGGGCTGATGGTGACCGATATCGACGCGACCGGGGCGGCTTTTGACAAGGGGCTGCGGGCGGGCGACGTGATCGTCGAGGCCGGGCAGCAGCCGGTGACCTCGCTTGACGACCTGAAGGCCCGGGTGGCCGAGGCGAAAGAGGGCGGGCGCAAATCGGTGCTGCTTCTGATCCGGCGCGAGGGCGAGCCGCGTTTCGTCGCGGTGCCGCTGCAATAATCGGCCCGGCGGGACCGGCTGAACGGAGAAAGGCACCCTTCGGGGTGCCTTTTGCGTCAGGGCGTCGCCAGCCAGGACACGACGCCCATTTCCCGCGCCGCGCGCAGCGAAAGTTCGGCGCTGAGCAGGCCGCGCTGGGTCTGATAGCGGCGGATCGCCTCGCGGGTGGCGGCGCTCATCTGCCCGTCGAGCGGGCCCGCGTAAAGCCCGCGCACCCAAAGCGCGCGTTGCAGCACCGCGATGCGGGCGGTGGTCATGTCGGCGGCGCAAACCGAGGCGAACCACATCCGCCCCCCGCCCGAGACGATGCGGGCCTGGGTGGTGGTGCGGTAGCTGGCGGGGCTGGTGACGGCGCCGGTCTTCGGGTCGCGCTCTTCGGGTTCGACAAGCACATGTTCGGTGACGGTCTCGACGATGGCGGGGCGGCGTTCCTCGGTGAAGCAGCCCTTCGCCTCGGCGCCGGGGGGGGATTTCAGCCATTCGCCCGCCAGCGAATTCGCCGGGGGGGCGACGATCGGCACCGGCGCCTGCGCGGCCTGACCTGCGGGCTTCTCCGCGGTCGTCGGCCCCCCGGCCCCGGTGCAGCCCGCCAGCGCCGCGCAAAGGGTCAGCAGGGCAAGGGTCGGGCAAGGCAGGGAAAAGGTCATGGCGGGTCCGGGTCGGTGTCGGCGCGACCATAGCGGCTTTGGGATGCGCCGCAAAGGGGCGCTGGCAAAGCGGGCGCCTTTGTCCTAAAGGGAGGACGAACCCAGCGCAGCCACAGGCACACGAGGATTTCATGGCGAAGATCATCTTCATCGAACACAACGGCACCCGTCACGAGGTGGAGGCGAAACCGGGGCTGACGGTGATGGAAGCGGCGCGCGACAATGGCGTGCCGGGCATCGACGCCGATTGCGGCGGCGCCTGCGCCTGTTCGACCTGCCACGCCTATGTCGATCCGGCCTGGGTGGACAAGCTGCCGAAAGCCCTGCCGACCGAGACCGACATGATCGATTTCGCCTATGAGCCGAACCCCGCGACCTCGCGGCTGACCTGCCAGATCAAGGTCACCTCGCTGCTCGACGGGCTGGTGGTGCATCTGCCCGAAAAGCAGATCTGACATCGCGATGAAACGGCCGCCTTCGGGCGGCCTTTTGCCTGGGCGCGAAAGCGTTTCGCCTTGGCTTCGCCAAGGCGACCCGGCGGGGGCCGCCCCCGCACCCCCGGCGTATTTGCACCAGGAAAAGCCAAAGCCGTCCCCGGCAGGACCGAAGGCCTCAGGACCCCGGGCCCCTTTTATCTTGCCCAAAATATCCCGGGGGTCCGGGGCGGAGCCCCCGGCGGGTCGCCGGGGCGAAGCCGCGGCGAAATCCCGGCCCCGGCAAGCGCCTGGGCGGGAAGATCGCGCGCCCCGGAGCAATTGCGACACGCCACCTGACGCTTTTTCGTCATTCGCGGTCGCATCCCGGCAGGCCCCTTGGCGCGGGGCGGGGAATATGTGCTAGACGCCTCCGAGACACTCTGTAGGGGCCGCGAAAGGAACCGGGAATGACCACCTATGTGCTGACCGTGAACTGCCACTCGACCCGCGGGATCGTGGCGGCGATTGCCAATTATCTGGCCGACAGCGGCTGCAACCTGACCGATTCAAACCAGTATGACGACCTTCTGACCGGCCAGTTCTTCATGCGCGTCACCTTCGTGTCGCAGACGGGCGCGACGCTTGACAGCCTGAAGGCGGGCTTCGAGCCGGTGGCGCAAGAATTCGACATGGAATGGGCGATCCATGACGCCGAAAAGAAGGTCAAGGTCCTGCTGATGGTCTCGAACTTCGGCCATTGCCTGAACGACCTGCTTTACCGCTGGCGCATCGGCGCGCTGCCGGTCGAGATCGTCGGCGTGGTGTCGAACCACATGACCTATCAGAAGGTGGTGGTGAACCACGACATCCCGTTCCACCACATCAAGGTGACGAAGGAAAACAAGCCCGAGGCCGAGGCGCATCTGCTCGATGTCGTCGAGGAATCGGGGGCCGAGCTGGTGGTTCTGGCGCGCTACATGCAGATCCTGTCGGACAAGCTCTGCCAGAAAATGTCGGGCAAGATCATCAACATCCACCATTCCTTCCTGCCGAGCTTCAAGGGCGCCAACCCCTACAAGCAGGCCTATGAGCGCGGCGTGAAGCTGATCGGTGCGACCTCGCACTATGTGACCGCGGATCTGGACGAAGGCCCGATCATCGAGCAGGAAACCGTCCGCATCACCCATGCGCAAAGCCCCGAGGATTACGTCAGCCTTGGCCGCGATGTCGAGGCGCTGGTGCTCGCCCGGGCGATCCACGCCCATGTGCAGCACCGCGTCTTCATCAACGGCAACAAGACCGTCGTCTTCCCGGCCTCGCCCGGCGGCTACACCTCGGAACGGATGGGCTGAACCGCAGCGACGCCAAAGAAGGGGGGGGCGCTGCCCCCCTCTTGCCTTCGGCAATTCACCCCCCGGGATATTTGCGGCAAGATGAATGAGAAGCCCCGATCGTGCTTTATCTTGCCGAAAATATCCCGGGGGGAGTCCGCTTGCGGACGGGGGGCAGCGCCCCCCTTGCTCAGGCCCGCGCCGCGCGGATGCGTCGGGCGAGGCCGAGCGTCGAGCCGTCCTTGCCCGCGCCCTCCGAGCTGCCCTCGAGCACCGGAGCCAGCGCCAGCGCCAGTTCCTTGCCCAGCTCGACCCCCCATTGGTCGAAGCTGTTGATGCCCAGGATCACGCCCTCGACGAAGACCCGATGTTCGTAAAGCGCGACGATGCCGCCAAGCGTGAAGGGGGTGAGCACCTCGATCAGCAGCGTCGTCGAGGGGCGGTTGCCGGGGAAGACGCGGTGGCGGGCCTGGCGGTCCAGCTCTGCCCCGGTCAGGCCCTTTTTCGCCATGATCTCCGTCGCTTCCGCAAGCGAGCGGCCGCGCAGAAGCGCCTCGGACTGGGCCAGGCAATTGGCGACGAGCAGAAGGTGCTGATGTTCGAGATAGGGCTCGCGGCCCCGCGCAGCGAGGAGGAATTCGCAAGGCACGACCCGGGTGCCCTGATGGATCAGCTGGTAAAAGGCGTGCTGGCCGTTCGTGCCGGGCTCGCCCCAGACCACCGGACCGGAATGCCAGGGCAGATCGGCGCCGTCCATCGAGACGCGCTTGCCGTTGCTCTCCATTTCCAGCTGCTGCAGATAGGCGGGCAGCCGGGCGAGGCGCTGTTCATAGGGCAGCACGGCGCGGGTGGCATGGCCCAGCACCTGATTGTGCCAGATGCCGACCAGCGCGAGCAGAACGGGCAGGTTTTCCGCCAGCGGCGCCTCGCGGAAATGGCGGTCCATCGCGGCGGCGCCGGCGTGGAATTCGGCGAAATAGCCCGGGCCGATGCCGATCATCAGGCTGAGCCCGATCGGCGACCAGACCGAATAGCGCCCGCCCACCCAATCCTCGAAGCCGAAGACGCGCTCGGGCGGGATGCCGAAAGCCGCCGTCCTGTCGGTCGCGGTCGAGATCGCGGAGAATTGCGCCGCCGGGTCCGTGACCTTCGCCGCCATCCAGGCGCGGGCGGTTTCGGCATTGGTCATCGTCTCGATCGTGGTGAAGGTCTTGGACGCCACGATCACCAGCGTCGTTTCCGGGTTCAGCCCCGAGAGCACGTCATGGGCATGGGCGCCATCGACATTCGAGATGAAATGCAGCCGCGGCCCGTCGGCAAAAGACGTGCAGGCGACCGAGGCCATCACCGGCCCCAGATCCGAGCCGCCGATGCCGATATTGACCACATCGGTAATCCGGCCCCCCTGCCCGGTGAAACGGCCCGTGCGCACGTCTTCGGCGAAATCCTGCATCCGGCCAAGGGTGTCGCGCAAGGCGGGCATGACGTCGTGGCCATCGACCGTGATCGTGTCGCGGAAGTTGCGCCAGGCCATGTGCAGCACCGCCCGGCCCTCGGTCTCGTTGATCTTTTCGCCCGCGAACATCGCGTCGCGGCGTGCGGCAACGCCGGTCTTTTCCGCCAGATCGATCAGCAGCTTCAGCCCCGCGGCATCGATGTTGGTTTTCGAGAAATCGAAGAACCAGGACCCGAATTCGGCGCTGAAACGGGCGGCGCGGTCGGGATCGGCGGCGAAAAGATCGAGGATATGCCGGTCCTTGACGGTCGCGGCATGGGCAAGAAGGTCATCGAAACGGTTCATCAGGGGGCCCAATGGATGGTGGCGTTGGAAAGGACGATGCGCACCGGGGCCTCGGTTTCGGGAAGGCTTGCGGCACGCTCCAGTGCTGCGCGCTTTTCTGCACCGGTGATCAGGAGATGGCAATGCATGGCTGCGCGCAGGACGGGCGCGGTGAGCGTGATCCGCGGCTCGCCCGCGGCCTCCGCGCGCAGCGCCATCACCGGGGGGGCATCGGGGGCCAGCGCCTCGGCCAGACGGTCGGCGCCGGGGAAGAGCGAGGCCGTGTGCATGTCCGCCCCCATGCCCAGCATCAGCACGGTCAGCGGCAGCGCGGAACGGACGCCGTGGGACAGTTCCTCCAGCCGCTCCTCGGGCGTTGCGGCGGGGGCGTAAAGCGGCACCAGATGGGCCAGCGCCGCAGCCCCCCGCAACAGCCGGTTGCGCAACAGCGCGGTGTTCGAACGCGGGCTGGTCTCATCGACCCAGCGCTCGTCATTCAGCATCACCCAGACCCGCGCCCAATCCAGATCCAGCCCCGAAAGGATGTCGAAGACCGGCCCGGGCGTGGTGCCGCCGGGCACGCACAGCGTCACCCGTTCCTCGACCTCCAAAGCGCGGCGCAGCTGGCTTGCGACCTTGTCGGCAAGCGCCAGCATCATCAATTCGCGGTCCGGATATTCGATCAGGTTCATTCGCGGATCTCCCGCCAGCGACGGCCGTCGCGGTGCATCAGCATCAAGGCATCTTCCGGCCCCGAAGACCCGGCGTCATAGGGCCGCGGCCGGTCGCCCCGGGCCTCCCAGCCCGCGATGATCGGATCGGTCCAGGCCCAGGCGGCCTCGACCTCGTCGCCGCGCATGAAAAGGGTCTGGTTGCCGCGGATCACATCCATGATGAGGCGTTCATAAGCGTCAGGAATGTCGGCGCCATCCTCGCCCAGAGCCTCGGCAAAGGACATGTCAAGCGGCACCTGCACCAGACGCATCCCCCCCGGACCCGGTTCCTTGATCATCACTTTCAGATTCATGCCCTCGTCCGGTTGCAGCCGGATGACAAGCACGTTTTCGCGCCAGCTGGCTTCTTCCTGATCGAAGATCGAATGCGGCGGCGCCTTGAAGGTGATGGCGATTTCACTGGCCCGGCCCCGCAGCCGCTTGCCGGTGCGCAGATAGAACGGCGTGCCCTGCCAGCGCCAGTTCGCCACCTGCACCTTGAGCGCGATATAGCTTTCGGTGCGGCTGTCGGGGTTTTCGCTGTCGGCCAGATAGCCCGGCTGCTCGGCCCGCCCGGCCGTGGCCTTCACGCCCAGATATTGCCCGCGCACGATGTCGGCCGCGGGAACGGGCTGCAAGGCCCGGATCACCTTGACCTTTTCATCGCGCACCGCATCGGGGTCGAAGTGATAGGGCGGCTCCATCGCGATCAGGCACAACAGCTGCATCAGGTGGTTTTGCACCATGTCGCGCATCGCGCCCGATTTGTCGTAATAGCTGCCGCGCCCGCCGACACCCACGGTTTCGGCCACGGTGATCTGCACATGGTCGATATATTGTGCGTTCCAAAGCGGCTCGAACAGGATGTTGGCGAACCGCACCGCCATCAGGTTCTGCACCGTCTCCTTGCCCAGATAATGGTCGATCCGGTAGATCTGGCTTTCCTCGAAATGCGCGGCCAAGGTGGCGTTCAAGGCCCGGGCCGAGGCCAGATCGCGGCCGAAGGGTTTTTCCACCACGATGCGCGACTGATCCCCGGCGATCCCATGCGCCTTGAGCCGGTCGGCCAGGGGGCCGAACAGCATCGGCGCGACCGAGAAATAGAAGGCATTGATCCGCGCGGGATCGACCTTGGCCTTGAGACTGTCCCAGCCGCCCTCGCCCGTCGCATCGACCGAGACATAGTCAAGGCTTTGCAGAAAGGCGGCGATGGTCGCCGCGTCATGTTTCGCCGGATCGACGAAATCGGCGATCGCCTTGGTCACCTGGGCGCGAAAGCCCTCGGCATCCATGTCGGAGCGGGCGGCGCCGATGATCCGCGCGCCTTCGGGCATCTGACCGGCGTGAAAGCGGCGGTAAAGCCCGGGCAGGATCTTGCGCTGCGCAAGATCGCCCGTGGCTCCGAAGATCACGAGATCGAAAAGATCGACCGGAATGACGCGCGACACCATGGGGCTGGCTCCGATTCTTGGCATGACTGGCGCCCTCCTCCGGATGCGCCGTCCTGGGTTGCATATGTTAGCGGTAACACATGCTGTTTCTACCGTGGCGCCAAGTGCAAGTCTAGCCCGGTGTCGGGCGAACTCAAAGCGGTTTGGCAAGGGCGTGGAAAGTCTCAGGCGGTTTCAAGCGCACGGGCAAGGCGAAAGAGCCTGGCCTTTTTCAAAAGCGCCCGGGTGGTCCAGCCTTGGCCCGACAGCGCCTCGGCCTTGGCCCGGACACGTTCGACCACGGCGGCGACCTGCGTGGGATGATCGGCGGAAAGCGCCCAGAGGAAGCCATCGGCATCAAGGCGCGAAAGCCCCTCGGCCGCCAGGACGCCGCGCGGGAAATCGGCCCGGTTTTGCGTCACGATCGCCTCGGCCCCGCCAGATATGGCAGCGGCCAGCACATGGATGTCGTTTTCATCGGGCAGATGCAGCCGCGATTCGAGCCCCGGGCGGGGGGCGATGCTGGCCCTTGGGAAACGGGCCTTGAGGGCGGCAATCTCGCCCCGCGCAAAGGCCTCGTCGCCCGAGGACAGCCGCGCCGCCGCCCGCGCCCATTCCTCCAGGATGCGGTCCGACCACAGCGGCGTGAAAAGCCCCTCGGCCGCACAAAGGGTCAGGATCTCGCGCAGAACCGTCGGGTAAAGCACGCAGGCATCGAGCAGCACCTTGCCGGGGGCGGCGCGCATCAATCCAGCCGGAAGACCAGCGATTTCAGATAGGCCGATTCGGCCAGTTGCGGCAGCATCGGGTGATCGGGCCCGGCAAAGCCGGTGTGCAGCAGTTGCGCACGCCGCCCGCCCCGGCCCAGACCGCGGGCCGAAGCATTGCGGAAGGCGACCAGATCGGCGGCATGGGAACAGGAGCAAAGCACGATATACCCGCCCGGCGCCACCAGCGGCGCAGCGAGCCGCGCAACGCGTTCGTAAGCGCGCAAGCCCGCATCGAGCGATTGCTTGTTCGGCGCAAAGGCGGGCGGATCGCAGATCACCACCTCGAATTGTGCCCCCTCGGTGGCCAGCGCCTCAAGCGTCGCAAAGGCATCGCCCTGACGGGTGGCGAAACGCGCGCCCTGCCCCATCGCCGCGGCGCCCTGCGTCGCCAGATCCAAAGCGGCAGCCGAGGCATCGACGGCCAAAGCGCTTTCCGCCCCACCGGCCAGGCACGCCAGCGCGAAACCGCCGACATGGGAAAACACGTCAAGCACCCGCGCCCCCCGCGCCAGCCGCGCGGCAAAGGCGTGGTTCGGGCGCTGGTCAAAGAACAGCCCGGTCTTCTGCCCGCCCAGAACGTCGGCCATGTAGGTGGCGCCGTTCATCTCGACCGGCACCGGGCCGTCGATGGCGCCGCACAGGACCACGGTTTCCTCGGGCAGACCTTCCAGCCCGCGCGAGCGCCCCGAGCCGTTCTTGATCACCGTCTTCACGCCCGTCACCGCAACGAGGGCCGCGCACAGATCGCCGATCAGCGCCTCCGCCCAGGCGGCATTCGGCTGCACCACCGCGACATCGCCGAAACGGTCGATGATGACACCGGGCAGGCCGTCGGCCTCGGCATGGACAAGGCGATAGAAGGGCTGATCGAAGAGCCGCCTGCGCAGATCCAAAGCACGCGACAGCCGCGCCGCCAGCCAGTCGCGGTCGATCACCGCCTCGGCGTCGCGATCCAGCATCCGCGCGATGATCTTCGATTTCGGGTTCACCGTGACCGTGCCCAGCACACGGCGCTCGGCATCTTCCAGCGTCGCGATCACGCCCGGGGCGAGGCCCTGCGTGCGCCGGTCGGTCACCAGCTCGTCGGCATAGACCCAGGGAAAGCCGTGCCGGATCGCGCGGGCCTCGGCCTTGGGGCGCAGCCGCACGACGGGACGGGACTTCGGCGCTTCTTCTTCGGTCATGGCGGGCCTGCTGCTAAAGGATGTCGCGCCCCCTCTATCCCGAGTTTCGCGCCGCGCAAAGCCCGCATCGGCGCGGTTTTGCTTCCTCTGCGCCACACCCTTCGGATTTTCGCGGAAATTCGCTGGACCTTGCCCGCCGTGGCGCGCAAGAGGGAAAGCAGGATTGATTTGTTAGCGCTAACTGATTATATGCGGGGCATCCCGAGCCTTCGCCAAAGCTGGATCCGACCATGACCGAGACTGCCGCACCGCTGAACGCCACGATTGCCCGGGTGACGGATCGCATCCGCGCCCGCTCGGCCGCGCGGCGGGGCGATTATCTGGCACGGATCGCGGCAGCGGCCGCCGCGGGCCCGGCGCGGGCGCATCTGACCTGCGGCAATCAGGCCCATGCCTATGCCGCGATGGGGCCGGACAAGACGCCTTTGGCCGAGGGGCGGGGCCCGAATGTCGGCATCGTCACCGCTTACAATGACATGCTTTCGGCCCATGCGCCCTATGCCGATTACCCGGCGCAGATCAAGGCGGCCTTGCGCGAGATCGGGGCGACGGCGCAGGTGGCGGGCGGCGTGCCCGCGATGTGTGATGGCGTCACCCAGGGCCGGGCGGGGATGGAGCTGTCGCTTTTTTCGCGCGAGGTGATCGCGCTGGCGGCCGGGATCGCGCTCTCGCATGACACGTTTGACGCCGCGATTTTCCTCGGCGTCTGCGACAAGATCGTGCCGGGTCTGGTGATGGCGGCGGCGACCTTCGGCCATCTGCCCGCGATCTTCCTGCCCGCGGGGCCGATGACGGCGGGCCTGCCGAATGACGAAAAAGCCAAGGTGCGGCAACAATTTGCCACGGGCGAGGTGGGCCGCGACAAGCTCATGGCGGCCGAGATGGCCTCCTATCACGGGCCGGGCACCTGCACCTTTTACGGCACCGCGAACACCAACCAGATGCTGATGGAGGTGATGGGCCTGCATCTGCCGGGGTCCAGTTTCGTCAACCCGCACACGCCCCTGCGCGATGCGCTGACGGGCGCGGGGGCGCAGCGGGTGGCCGAGATCACCGCGCTCGGCGCCGATGCCCTGCCGGTCGGGCATCTGCTCGATGAGCGCGCCTTCGTCAACGGGCTTGTCGGGCTGATGGCCACGGGCGGCTCGACCAATCTTGTGCTGCACCTGCCCGCGATGGCACGGGCGGCGGGGATTGAACTGGATCTGCAGGATTTCGACGAGATTTCGGATGTCGTCCCCCTGATGGCCAAGGTCTATCCGAACGGGCTGGCCGATGTGAACGCCTTTCACGCCGCGGGCGGGCTGCAATTCCTGATCCGCCATCTTCTGCGCGCGGGGCTTTTGCACGCCGATGTCAACACCGTCGCGGGCCCGGGCCTTGCGCGCTACACACAGGAACCGAAGCTGATCGAGGGCCGCCTGACCTGGGTCGAGGGGCCGGAAGACAGCCTGAACGACCGCATCCTGCGCCCTGCCGCCACCCCCTTCGCGGCAACGGGCGGGCTGAAGCAGCTCGCGGGCAATCTTGGTCGCGGCGTGATCAAGGTCTCGGCCGTCGCCCCCGACCGTCATGTGATCGAGGCCCCGGCCCGCATCTTCGAAAGCCAGGACGCGGTGAAAGAGGCCTTCAAGCGCGGCGACTTCACCGCCGATACCGTGGTCGTGGTGCGCTTTCAGGGGCCGCAGGCGAATGGCATGCCGGAACTGCATTCGCTGACGCCCACGCTTTCGGTGCTGCAAGACCGCGGCTTGCGCGTCGCCTTGGTCACCGATGGCCGGATGTCGGGGGCCAGCGGCAAGGTCCCCGCCGCGATCCATGTCAGCCCCGAGGCCGCCTGTGGCGGGCCCTTGGCGAAGCTGCAAGACGGCGATCTGATCCGGCTTGATGCCGACACCGGGGAACTGATCTGCCTGACCGCGGGCTTTGAGACCCGCACCCCCGTCTCCCCCGATCTGAGCGCCAATCGCACCGGGCTGGGCCGCGAGCTGTTCGAGACGTTCCGCCGCAACACCGGCCCTGCCACCTCCGGCGCGTCCGTGATAGTGTGACGGCGGAAGCGTATTTGGGCCAAGAAAAAGACCGCAGCTTTTTCTTGGCGAAAATACGCACTTAGCCAGATGTAATCGCCTCAGGAGGCCCCTCATGACCCCCACCGCCCAATCCGCGAAAGCGCGCGAATTCTGTGCGCTTGCCCCCATCGTGCCCGTGATCGTGGTGCAGGACCTGGCCCATGCCCAGCCCCTGGCCAAGGCGCTGGTGGCGGGCGGGCTGAAGGCGCTCGAGGTGACCCTGCGCAGCGCCTGCGCGCTTGAGGCGATCCGCGCCATGGTCGATGTCGAAGGCGGCGTCGTCGGCGCGGGCACGCTTCTGACCCCCGCCGATGTCAAGGCCGCCAAGGCCGCGGGCGCGCAATTCGGCGTCGCCCCGGGCCTGACCGACAGCCTGGTGAAGGCCTGCGAGGACGAGGGCCTGCCGCTGCTTCCCGGCGCCGTCACCGCATCCGAGGTGATGCGGGCGCTGGAACTCGGTTATGACATGCTGAAATTCTTCCCCGCCGAAACCTCGGGCGGTGCGGCCGCGCTGAAGGCCATGGGCGGGCCGCTGCCGAAAGTCTCGTTCTGCCCCACCGGCGGCGTCAGCCTGAAGAATGCGCGCGATTACCTGACGCTTCCGAACGTGATGTGCGTCGGCGGCTCCTGGGTCGCGCCGCAGGGCATGATGAGCGCGGGCAACTGGGCCGCGATCGAGGCGCTGGCAACGGATGCCGCCGCGCTCTCGCGCGCGACGCTTGGCTGATCAGACCGACATCCGACCTGCCCGGCCGCCGCGCCGGGCGGGCGGGGTTTCCGCGCGGGTCAGCCCCTCGGCCAGAACCTGCGACATCGGATGGCCCGCATCGGCGCCATAGCTGGTCAGAACCACCCGCATCGCCGCGGTCTGATCGGTGCCCGGCGCAAGGCTGAGCGCCCAATCCAGAAAGATCGACCGGCATTCGACCGCCCCGATCCCCTCGATGCGATAGCTCTCGCGCAAAAGCCCCTTCGGGTCCGCCAGTTTCAGATCCATCTTCGCCCTCCCGTCAGCCGAGCGCCTTCTCGACGAGCGCCGCAACCTCGGATGTGGTGCGCGCCAGCCGTTCGGCAAGGGCGTCCAGACTGTCTTCGCCCAGTTCGCGCAGCAAAAACGCCCGCCCGCCCTCGCCCAGCGCCTGCAGATCCAGCGGCCGGTCGGTCAAAAGCCGCCCCCCCGCCTGCAGCCGCCACAGGAAGCGATAGGCCGAGGCCAGCGTCTCGCCCTCGGCTTTCGTGACAAACCCCCGGCGCGGACCGATGCGCAGCTGCGCCTCGACCTTCCGGGCGGGCTCGCCGGCGCGCAGCGCGAAACTTTGCGCCAGCAGTTCGATGTCCTGCAGCCGCCCGGGGCCGATCTTCGCCTCCCAGGCGCCATCGGGGGCCTTGGCGGCAAAGATCCGCGCCCGCATCTCGGCCAGATCGGGCATCACCTTCGGATCGCCGCCCTTTTCGGCCAGAACGGCCAGCCGCGCCGCCTCGACATCGGCGCCAAGGCCGGCATCGCCCGCCAGCACCCGCGCCCGCGTCAGCGCCAGATGTTCCCAGGTCCAGGCCTCGGTCCGCTGATAGTCGCGGAAACTGTCGAGCGAGACCGCCACCGGCCCGCCCCGCCCCGAAGGCCGCAGCCGCATGTCGACCTCGTAAAGCCGCCCCTCGGGCATCGGCGCGGTCAGCGCGGTGATGAAGGCCTGCGTCAGGCGGGCGAAATATTGCCGCGTCGCCAAGGGCTTCGGCCCCTCCGACTGCTCGACCCCCAGCGCGTCATAGATGATGATCAGATCGAGATCGGAGGCCGCATTCAGCCGCTCGGCGCCCAGCGAGCCCATCCCCAGCACCACCGCCCCCCGCCCGGGTTGCGACCCATGCCGACGCGCGAATTCCGCCACCACCTCGGGCCAGAGCCCGGTGACGGCGGTGCCCGCGATATCGGCATAAAACCGCGCCGCCTCGGCCGCGTCGATCAGCCCGCGCAGATGATGCACGCCGACGCGAAAGCGGAATTCCTTGGCCCAGCGCCGCGCCGCATCCAGCTTTTTCTCGTAATCCGGCACCGCCGCCAGCGTCGTGCGAAAGCTCTCGGCCAGGGCCTCGGCCCCGGGCCAGGCGGCAAAGAACGACCCGCCGATCACCGCGTCGAAAACGCCCGGATTGCGGCTCAGATGCGCGGCAAGCCCGGGCGCCGTCGCGCAGATATCGACGATCAGATCGATCAGCGAGGGGTTCGCCTCGAACAGCGAAAACAGCTGCACCCCCGCAGGCAACCGCGCGAGGAAGCCGTCGAACTGGCGCAGCGCCTCCTCGGGGCTTGCCGCGCGCTCCATCCGCTTCAGGATCTCGGGCTCGATGCGCCGGAAGATCGCCTGCGCCCGGTCCGAGCGCAGCGCCGGATACCGCGTCCAGGCCCCGACGATCGCCTCGGCCTCGGGGCTCAGATCGGGCCGCGCCGCCGCCTCGGCGGGGGCAAAGAACGCCCCGGTCAGCGCCTCGACCCGGGTCAGACGGTCCTTCAGCCGCGCCGTCCAGGCGGCGGTGTCGCCCGCCCCCATCAGCCGCGCGATCCGGTCGATCCCCTCGGGCGTGGTCGGCATCAGCTGGGTCTGGGCATCGTTCACCATCTGGATGCGATGCTCGATCTCGCGGTGCTCGCGGTAGTGATCGGTCAGCTCGCAGGCGACATCGGCAGGCACCCAGCCCTTGGCGGCCAGTTTCGCAAGACCGCCAAGGGTGGTGCGGTCGCGCAGCTCGGCATCGCGCCCGCCCGCGATCAGCTGCCTTGTCTGGGTGAAGAATTCGATCTCGCGGATGCCGCCCTGACCCAGCTTCAGATTGTGCCCGGCCACTTCGATCGCGCCGCCCAGCCCCTTGTGGGCGCGAATCCGCAGCCGCATGTCATGGGCATCCTGAATCGCGGCGAAATCCAGATGCTTGCGCCAGACGAAAGGGGTCAGCGCGCGCAGGAATTTCTCGCCCGCCGCAATGTCGCCCGCACAGGGCCGCGCCTTGATATAGGCGGCGCGTTCCCAGGTCCGCCCCTCCGCCTCGTAATAAAGCTCCGCCGCCCCCATCGAGATGCAAACGGGCGTCACCGAGGCATCGGGGCGCAGCCGCAGATCGGTGCGAAAGACATAGCCCTCGGCGGTGATGTCATTGATCAGGGCCGACATTTTCCGCGTCACCCGGATAAAGGCCGCGCGTGCCTCCATCCGGTCATCGGGGGCAAACTGGGTCTCGTCGAAAAGACAGATCAGATCGATGTCCGAGGAATAATTGAGCTCATGCGCCCCCATCTTCCCCATCGCCAAAGCCACCATGCCGCCCGCGCGGGCGGCGTCGTCCGGGCCCTTGCCGGGCAGCTTGCCCCGCCGGATCTCGTCGGCGACAAGGCGGCGCAGCGCCAGATCGACGGCGGTATCGGCCAGCGTCGTCAGCGCCCCGGTCACCTGCTCCAGCGCCCAGACGCCCCCCAGATCGGCCAGCGCGATCAGCAGCGCCAGCCGCCGCTTCGCCCGGCGCAGCTCGGCCCCCAGCGCCTCCAGCTCGATCCCCTGCAACCGGGCGATCTCGGCGTCGAAGGCCGCCTCGACCGGGCTCGACAACGCCGCGCGCGCCCAATCCGCCTCGCGTTCCAAAAGCCCCGCCAGATAGGGCGAACAGCCCGCCGTGCCCGCGATCAACCCCCGGATTTCGGGCGGAAAATCGCCATAACGGGCAACGACATCGGCGCCACGGGCCGGATCAAGGGGAACGGGCGTGCGGGTCAGGCGGGATGCAAGGCTCATGGCGCCAGACTAGCCGCCGCAAGCCCCGGGTCAAGGCGCGCAAATGCCCCGCCCCTGTCATCTTGGCGCGAATATCCCGGGGGGTGCGGGGGGCAGCGCCCCCGCCGGGTCGCCTCGGCGCAAGCCGAGGCGAAATCTCTCCCCGACCCCTTGCGGCGCAATGTAAAAATCTTTCACATCCCCTCTTGACCCGGACCCGCGCCTCCCCCACCTTCGCAATGTGAAAAGACTTCACATCAAACCCCGGAGGGTTCCATGACTTATACCACCGCCGCCAGCACCACGGCCCCCGAGCGCCCCGGCACGATCGCCCGCACGCTGGCCTGGCTTGACGAGCGCGGCCCGATGAGCTGGATCGTCGTGATGATCGGCTCCTTCATCTTCGCCGGCCCGCTCGTTCTTCTTGTGCTGGGCTTCATCCTGATGACCGGCCGCTTCAGCGGCAGAACCTGCCGCGCCCGTGCCGGGTTCACCCCCCGCTTCGCGCGCGGCTATGCTTTCCACGCCATGCGCCCGACCGGCAATGCCGCCTTCGACGCCTATCGCGCCGACATGCTGGCCCGGCTCGAACGCGAACAGGAAGAATTCGAATCCTTCCTGATCCGGCTGCGCGAAGCCCGCGACAAGGCCGAATTCGACCAATACATGGAAGAACGCGCCCGCGCCGCCGCCGCGCCGCCGGTGCCTGCGGAGCCGCAAGACAGCGCGAAATGACCGCCTCCGACACCCGCCCCGCCCCCCCGGGCGGGGTCATTGCCCGGCTTTCGAAGGAAATCCTTGGCGCAGCGCCCGCGCTTTGATAGCGTGGGGCTGCGTCGATCGCCTTCGACGCGTCAGCCCCCGTCTCTCATGCGCCATTCGCTTCCGCTTGCCCCGCAATTCTATGTGACCGCTCCGCAGCCCTGCCCCTATCTGGACGGGCGGTCGGAGCGCAAGCTGTTCACGGCCCTGCAGGGCGAAGGCGCCGAAAAGCTGAACAATGCGCTGTCGCGGCAGGGCTTCCGGCGTTCGCAGAACGTGCTCTACCGCCCCTCCTGCGCCGATTGCTCGGCCTGTCTTTCGGCCCGCATCCGCGTTGCCGATTTCGAGCCCACCCGGACGCAGCGCAAGGTGCTCAACCGCAACACCCATCTCAAGCGCACCGCGACCAGCCCCTGGGCCACCGAGGAACAATTCGCCCTCTTCCGCCGCTATCTTGACGCGCGGCATGCCGATGGCGGCATGGCCGACATGGACATTTTCGAATTCGCCGCGATGATCGAGGAAACGCCGGTCAAGACCCGCGTCATCGAATATCGCGATGGCCGGGTGGAAACCGGCCCCCGCCCGCTGACCGCCGTCTGCCTGACTGATGTGCTCGATGACGGCGTGAGCATGGTCTACAGCTTCTACGACCCCGACCAGATCGACTTCAGCCTTGGCACGCATCTGATCCTCGATCACGTCGCCATCGCGAAACGCGCGGGCCTGCCTTACGTCTATCTGGGCTATTGGGTGCCCGGCTCGCGCAAGATGGGCTACAAGGCGAAATTCTCGGCGCTGGAAATCTTCAAGGCCGGGCGCTGGCAACCCTTGGGCGACCCCGAGGACCATTCCGGAGAGATTCACCCGCTTTCGGTCGATCCGATCGCCGAACAGGTCGCCCGAATCCAGCTGCCCGACATGCGCTAGGGCGAAAGCCGCCTTGCACCGCCCGCAGATGCGGCAGTTCGGCACAGGATCTTCCACCCAGAGGCGAACCCGCGTTCATCTGGTCATGTTTTCGGACCGATTTGCGCAATTTTCCTGCGCGACGTCTGGACAGAACCGGCCCGCGATGCCAGTTTGAGCGCCGGACCGGCCGGGCAACGACCCGGTCGGCATGAAGAACCAGACCGAAACAAACGGGAGGAGAACCCAATGGATCGTCGTTCATTTCTGACCAAGGCCGCGATCGGCGGCGCTGCCGCGACCACGCTGGCCACGCCCGCGCTGGCGCAATCGATGCCGAAAGTGACGTGGCGGCTGACCTCGTCCTTCCCGAAATCGCTCGACACGATCTATGGCGGGGCGGAAGTGCTCTCGAAGATGGTGTCGGAAGCCTCGGACGGCAATTTCCAGATCCAGGTCTTCGCCGCCGCCGAGATCGTCCCCGGCCTGCAGGCCGCCGACGCCACCGCCGCGGGCACGGTCGAGGCCTGCCACACCGTCGGCTATTACTACTGGGGCAAGGACCCGGCCTGGGCGCTGGGCGCGGCCGTGCCCTTCGGGCTCTCGGCGCGGGGCATGAACGCCTGGCAATACCACGGCGGCGGCATCGACCTTTACAACGAATTCCTGGCGACCCAGGGCCTGATCGGCTTCCCGGGCGGCAACACTGGCGCCCAGATGGGCGGCTGGTTCCGCAAGGAAATCAACACCGTGGCCGATCTGTCGGGGCTCAAGATGCGGGTCGGCGGCTTTGCGGGCAAGGTGATGGAGAAGCTCGGCCTCGTGCCGCAGCAGGTGGCGGGCGGCGACATCTACCCGGCGCTGGAAAAGGGCACGCTCGACGCCACCGAATGGGTCGGCCCCTATGACGACGAGAAGCTCGGCTTCTACAAGGTCGCGCCCTATTACTACTATCCCGGCTGGTGGGAAGGCGGCCCGACCGTCCACTTCATGTTCAACAAGGCCGCCTACGAGGGTCTGCCGAAAGCCTATCAGGCGCTGTTGCGCACCGCTTGCCAGGCCGAAGACGCCGACATGCTGCAAAAATATGACTACAAGAACCCGCTGGCGCTGAAATCGCTGGTGGCGAATGGCGCGCAGCTGCGTCCGTTCAGCCAGGAGATCCTCGAGGCCTGCTTCAACGCCGCGCAGGAGGTCTATGCGGAAATGACCGCGACCAACCCGGCCTTCAAGAAGATCTACGACTCGATGGTGGCCTTCCGCGCCGACCACTACCTGTGGACGCAGGTCGCGGAATACAACTACGACACCTTCATGATGATCCAGCAGCGCAACGGCAAGATCTGAGCCCGCCTGCAACCGATCGGCCCCGGGGGAAACCTCGGGGCCTTTTTCTTTTCGCCCCCTCGCCCTAGATAGGCCGAAGACAGGAAAGGAGACCCCATGCCCGGCATTCTGATCACCGGCGGCGCGAAGCGGATCGGCGCCGAGATGGCACGGGGGTTCGCCGCCCGCGGCTTTCGCGTGGTGCTGCATTACAACAGCTCCTCGACCGAGGCCGAGGCGCTGGCGGGTGAGCTGAACCAGTCGGGCGAGATCTGCCGTCTGGTGCAGGCCGACCTGTCCGACGCGGCCGCGGTGCAGCGGGTCTTTGACGTGGCGCAGGGTTTTCTGGGCCGGGTCGATGTGCTTTTGAACAACGCCTCGAACTTCATGAACGACGACATCTTCAGCCTGAGCGATGCGAAGATGGACGCGCATTTCGCGGTGAACCTGAAGGCGCCGCTGGCGCTCGCCGCACGGATGGCGGCGCAGGACAGGAGCGGCGAAGATGCGCTGATCCTGAACATGCTCGACAACAAGGTGCTGGCGCTGAACCCGGATTTCTTCTCCTACACGCTGTCCAAGGCCGCGCTGCATGCCGCGACCGAGATGCTGGCGATGCGCTTTGGCGGTTGCCCGCGGGTCAATGGCATCGCCCCGGCGATCACGCTGATTTCCGGCAAGCAAACCCCGGAGAATTTCGAGAAATCGAGCCGCATCAACCCCTTGGGCATTCAGGTTCAACCGGCCGATCTGGTGCGCACGGCGCTTTACTTCTGGGAGGCCAAGGGCGTGACGGGCGAGGTGATCGCGGTCGATGGCGGCCAGACGCTGTGGCAGCTGCCGCGCGACGTGGCCTTTCTGGTGAAAGAGGGATATGTGCATGGCTGATCTGATCATCCGCCTCGAAGAGCTTGAAATCACGATGTTTCTGGGCATCCACGACTTCGAGCGCGCGCGCATGCAGCGCGTTCTCGTCTCGGCCGAGATCACCGTGACCGGCACCGACTGGCAGGCCGGGCGCTTCTTCGATTACGACCGCGTGGCCGAGTTCATCCGCTCCTTCAACGGCAGCCGGATCGACACGCAGGAAGAACTCGTCTCGCGCATCCATGCCTTCGTGCATGGCCTCGACGGCGTCGCCCATGCCGCGATTTCCTCGAAAAAACCCGATGTCTACCCGGATGCGAAAGCCGTGGGCGTGGTGCTGCGCGGCTGACCGGCCACGTTGCGAGCCCCCGGCGTTTCTGCTAGCCTGCTGCCACGATCCCGAAAGGCCCCCCGATGTTTTACGTCATCGTTCTTTACCTGCTGCTCTCGCTTGGCCTGCTGTTTGGCGCCGCGGAACTGGAACGCCGCGCCATCGTCGCGCGGCGGCGTGGCCCGAACGGCCGGGCGATGCTCTTGTCCTTGCTGATCTCGGCGGTGGGCTCGCTGGTCGTGCTGGTGATCGGCGGCTTTGCCGAGGGCTGGATCTACATCCTGCATATTCTGGGCGGCTCGATCCTTTATCACGGCATCATGGGCATCTCGCTCGTGCACGGCCTGCAAGAGGTCTCGGCCCGCACCGCCCGCGAACGCCTGCCCGCCCGCGCCTG
Source organism: Rhodobacter capsulatus SB 1003 (assembly GCF_000021865.1). NCBI lineage: Bacteria > Pseudomonadati > Pseudomonadota > Alphaproteobacteria > Rhodobacterales > Rhodobacter > Rhodobacter capsulatus. The sequence continues at coordinate 2,594,673 of NC_014034.1, forward strand.
AGCCTTTGTGCTTGCGCTACGCCCCTTCGGGAGTAATCTGACCTCAGGCAGCCAAGGGGTTGGACCATGCGCAAGTCTTCGGAAGACAAGGGTTTTCTCGACGATCTTCTGAGCCGGATGAGTTTGGCCGACAAGATCGGGCAGCTGAACTTCCCCCATGCGGCGGGCCTGCCCACGACCGGCGCGGCCGAGGGGGCGGATACCGAAACGCTGATCCGCCGCGGCCATCTGTGCGGCACTTCTGCCGGGGCGAATATCGCCGAGCGGCGGGTGCTGCAGCGCATGGCGCTTGAGGAAAGCCCGCATGGCATTCCGCTTTTCTTCGCCCGCGACTGCCTGCAACGCTATATCACCTGCGGGCCGATCCCGCTGGCGCTGTCGTGTTCCTGGGATCTCGACCTGATCTCCCGCATCGCGCAAATGACCGCGCGCGAGGCCCGGGCGGATGGCGTCTCCCTCACCTGGGCGCCGATGCTGGATATCAGCTACGACGCGCGCTGGGGCCGGATCGCCGAAGGTCATGGCGAGCTGCCGCATCTTTGCGCCGCCATCGCGCAGGCGATCGTGACGGGCTATCAGGGGGCGGATGGCGACATGGCCCGGCCCGACCGGATGATGGCGACCCTGAAGCATTTCGCGGGCTACGGCCTGTCCATCGCCGGGCGCGATTATGCGGCGGTGGAGGCGAGCCCCGCGACGCTGATGCGGATCATGGAGCCCTTCAAATCGGGCGTGGCGGCGGGGGCCGGTGCGGTGATGGTGGCCTTTTCCGCGATCAACGACATTCCCGCCACCGCGCATCGGGTGCTGTTGCAAGACATCCTGCGCGATCGGTTCGGGTTTGAGGGCATGATCGTCACCGATTTCACCGCCATCGACCCCGAGCTGATCCACCACGGCATCGCCGCCGATGCCCGCGCGGCCGCCTATCTCGCCTTCAAGGCCGGGGTGGCCGTCGATCTGGTCTCGGGCGCCTTCCTGCATCATCTGGCGGCGCTGGTCGAGGAGGGCAGATCCGCCCCCGACGCCCGCCCCTGGGGCCCGGTGACCGAAGCCGAGATCACCGCCCGCTGCCGTCAGGTGCTGCGGGCGAAAGAACGCCTTGGCCTCTTCGCCGATCCGTTCATGGGGCTGGACGAAGATCTGCGCGCCAAGGTGGTCCGCTGCCCCGACCATATCGCCCTTGTCCGCGAAGCTGCCGCGAAGTCGCTGGTTCTGCTCAAGAATACCGGGGTTCTGCCGCTGGCCCGAGGCAAGAAGCTGGCCCTGATCGGGCCTTTGGCCGAGGACCGGATCGACATGCAGGGCAGCTGGGCCATCGACGTGAACCCGATGGACAGCGTGACAATTGCCGAGGGGCTGACCGCCGTCGCGGGGCCCGATACCCGGGTTCTGATCGCCAAGGGCTGTTCCATCGTCGAGGATCCGGCGCTGGCGGCGCGGCTGAATGTGCACAACCGCGCCATGCCCTCGGTGCCGCCGGAAAGCCGCAGCCTTGAGGCGATGCTGGCCGAGGCGCACACCCTTGCCGCGACAGCCGATGCGATCATCCTGGCGCTGGGCGAGGCCAAGGAACATTCCGGCGAAAGCTCGACGCGGGTTGACATCACGCTTCCCGGCGCGCAGCCAAGGCTTGTCCGCGAAATGGCGCAGGTCGCAAAAGACCGCGGCATCCCGCTGATCCTGCTGGTGATTTCCGGCCGCCCGCTGGCCCTGACCGAGGAAGCCGCGCTCTCCGATGCGCTGATCTGGACCGGCCATCCGGGCGCCGAGGGCGGCCCGGCGATTGCCGAAATCCTGTTTGGCGACCGCGCGCCGGAGGGGCGGCTTTCGATCTCGCTGCCCCGTCACGTGGGGCAATTGCCGCTCCGGATCGAGGATCTGCCCTCGGGACGGCCGCAGGACGGGATCGGCGTCGATGTCTATGGCGACAGCGAGATCGACGCGACGGGGCGGCATGTGTTTCGCAAATTCACCACCGCCTGCATTCTGGAAAGCCCGCATACGCCGCTTTACCCAGCGGGCTTCGGGCTTGGCTACACAAGCTTCGCCCATGGCCAACCACAGCTCAGCGCGACCGAGCTGCAAGGTGCCGCGGCGGTGCTCGATGTGACCCTCGACATCACCAACACCGGCACGCGGGCGGGCACGGAAACGGTGCAGCTTTACCTGCGTGATCCGGTCGCCGAAATCTCGCGGCCGCTGCGCGAATTGAAGGGCTTCGCGCGCCTCACGCTGGCCCCGGGCGAAACCGGCACGGCGCGGTTTCAGATCACCGCGGCCGATCTTGAATATGACCGCGGCCCCGATCTGGCGCAGATGCGCCGCGACTGGGAGGGCGGCGCGTTTCGTCTCAACATCGGCCCGCATGCGCTTGACACGCAAGAGATTTCGATCCGGTGGACGAAATGAGGACCGCGGCCCTTCTGGACCGCATCCAGTCCGAAACGCTGCGCTATTTCACCGAATTTGCCCATCCCGTCTCGGGGATGGCGCGGGAAAGATACGGCGATGACCGCTGGCTCGACACGGTGACGACGGGCGGCACCGGCTTTGGGCTGATGGCGCTGATCGTGGGGGCCGAGCGCGGCTTCGTGCCCCGCGACGCCGTGCTGGCGCAGATCGACCGCATTTTGGCGCATCTCGAAGCCGCCCCCCGCCATCGCGGCGCCTTTCCGCATTGGATGCACGGCGCAACCGGCGCCACCATCGCCTTTTCGCCCCATGACGACGGCGGCGACATCGTCGAGACCGCCTTTCTGATGATGGGGCTTTTGACGGCACGGCAATGGCTTGCGCCCTTTGCCCCCGCTTTGGCCGCGCGCATTCAGGCGCTGTGGTGGGCGGTCGATTGGGCCGGTTTCTGCCCCACCCCTGACCGGCTGCACTGGCACTGGAGCCCCAATCACGGCTTTGGCCGCCTTGCGCTGATGGGCTGGCACGAGGGGCTGATCGCCTTTGTCCTTGCCGCGGGCTCGCCCACCCATCCGATCGCGCCCGAAGCTTACCAGCAGGGCTGGAAGCAAAGCCCCGGCTTTCGCAACGGCCAAAGCTGGCATCGCATCCGCCTGCCGCTCGGCCCGGCGCTGGGCGGGCCCTTGTTCTTCAGCCATTATTCCTTTCTGGGCCTCGACCCGCGCGGGCTGGTCGAAGACGGCATCGACTATTTCGCGCAAAACCGCGCCCAGACCCGGATCAACCATGCGCATTGCGTGGAAAACCCCGGCAAGTTCAAGGGTTACGGGACCTTCTGGGGGCTGACCGCCTGCGACGGGCCCGATGGCTACGGCGCCTTTTCCCCCGCGAACGACAGGGGCGTGATCGCCCCCACCGCGGCGCTTGCCGCGGCGCCCTATCTGCCGCGCGCCAGCCTCTCTGCCGCCCGCGCCATGGCCGCGCGCCCCGAGCTTTGGGGGCCTTTCGGCCTTGTCGATGCCTTTGACGACACGCGCGGCTGGGTGGCCGCAAGCCATCTGGCGATCGATCAGGGGCCGATCGTCGGCATGATCGAAAACGCCCGCACGGGTCTTTTGTGGCGGCTCTTCATGTCCGCCCCCGAGGTGAAGACCGGCCTGCGCCGCCTTGGCTTTGCAAGTCCGCATCTCGGCCCGGATCGCGGCTAAAGGGCCACGCCCTCGCCCGCCAGAATTTCCACCGTGCGGGTGAAAACGCCCTGCGGCGTGCCGCCATTGCCGATGTCGATCAGCCCCAAATGCGCCAGCGGCCCGCGCAGCAGCGTCACGATCCGGTCCCGCGCATCGGGGTCAAGCTGCGGCAGCGTGTCATCCATCACCAGCCATTGCGGCCGGTTCAGGATCACCCGCGCAAAACTCACGCAGTGCTTTTCGCTTTCCGACAGCAGCTTTTCCCAATGTTCATCCACGTCAAGGCTGGCCATCAGATGGCCAAGGCCCACCGTCTGCAAGGCCGCCTCGACCTCGGGGCGGGGGAAATGCGCCGCCGAATGCGGATAGCCCAGCACGTCGATCAGCCGCCCCGGCGGCACATAGGCCCGCGTCGGCAGATACATCACCGCACCGGCCTGCGGCATCGCAATGCGCCCCGCGCCGCGATCCCAAAGCCCCGCCAGCGTGCGGAACAGGATCGTCTTGCCCGAGCCCGACGTGCCCTTGAGCAACAGCCGCTCGCCCGGGGCCAGCCGGATCGGATCTTCGCCAAGCCGCACCGAGACATAGGGGGTCAGGATCGACAGCCCCTCGATCTCGATCCCGCCCTCGGCCGGATCGCGGCGGATGCGGTCGGGCCGGGCCGCGCAGTCGCCTTGCGAAAGCTCGCGCAGCGCGCGGTGGAAACTGATCACCCGGTGCAGGATCGCACGCCAATTGGCGATGCCCGCGAAATTGTTGATGAACCAGCGCAAAGCGCCCTGCACCTGGTTGAAGGCGCCGACCACCAGCATCAGCTCGCCGATCGTCATGTCGGTGCTGAAATAGAACGGCGCCGCCGCAAGGATCGGCGCCACCGTGTTGAACCAGCCCGAGCCCGCCGTGACCCAGGTCAGCCCCACGGTGGCGCGGATCACGCCATGGATCACCTCGACCAGCCGCCCGAAGGCCGCCTTGATCCGCCGCGCCTCCACCCGCTCGCCGCGGTCCAGGGTGATCGCCTCGGCGGCCTCGCTGACGCGGACGATCTCGAAGCGGAAATCGGCCTCGCGCGCGGCGCGTTCGGCGCTCATCGCGACCAGGGGCCGCCCGACGCGCCAGCTCAGCCAGGACGCGAGCCCGGCATAAAAAAGCGCGCACCAGACCATGAAACCGGGGATCTCGACCGCGCGGCCCAGGATCGAGACCGACAGCCCGTCGGAATGGTGCCACAGCACGCCGACAAAGGAAAACAGCAACAGCCCCGCCTGAAACAGCCCGACGCCAAGCGCGACGGACAGATCGGCCAGCCCGTCGACATCGGCCTGCAGCCGCTGGTCGGGATTCTCGCCGATCCGCCCCGCCCGCGACAGCCGCAGCGCCGCCCCGGGCCGCATCCAGTCGTGCAAAAGCGCGGTGAAGATGCCCCGCCGCAGGGTCAGCTTCAGCGTCTGATCCAGCCAGAGCTGCCCGACGTTCAGCGCCAGAAGCCCCCCCGCCAGAACCGCAAAGACCCCCAGCTGCACCACGAAGGCGGGGAAATCCTTGCGCGTCAGCGCGTCGTAAAAGGGCTGGTTCCAGGCATTGAGCAGGATCTGCGCCGCCGCGGTCACCGCGATCACCGCGACCAGCCCGCCGATCAGCCACAGGATGCGCCGCCCGCTGCGCACGGTGCGCAGGATGCGCCCCAGATCGGCCAGTTCCCCGAACAGGCCGGGATTGGGATCGGTGTCGGTCGTCAGATCGGTCATGCCGGAACCTTGCTTGGGGCTGGCTTACAGAACCGCCAAACCGCGCCGGGCGCAACCCGAGGTGAAGCGATTTTGCGTGAGCATCGGCGCTAACGGCAAAGAGGCAGTTACCGCCCTGCCCGCCGCCTGCGCAAGCGGCCGCAAAAAGCGGCGATCGGGCGCGGCGCCGCGGGCGCCCCCCCGCGCCAATGCGCCCCTTGCGCGGCCGCCGGAGCGGGCCTAAAACCCGCGCGAAACGCTCAGGAGTTGCGCCATGACCGGAACCGCCTTCAAGAAACTCGCCCTTGTCACCGGCGCCTCGCGCGGGCTCGGCTTTGCCATCGCCGAAGAGCTGGCGGCCGAGGGCTGGCACATCATGGCGGTGGCGCGCACCGTGGGCGGGCTCGAGGCGCTCGATGACGTCATTCAGGCCAAGGGCGGCTCGGCGACGCTCGCACCTTTGGACATCACCAAGCCCGAGGAAATGGAAACCCTTGCCAATGGCATCCTCGGGCGCTGGGGCGGGCTGCAGCTGTGGATCCACACCGCGGTCCATGCCGCGCCGCTTTCCCCCGCCGCGCATTCCGACGCCAAGGACATGGAAAAATCGGTGGCGACGAACCTGACCGGCACCGCGACGCTGATCCCGCTGATCGACCCGCTTCTGCGCGCGGGGGACGGCACGGCGGTCTTCTTCGAGGATGACCGGGCGGGCCAGCCCTATTTCGGCTCTTACGGCGCGACGAAGGCGGCGCAGATCGCGCTGGCCCGCAGCTATGCGGTCGAGGCGGCGAAGATCGGCCCGAAGGTGAAGATCGTCGCGCCGCGGCCGATGGCCACCGCCGTGCGGGCGCGCTTCTTCCCGTCCGAGGACCGCACGCCGCTGATCGATTGCCGCGACGAAGCGAAACGCCTTCTTGCCGAGATCTGACGGACGGGGGGGGCCCCTGCCCCGCCGGATCCGGGGCGGACCGGGTCCGCAAGGGCACACCTGCGCGCCAAGTGCAGCGGCTTGCTTGTTTGGCTGCGGCGCAGCGGCTAATCAGACAGAAACCGGGCAACGAGGGTCGCATGCGCATTCTGATCACCAATGACGACGGCATCAACGCGCCGGGGCTTTCGGTGCTCGAAACGATCGCGGCCGAGCTGGCGGGCCCGGCGGGCGAGGTCTGGACCGTCGCCCCCGCCTTCGAGCAATCGGGCGTCGGCCATGCGATCAGCTACAACCGGCCGATGTCGATCGCCGAGCTGGCGCCGCGCCGCTTTGCCGCCGAGGGCAGCCCGGCCGATTGCGTGCTGGCCGGTCTTTACGACGTGCTGACCGACGGGCGCCCGGATCTGGTGCTGTCGGGGGTCAACCGCGGCAACAACTCGGCCGAGAATGCGCTTTATTCTGGTACCCTTGGCGGGGCGATGGAGGCCGCGCTGCAGGGCATTCCCGCAATCGCGCTGAGCCAGTTCCTCGGCCCGGCCTGCCTTGGCCCCGGGCTTGACCCGTTCGAGGCCGCCCGCGTGCATGGCCCGGCTCTGGTGCGCAGGATCTGGGAAAACGGCATCTGGGACGATGGCCCCTATCGGGTCTTTTACAACGTCAATTTCCCGCCCGTCCCCGCCGCCGCGGTCAGGGGCACGCGGGTCGCGGCGCAGGGCTACCGGAGCGACAGTTTCTTCACCGTGGAACCGGCCGTTTCGCCCAATGGGCGGCGGTTTCTGTGGATCAAGGGCGGTCCGCAGCATGGCGCCACCGCGCCCGGCACCGATGCGATGGTGAACCTGGAGGGTCATATCTCGGTCACGCCGATGCGCGCCGATCTGACCGCGCATGACGTGCTCGCCGATCTCGAGGCGCGGCTGGCATGACCGAGGACGAAGCCGCACAGATCAAGATGCAGTTCCTTTACGCGCTGCGCTCGAAGGGCGTGACCGATGCCCGGATCCTGTCGGCGATGGAACGCATCGACCGCGGCGCTTTCGTGCGCGGCATCTTTGCCGAACGCGCCTATGAGGACATGCCGCTGCCGATCGCCTGCGGGCAGACGATCTCGCAACCCTCGGTCGTCGGTCTGATGACGCAGGCGCTGGCCGTGGGCCCGCGCGACCGGGTGCTGGAAATCGGCACCGGCTCTGGCTATCAGGCCGCGGTGCTGTCGCTTTTGTGCCGCCGCGTCTATACGGTCGACCGCCACCGCCGTCTGGTGCGCGAGGCGCAGGCGGTCTTCGAGGCGCTGTCGCTGCCCAATATCGTCGCGCTGGCCACCGATGGCTCGCGCGGGCTGCCCGATCAGGCGCCTTTTGACCGGATCCTGGTCACCGCCGCCGCCGAGGACCCGCCGGGGCCGCTGTTGTCGCAGCTGAAGATCGGCGGTATCATGGTGCTTCCGGTCGGCCAGTCCGACACCGTGCAAAGCCTGATCCGCGTGACCCGACTGGAAACCGGCTTCGATTACGAGGAGTTGCGCCCGGTGCGCTTCGTGCCGCTGGTCGAGGGCATGGCGGGCGACTGAGCCGGGTCCCCGCGGAACCGGGACGAGACCGAAGAACGACAGACCGAACGAGGACGAGCGATGCAAGCCCCCCACTCCCGCCGACTGACCCGCGTGCTGCTGACCGGCGTCGCGCTGGCCGTGCTGGCCGGTTGCGGCAAGGACGGCAGTTTCGATGCCGACCTGCGCCATTTCGGCAAGACCGGCTTCGACACCACCGACGCCGTGCGGCAGGCCACCGCCGACCGCCCCGCCCCCGATGCGCGCGGGGTGATTTCCTATCCGAATTATCAGGTCGCCGTCGCACGGCAGGGCGACAGCGTCGGCTCGATCGCCTCGCGGCTGGGGCTCGATGCGGCGGAACTGGCGCGCTACAATGCGCTGGCGCCGAACACGCCCTTGGGCAAGGGCGAGGTTCTGGCCCTGCCCAAACGGGTCGGCGAACCGGCCCCCGCCGCCGTCGCGGGCGGGGCTGCCGCCGCGGGCAGCGAGCGGATCGACATCACCTCGCTGGCGGGGGCCGCGATCGACCGCGCCGCCGTCACCCAGCCGCCCGCCGAGACGCCCGCGGCCCCCGCCACCGCGCCCCGTCCCGCCGCGCCAAGTGCCAGCCCGGTGGCGAAACCGGCCGCCCCCGCCCAGACCGGCGCCGAGCCGATCCGCCACCGCGTCGCCCGCGGCGAGACCGCCTATTCGATCGCGCGCTATTACAATGTCCCCGCCAAATCGGTGGCGGACTGGAACGGCCTGCCCGCCGATCTGAGCGTGCGCGAGGGCCAGATGCTGATGATCCCGCCCGCGACCGGCGCCGCGCCGCGCTCCGCCACCGCGACGCTGACCGAACCGGGCGAAGGCTCGCCCACGCCCGAGCCGCCCTCGGCGGCGAAACCGCTGCCGAAAGAGGTGCCGCCGAAAGCCTCGGACCCGGTCGACACATCCGCCGCCCCCGATCTGGGCGCCGCCCGGACCGAGGCCTCGCGCAGCTCGAAATTCGTCATGCCGGTGCCGGGCGCGATCATCCGCCCCTATGCCAAGGGCAAGAACGACGGGGTGGACATCCGCGCCGCCGCCGGAACCGCGGTCAAGGCCGCCGATGCGGGCACAGTCGCGGCGATCACCAAGGACACCGAACAGGTGCCGATCCTGGTTTTGCGCCACGAGGGCGGGCTGCTGACCGTCTATGCCAATATCGACGGCATCACCGTCGCCAAGGGCGACAAGGTGCGCCGCGGCCAGAGCATCGCCAAGGTCCGCGCGGGCGACACCGGCTTTTTGCATTTCGAAGTCCGCAAGGGCTACGATTCGGTCGATCCGATGCCCTATCTGGACTGAGCCCCGACCGGGGCGCCGGCCGCGAAAAGGGGGCTTTGGCCCCCTTTTTCCATCCGGTAACAAGAACTTGACCTCTCTGGCCGGGAAGCGCAATTTGCCGTGGGGGCGAGGACACCCCCGCGGGAGGGGGGGACCATGGCGCTTTTGCATTTCCTGAGCACGATTTCGCCGGTGGGTCTGGCCACGGCGGCGCTGGCCCTGTCGGGGGCGCTGGGTCTGCTTCTGGGCGGGCTGAACTGGCGCGGCATCGGGCTGGGCATCGGGGGGGTGCTGTTCGCGGGGCTTTTCGTCGGTCACTGGACCTCGGTCGCGGGCCTGCACCTTGCCCCGGAAATGCTTGAATTCGTGCGCGAATTCGGCCTCATCATCTTTGTTTTCACGATCGGCATCCAGGTCGGGCCGGGCTTTTTCGCCTCGTTGCAGCGGGCGGGCCTGCAGTTTAACCTGATCGCCGCCGCGATCGTCCTTCTGGGCGTGGCCACCACGGTGGCGCTGCATTTCATCGCCGACATTCCGGTGCCCGCGCTGGTCGGGCTGATGTCGGGGGCGGTGACGAACACCCCGGGGCTGGGCGCGGCAACGCAGGTGCTGAAGGATGCGGGCATCCCCTCCGAGGTGATTTCCGAAGCCTCGCTTGGCTATGCGGTCGCCTATCCCTTTGGCATCCTTGGCATCTTGCTGACGATGATCGCGGTGCGGCAGGTGCTGGCGATCCGCATCGAGCGCGAGGAGGCCGATTTCGAGGCGGCCCGGGCCAAGGGCGGCACCAAGGAGCTGCCCGCGCTGAACGTGGTGGTGCGCAACCCCAATCTTGAGGGGCTGGAACTGGGCGAGGTGCCCGATCTTTACGATCAGGGCGTTGTGGTGTCGCGGCTCAAGCGCGGCGAGGTGCTGATGCATCCGTTGCGCTCGATGGCGCTGCACATGGGCGACGTGCTGCATCTGGTCGGTCCCGCGGACAAGCTGCATGCGATGGTGCTGATCCTGGGCGAGGAGGTGGATGTCTCGCTCACCTCGACCAAGGGCACGCAGCTGAGCTGGCAGCGCGTCGCGGTGACGGCGCAAAAGGCGCTGGGCAAGCATATCCGCGATCTGGGGCTTGAAGAACGCTCGGTCTCGATTTCGCGCGTCACCCGGGCGGGGACGCAGCTGCCGGTCGAACCCGATCTGGCGCTGCAATTCGGCGACATCCTGACCGTGGTCGGCGCCCCCGCCGATATCGAGGCGGTGAAACCGCTTTTTGGCGATCAGATGAAAAGCCTGGATCTGGTGCAGTTTTCCGGCGTCTTCTTCGGCATCCTTCTCGGCGTGATCCTCGGCTCGATCCCGATCGCCTTTCCGGGCCTGCCCGCGCCCTTGAAACTGGGTCTGGCGGGGGGGCCGCTTGTCGCGGCGATCCTGCTCTCGCGCATCGGTTTCCTTGGTCCCTTCGTCTTCTTCATGCCGCCCGTCGCCAACCATGCGCTGCGCGAATTGGGCATCGTGCTCTTCCTCTCGGCGGTCGGGCTGAAGGCGGGCGGACAATTCGTGCAGACGCTGATCCACGGGCCGGGGCTGACCTGGATGCTTTACGGCATGGTGATCACCCTCGTGCCGCTGATGATCGTGGGCTTTGTCGCCCGTGTCGTCTATCGGGTGAACTACCTCAGCCTTTCGGGCGTGCTGGCGGGGTCGATGACCGATCCGCCCGCGCTCGCCTTTGCCAATGGCATGTCCGGCTCGGCGGCGGCCTCGGTCGGCTATGCCTCGGTCTATCCGCTGGTGATGTGCATGCGGATCCTGGCACCGCAAATCATCGTGCTGCTGTTGCTGTAAGCCGCCCCGCGAAGGAGAGACCATGAAGATCGCCACCTTCAACATCAACGGCATCAAGGCCCGCGCCGAGGCCCTGCCCGCCTGGCTGCGCGCGGCCGAGCCCGATGTCGTGCTGCTGCAGGAGATCAAGTCGACCGACGAAGCCTTCCCGCAGGAGGTGCTGGACGGTACCGGCTACACGGTGCACACGCACGGGCAGAAAAGCTTCAACGGCGTCGCGATCCTGAGCCGGTTGCCGCTGGAGGATGTGACGCGCGGCCTGCCCGGCGACGACAGTGACGACCAGGCCCGCTGGATCGAGGCGACGGTGATCGGCACCCGCGCGGTGCGGGTCTGCGGGCTGTATCTGCCCAATGGCAACCCCGCGCCGGGGCCGAAGTATGACTACAAGCTGGCCTGGATGGCGCGGATGCAGGCGCGGGTGGAAACCCTGCTGCGCAGCGAGGAGCCGCTGGTTTTCGCGGGCGATTACAACGTGATCCCGCAAGACGAGGATGCCGCGAAACCGGAAAGCTGGCGCGCGGATGCGCTGGCCCTGCCCGAGACCCGCGCGGCGTTCCGGCGGATCGTGAACCTTGGCCTGACCGATGCCTTCCGCGCCCGCGTGCCGGGCCCGGGGCAGTATTCGTTCTGGGATTATCAGGCGGGGGCCTGGCAAAAGAACAACGGCATCCGCATCGACCACCTGCTGCTTTCGCCGCAGGCGGCCGATCTGTTGCGCGATGCGGGCATCGACAAGGAGGTCCGCGCGGGCGAGAAACCCTCGGACCATGTCCCGGTCTGGATCGATCTGGACGCCTGAGACGGCCCCCCCCCCGCTTGGCTGCCGCGGCTCCTATTTCCGCGGCGCCGTCACGTCGTGGCCATAGACCCAGTCGAAACGGCCCAGGATCTTGCCCGGCGCAATCGCCGAGGCCGTGCGCAGCGCCAGATGGCCGATCACCCGCGCCGGGCCCGACAGGTGATAATTGCGGGCGTTTTCATTCGCCGCCTCGACGATCGCCTCGCAGCGCCCGCGCCGCGCCGCCTGATAGGCGGCCAGCCCCTCAGCGTCGCTTTGCGCTTCCGCCAACGAGGCCGCCAGCACCCAGGCATCTTCCAGCGCCATCACCGCACCCTGCGCCATGAAGGGCAGCGTCGGATGGGCGGCGTCGCCCAGGATCGCCGCGCCGCGGCCCTGCCAGACCCGCGCCACGCGATGCCGAAACAGCCCCCAAAGCCAGGGTTCCTTCACCGCCTCGAGCCAGTCCTGCACCTGCGGGCAGAACTCCTCGAAAGCCGCCAGAAGGCTGCGCGGATCGTCGCGATGCGACCAGCCCTCGGCGGTCCAGCGCTGGCGTTCCTCGACCGCCACGATGTTGCGCAGGCCGCGCCCGATCGGATAGCTGACCAGATGCCGCCCGTCGCCCATGAAGACCTGCGCCACCTTGGGCTCGGCATCGTCGCAGGGGATCAGCGTCCGCCAGGCGACCTGATGGGTGAAAAAGGGCCGCCCCTCGCCGTTCAGCGCGCGGCGCACCCGCGATTGCAGCCCGTCGGCGCCGATCAGAAGGCCGGTCTCGATCTCCTCGCCCTTGAGCATCTTCAGCCGCGGCAGATGCGGGCCCAGCATCACCTCGGCCACCCGGCTTTGCAGCTTGATCTCGACGCCCGCCGCCCGCGCGCCCTCGGCCAGAAGCTCGATCAGCCGGGCGCGATGCAAAAGCCGGTATTCCTCGCCCGGGCGCAGCCGCGCCAGATCGAGCCGCGTCACCCGCTTGCCGGTCTCGCCCTCGCGCAGCTCGATCGCCTCGGCCTGCGGACCGGCCGCGGCCAGCGCCTCGCCCAGCCCGAGCGCATGCAGCACCCGCGCGCCATTGGGGGAAATCTGCAGGCCCGCGCCGACCTCGCGGATCGCATCGGCCTGTTCCAGCACCGTCACCTCGGCGCCGCGAAGCGCCAGCGCCCGGGCCACCGCAAGACCCGCAACCCCGGCCCCAAGCACCGTCACCTTCCGACCGATCAGCACGACCAGACCCTTTCCGAACCGTTGGACCCCGCCCGACCCGGAGCCGTCTTCCAAAAAAAGCACCGGCCCCTGCTGGTGCCGGTGTCCCATGTCCTTGCGAGAATTCAAACCCCCCACGCTGGGGCGTCGCGTCGCACCCCCCTGTCGCACCCCCCCTGCGAGGCGGTGGCCGGGGTCAGTCGTCGCGGTGCACGCGCTCGCGGCGCTCGTGTTTTTCCTGCGCTTCCAGCGTCATCGTGGCGATCGGCCGGGCGTCAAGCCGCTTGAGCGAGATCGGCTCGCCGGTCATTTCGCAATAGCCGTATTCGCCATTCTCGATCCGGCGCAGCGCGGCATCGATCTTCGAGACCAGCTTGCGCTGCCGGTCGCGGGTGCGCAATTCCAGCGCGCGGTCGGTTTCCTCGCTGGCGCGGTCGGCCAGATCGGGCACGTTGCGCGCCGATTCGGCCAGCCCTTCAAGGGTTTCGAGCGATTGTTCCAGCAGTTCCGATTTCCACGCCAGAAGCTTGCGGCGGAAATATTCAAGCTGCCTTTCGTTCATGAAAGGCTCGTCTTCAGCCGGACGGTAATTGTCGGGAAGGAAGGTCTCGGCTTTCATCGCGTCACTCACTGTCGGGCCCTCGGTCGTGTCGGGCTTGCCCCCCGGCACCGCTCGGCGCTCACTTACCCTAACCCGCATGGGTTGTCACCCCCGCTTTGCGGCCGCGGCATCTTTCCTGCGCCGATCCCGCGCGGCGCTTGCGGCGATTTTGGCGCCCGGCTAGGCTTTCGGCAGCAAGCAAGGAGAGGCAAGTGCAGTTCAGCTCGACCAAGGATTACGTTGCCCCCCCCGATCTGATCGTGGCGGTGAATGCCGCCGTCCGGCTGGAGCGGCCGCTGCTGGTCAAGGGCGAGCCGGGGACCGGCAAGACCGAACTGGCACGGCAGGTTTCCGCGGCGCTGGGGCTGCCGATGCTCGAATGGGCGGTGAAATCGACGACGAAGGCGCAACAGGGGCTTTACGAATACGATGCGGTCTCGCGGCTGCGCGACAGCCAGCTCGGCGATGCGCGGGTGAACGAGGTCAGGAATTACATCCGCAAGGGCAAGCTCTGGCAGGCCTTCGAGGCGGAGGCCAAGGTCGTGCTTCTGATCGACGAGATCGACAAGGCCGACATCGAATTTCCCAATGACCTGTTGCAGGAACTCGACCGGATGGAGTTCCACGTCTACGAGACCGGCGAGACGATCCGCGCGGCGCATCGGCCGATCGTCATCATCACCTCGAACAACGAAAAGGAACTGCCCGACGCCTTCTTGCGGCGCTGTTTCTTTCACTACATCCGCTTCCCCGATGCCGAGACCCTGCGCGCCATCGTCCGCGTGCATTTCCCCGGCATCAAGGAGGCGCTTCTGGCCGCCGCGCTGAGCCGATTCTACGAGATCCGCGAAACCCCGGGGCTGAAGAAGAAGCCCTCCACCTCCGAGGTGCTGGATTGGCTGAAGCTGCTTCTGGCCGAGGATCTCTCGCCCGAGGATCTGAAGGCCGATCCGGCAAACCTGTTGCCGAAGCTGCACGGGGCGCTGTTGAAGAACGAACAGGATGTGCATCTGTTCGAGCGGCTGGCCTTCATGGCGCGGCGGCAGGGGCGCTGAGCGCCGCCCTCAGCGCGGCAGGACGGTGACCCGGCAGGTCGCGGGGGCGGGGCCGATCTCGCCCAGCCACAGCACCCCGGCCTGTTGCAGGTCGATCTCGAGCAGGCATTCGCCCTCCCGCTCGGGGGCGCGCACCAGAAGCGTGGTGTCAAGCGTGCCGCCCGGCGGCAGCGGCCGGTCGAGCGGCTGCTGGCCGTCAAGCCATTGCAAAAGGCTGCCATCGGGCGCGCGCCAGTGGTTGCCCAGCGAGAGCCCGCTTTCGGGGCTGGGCGCCCAGACCGCGTCCGAGCTGTTGCGCAGGCTCACCGGCACCTCGCACAGGCCGCGCGCTTGCATCACCAGCTGCGCGGGCGCGGTGATTTCGGCCGAAAGCGACCAGAGCGGGAAGACCCCGGGGCTGGTTCCCGTCACCGCATCCATGCGCCGGCGCAGGATGTCGGTCCACAGTTCCAGGATCTTGCCGTTGAAAAGCTTGCCATGTTCCGAGGGAATGGTGTCGATCGTGCATTGCGGCAGGTTGGCGCGCAACAGCGCCTCGGCGTCGTGAAAGCGCGACAGCGGGTTGGTCACGTCATGGCGCCCGAGGATGAAGGCCGCGCGGCCGCCATAGGGGGTGATCTGGAGCGGGTTGAGACAGATCAGCAGGGCGACGGGGTGCTCGGCCGCGGTCAGCAGTTGCGCGGTCTTCTGCGCCAGAAGCGCGCCCTGACAATTGCCGCCCAGAAACAGCGGCCCCGAAAGACCGAGGGACAGCACCTCCTCGGCGCACATCGCCGCCAGATGCAGATGGGTCTTTGCCCCGGGCTTCACCACCATATGCCCCGAGCGCAGGCCGTAAAGCGGCTGATCGGGGCCGAGTGCCGCGGCCAGCGCCGCAAAGGGCGCATAGCCCTGACAACTCCAGATCAGCGGCGGGCGCGAGCCCGCGACATTGACCCCGAAGATCAGCCCGTTCGCGCTGACCACCTCGCCCCGCCACCAGGGCCTTGTGACCGCCGCGATCTTCTTGCGCAGATCGGCCACAAGCGTCGGATCGATCAGCCCCGCCCCGACGGGGGCGGCGGCGGCGGCGGCGGCCGGGCTGTCCTGCGGGGCGGGAGGCGCGATCTTGCTCATGTTCGCCGCAACCAGCCGTTGAAGTTGAACGTGGCATTATAGCCGAAGCGGTCGCAAGACTGCGTGTCGATCTCGTAATCGGCGCCGCGGCGGGCCAGAAAAGCATCGATCGCGCGCGAGGGCGGCGACAGCGCCGAGGCCACCGCCGCGCTGTCGGCGGCGTCGCGAAACGCGCCATCCTCGATGATCACGTAATCGCCCCGCGTCAGATGCGGATCGACATAGTCCAGAACCGCGGTGCAGGTCGCCTCGTCATGGGCGGAATCCTCGATCACCAGCAGCGGATGGCCAAGGCGGCGCAGCTCCTCGGGCGGCAGCACCCGCGCCAGATCGCGGGCGTCGCCGATGCGGGCATCGACCTGCGGATGCGCGCTGGGGGGGCGCGGCAACAGATCGATGCTGATCACCGGCCCGGGCAGGCCCAGCGCCACCATCATGTCGGCCAGCCATTCGGTCCGCCCGCCTTCGAGACTGCCGATCTCGATCACCGCGGCCGGTTTCAGCTGCCCCAGCAGCGCCAGATAATTCGCCATGTCCAGCGGGTTGAGCAGCATCGCCCGGCCCTTGTAGCGATAGTCAAGGCTGCCCTTGAGCAGGTCGGTCAGCACTGCGCCGGGCAGCGCGCTGGAAAATTCCCGCGCCCCGCCGCCCTGCCCCGCCGCCGGTCTTGGCCCCGATCCCGCGGGGGCCAGCATCGGGCGGCTGGCATCAAGCCGTTCCAGCTCGGCGATCTTGCACAGGCTGCGCAGCGGGGGGCTCAGTTCCAGCCCGCCCAGCACCGCCGAGAGCGCCCCCTCGCGGTCCGCCGCCAGCCGCGGCTGCGGCACGATCACCGCCAGACCGAACAGAAGCGGCAGCCAGACGACATGAAACTCTGCCCCGCGTCCGGCCAGAAAATCCTCGATCGCGGTCTTGACGCCATTGCGCGGACCGCCCTCCTCCACGGCATGGGCAAAGCCCGCATTGTGCCCCCCCGGCGAAAGGCCGCGTTCCCGCGGCAAGAGCCCGCCGATGCGATGGGGCTGGCGATGCGCGGCGGGGATGCGGTCGGGGCAATAGTAAAGATCGCGGCGCGCATAGGGCCATTCGACATCGTGGCAGATAGTGATCGGCGCATCGGGTGCCAGCGGGCCGTCGCCGCCGTAGATCGCCTGCAGCTCGTGATACATCGTGTACCAGTTGTGGTCGCCATCCAGCAGCACGACATCGGCGGGCAGAAGATCGCCCAGCACGTCCAGGCTGGGGCGCGGGTGAAACACCGCCACCCCGGCGAAGCGGTCGCACAGCCGCGCCACCTCGGGCCCCGGTTCGGGATCGACGATGTCAAGCCGCGCCCCGGCGGCCTTGGCCCAGCCGGCCAGAAACCGGGAATGGCGGCCCGCATCGGCGCCGACCTCGATCACGCGGCGCGCTTCGGCGGCGTCCAGAATGGGTTTGACGACACTGGGCCAGAATTGGAACACGGGGCTGTCTCCGAAAAAGGGTCACGACTTGCGCCAGAAGGCGCCCGTCCAGTCGATCATGCCAAGCGGCGCGGTGATGCCGCGCGCGGCGCGGAAGCGGTCCACCGCCAGCGCGCATTGGCCAAGGGCGCCGTAATCGTCGATGATGACGAAGCCCCCCGGCGCGACGCGGTCGTAAAGCGCCTCCAGCGCCTGCAGGGTGGAGCTGTAAAGATCGCCATCAAGCCGCAGCAGCGCCAGTTTTTCCACCGCGCAGCCCGCCAGCGTGTCGGCAAAGAAGCCGGGCAGGAACCGCACCCGCGCATCGAGCAGGCCGAAATCGGCAAAGGCCCGCTCCACCCGCGCCTGCGACACGGCCAGCGCCGGGGCGCGCTCGCGCGACAGATCCAGCCCCTCGTCTTCGGGCAGCGCGGGCGGTGGCAGCCCGGCAAAGGAATCCGCCACCCAAAGGCTGCGGTCCTGCGCCCCGGCCAGATCGAGCATCGCCTTCATCAGCAGGCAGGCCCCGCCGCGCCAGACCCCGCATTCCATCAGATCGCCCGGCACCGCCTCGGCCAGGACGGTGGCGACGCAGTCCTGCAGATGGTCCAGCCGCCGCCGCCCGATCATCGTATAGCCCAGCGGCGGACCGGCCTGCGCGGTCAGCGTGTCAAGCCCCTGCGCCCGCAACCGCCGCTTTTCCGCCAGCGCCGGGGCCAGCTGGCCGGGCACGTCGTAAAGCGTCTCGCTCCAGAAGGCGGGGGGGATGTCCTTTCGGCCCCGCAGCGCATCCAGCGCAACCTCGGTTTCCAGCCCGGTCTCGTTCAAAAGCACCGCCTTGAGCAGGTCGAGATAGCGCTCGCCCGCCTCGGGGCCGGGCCGCAAGGGCGTTGCCGCCGCGCGCGGGGGGGCCGTCTGCGCCGCGGCAAGCTGGCGGGCGTAAACCTCGGCGGCGCGGCGCGACACCGGGCCGAAATAGCTGCGCTCGGTATCCACGACCCGGATCCGGCCGCGCAGGCGGTAATATTCCTTGGCGGCGCGCTTGTGCACCTCCAGCGCGGCGGCCCCGGCATTCGTGTGGGTGCCGCCATGGATCTGATGAAAGATCCCCTCGCCCAGAACCACCACCTGCCGCGTGCCCGGATGTTCCAGCGCGCGCCAGAGCAGATCGGCATTGGCCGCCCCGCCGCCCGGGCTTTCGAAGGCCGGATCGAAGCCGCCCAGCGCCTCCCAAAGAGCGCGCGGCAGGAACAGCAGATTGCTTTCGCTGAGCGGGCCGAACCAGCCGCGCCGGACATTCTCGGCAAAGGGGCTGATGTCGAACAGCCGGTAGCCGTCGGCCTGCCAGTCGATCCCGGCCAGCAGCCGGTCCTCCCAGGCGCTGTCATAGCCCTGCTGCTGGGTCAGCCATTGCGGCCCCGGCCCGATCTGGAACGAGAGCGTGCTGACGACCGGCATCGGATCGGTCCGCGCCGCGCGGCGACAGGCCTCCAGCAGGCCGGGGCTGGCCATCCGCGCGCCGTCGATGCTGACGCCGATCAGCGGCGCCGCCGCAAGGCCCAGCCCGTGGTTGATCGCCCGCACCGGCGAGGGCGTCGGATCGGCAAAGCGCTCGATCCGCAAATTCAGGCCCAGATCGGCGAAATCCTCGGCCCGCGGCGGCTGGCGCGAGCCGTTGTCGATCACGATCACCTCGTAATCCTCGGCGGCGATGCCCTCCTGATAGCGCGGCGACAGGCTGTAAAGCGTCCGCGGCAATTCGCGCGCCATCTCGTGGCTGATCACGATCAGGCTCAGCTCGGGCGGCTTGCGGGTCATGCGAGCAGGCCGCTTTCGCGCAGATCGGCGATCAGCTCGTCGATCGTGGCATTGCGCAGGACCAGCGTCGCCTCGATCTCGGTGCCGAAATGTTCTTCCATCGCGCCCGCCATCACCACCGCATCGACCGAGTCGATCCCGAGGTTGTAAAATGGCGCATCGCCGGTGATGGCGGTCGCC
Organism: Rhodobacter capsulatus SB 1003; assembly: GCF_000021865.1. Taxonomy (NCBI): domain Bacteria; kingdom Pseudomonadati; phylum Pseudomonadota; class Alphaproteobacteria; order Rhodobacterales; genus Rhodobacter; species Rhodobacter capsulatus. The sequence goes on from NC_014034.1 coordinate 2,613,837, forward strand.
TCTGCCCCCGTGAGCGACACGAGAAAATCGGTGATCCAGGTTCTGACGGCGGTTTCATTCAGCATCGGGGCCTCGCAGCAAGGTATTTCGGGGGCCATGCGGGTCAGACCTGCACGGGAAGATTGGTCATGCGGCGCTGGTTGTGCAGCGCCCGCCAGCCGGGCCGGTCGATGCACAGCCGCGGGCGCGGCCCGTCCAGCACGGTGCCCAGCGCGATTTCGGCCTCCATCCGGGCGACCCAGGCGCCCAGGCAGTGATGCAGCCCGCCGCCAAAGGATTGCACCGGCCGCCCGGTGCGCCCGGGCAGGTAAAGGTCGGGGTCGGGATAGGCCTGCGGATCGCGGTTGGCGGCGGCGATCATCAGCACGATCTGCTGGCCCGCCCGGATCTCCTGCCCGGCCAGGGTCATGTCGGTGGCGGCGCGGCGGCGGACCTGCTGGATCGGCGCCTCCAGCCGCAAGGCCTCTTCGGCGGCACTGGCCAAGAGCTTCCGGTCCGCCGCGACGCGGTCGCATTGATCGGGATGGTCGAGCAGCAGCCAGAGCGCATTGCCGATCAGCGCCGAGGTGGTCTCGAAGCCCGCCATGAAGACGAAACTGGTCAGGGCGGTCAGCCGGTCGTCGTCAAAGGGCGCCTCGGAGGCGTCATTGCGGCTGACCAGAAGCGACAGGCCATCGTCCCGCGGCGCAAGGCGGCGGGCCGTGATCTCGGCGCGCAGGAAGGCATGGGCCTCGGTCAGGCGCCGTTCGGCGGCGCGGAAATCGCGGATCGAGGCGCCGCGGTTGAGGATCACCGGCACCCCCGAAAGCGTCTTCGCCAGCCAGAGCGCATCGGCATCGGCCAGCCCCAAAAGCCAGCCCATGAACAGCGGCGGCAGCGGATCGGCAAAGCCGGTCATCAGATCCAGACCGCCGTCGCGGACCAGCGGCGCATGAAGGCTGCGGGCGATGCGCGCCACCTCGGCGGCGCAGGCGGCCTGCGGGCGCAGCGCCAGAAGCCGCGCCACCAGCGCGCGCAGCGGCCCATGCGCGGGCGGGTTGCGGAAAAAGATCGCCATGTCAAGCAGCCGCAACAGCTCGACCGGGTGGTCGCCCAGCGCCTGCGAGACATCGGCGACGAACTGCCCCAGATCCAGCGTCAGCAGGCCGGGGTTGCAAAAGGCCGCGCTGACCTCTTGATGGCGCAGCAGCACCCAGGCCTGTTCGGTCTCGGTCCAGAACACCGGCGCGCGGGCGCGCAGCTGCGCGTAGACCGGATAGGGGTCGTCGCGCAACAGCGGCGCAAGACTGTTGAACGATCCAAAATCAACCATCGGAACCTCCTGAAAATGAAAGATGATCTGTCTTCGTGACCGGGCAGCGGGCCAGCTCTCCGGCCAGATGGGCGGCGCGGCAGGCGCCGCGGCGGATCTTGTTGCTGGTGGTGCGCGGCAAGGTGCCCGGCCGCACCAGCACGACTTCAAACGGGCGCACCCCGAAGCCCTCGCAGATCGCCGCCGTGACCGCCTGCGCCGCCAGATCCAGCGCCGGATCGGCCTGATGGCCGCGCCGGACCTCCTGCACCACGACCAGCGCCTCGGCCCCGTCTTGCGGCACGGCAAAGGCGGCGGCAGTGGCGGAAAGCGCGGGATGGGCGCGGGTGGCGGCGGCCTCGATATCCTCGGGGTGGTGCTTGGCGCCGCGGATGATGACGATATCCTTCAGCCGCCCGACGACGGCCAGCCCCTCGCCCCGCATCTGCCCCAGATCGCCGGTGCGCAGGAAGGCCGGGCCATCCTCGTTCGCGATCCGCGCCCCGAAACTGTCCCGGCTGCGGTCGGGCTGCTGCCAGTAGCCCGCGCCGACATGCGGCCCGGCCACCCAGATCTCGCCCACCTTACCCTCGGGCAGGCGTTCGCGGGTTTCGGGATCGACGATGGCCAGCTGCTGCCCCGCGGCGCCAAGGCCGCAGATCACCCGCTCGGGCTGGTCGGCAGATCCGGGCAGCGTGGCAAGCCCGCTGCCCGCCGGCCCGCCCGAGACGAAAAGCGTCGTCTCGGCCATGCCGTAACAGGGAAACAGCGCCTTCGGGTCGAAGCCCGCCGGGGCAAGACGGGCGGCGAAGCGGCGCAGATCCTCGGCCCGGACCGGCTCGGCGCCGCAAAAGGCGACGCGCCAGCTGGAGAGGTCAAGGCCCTCGATCTGCTCGGGGCGCAGGCGCTCGGCACAGAGCGCATAGGCGAAATTCGGCCCGCCGCTGCTGGTGGCGCGGTGGCGCGCGATCGCCTGCAGCCAGCGCAGGGGCCGCTGGATGAAATCCATCGGCGCCATCAGCACCGTCTCGGCCCCCAGATAAAGCGGCTGCAGCATCCCGCCGACCAGCCCCATGTCGTGAAACAGCGGCAGCCAGCTGACCATCCGCGTCGTGCTGTCATGGCCAAAGGCGCGGCGGATCATCTCCATGTTGGCGATCAGATTGGACTGGGTGACGATCACCCCGCGCGGATCGGCGGTCGAGCCCGAGGTATATTGCAAGAAGGCCGGATCTTCGGGTTGCGGCGGTTCGGGTTGCGGCGGATCGCCCGCGGGGGCGGGCCCGTCGGTGGCGATCCAGTCCAGATCGGGCCGCAGCGCGGCCACCGCGTCGCGGATCGTCGCCTCGGCGGCCAGCGCAGCCGAACACAGCACCAGACGGGGCCGCGCATCGGCGGCAATCGCGGCGATCCGCGGGGCAGAGCGCGCAGGCGTGATGAAGGGCGTCGGCACCGCGATGGCGCCTGCGTAAAGACAGGCCCAGAAGCCGATGACAAAGGGCAGACCCGGCGGATAGACCAGAAGCACGGTCCGCCCGCGCGCGCCCCGCGCCAGCAGCTCGGCCGCCCAAAGCCGGGCCTGACGGTCAAGCCCGGCATAGGTCAGGCAGGTCCCCTCGCCCTCGCCGCGGTCCAGAAACCGCAAGGCGATCTTGTCGGGGCAGTTCCGGGCGTGCCGTTGCAGCACCTGCGCCAAGGTGGCATCGGGCCGCGTGCCGGGAAGGCCCGGCGATGTCCCCTCTGTCATGCCGCCCCCCCTTGCGAAAACCGCGTCACCGCCTCGGTCGGGGGGCCAAGCCCCCAGTCCGCGCCCATCTCGCAGCGGTTGCAGACCGGCATCGCCGCCCGGCGCGTTTCCAGCGCCCGCAAGAAGGCCGCGCGCCGGTCCCCGGCCCGCAGCATGCTCAGGCGGTCCTGCCCCAGATTGCCAAGCAGCGCCGCCCCCGGATGAAAGCAGCATGGCACGATGTTGCCGCGATGATCGACGTAAAGATTGCCCGGATCGGCGGCGATCGCACAGCCGCCCGTGCCCATCGTCACCCGATCGCGGGCGCGGTCGCGCAGGCTGTCGGGCAGCTGGATCCAGCCGCGGAATTCGGGATGAATGCCGAAAGGCCCCAGCACCTCTCGCCAGCGCTGCCGGTACTCGGGCGCCTCGATCACGCAGCGCGCCTGCAGGCGCAGGGCCGGATATGTCGCCGCCAGATCCCGGGCAAAGGCCAGAAACGTCATCAGTTTCGACCACCTGGCCGGTGGCCGCAGGGCTTCGTAGCTGGCCGGCGTGCCGTCGCCGTCGCAGCTGACCGTCAGCAGATTGAGCGCCCCCATCGCCACCAGCGCCTCCAGCCGGTCGCGGGCCTCGGATTGCGCATTGGTGGAAATCTCCACCCAATGCCGCCGGATCGGGCTTTCCAGCAGGATCCGGCCCAGCTCTTCCAGCGCGGGATGCAGCAGCGGCTCGCCGTAGTTGAACAGCCGTATCAGCGTGATCTTCGGCACGTCGATGTTGGACAGGCAGCGCGCGAACAGCTCGGGCGCGATGAACTCGGGGCGGGGATCAAGGCCGGAATTCGGGCAGCCGACACAGCGCAGCTGACAGCCGCCGACGATGTCGAAATGCAGCGTGGACAGCGACAGCGGCCTCCCGGCTCCCCCCCCCGGCCAAAGCCCCGGCCCGACTCGTCTGTCGCGGCGACGGATGTGTCATGGGCTTTCGCAGCCTCCCGAAGTTGCGCAACCCGCGGCTGCAGATGGCGGACATGACCAAAGACGACCCGGTCGGCTGGCTTGTTGATGAGTTTGCCCTTCAACACCGACCCCCGGACGTCTTTGGCAAAGGTCGGACCAACGGCGTCACGGCACAATCCGAAACGACACGCCCCGCAGGACATGCCCGGCAAGTACAGGAAGACCATCGTAAATCCCGGTGGTCAAGGGGGATTCGTCGGCGCTTGCGCGGCGTCGCCCGCAGTTGCCACAGCCGCGGCAAGCACGCCCCGCGCCCCCCGGCCGTCGTCGCCACGCATAAAAAATACCAAAACTCGATAAACGCAGTGGACTTTTTTCCGAAGATGGCATTCCCTTGCCAAAGACGCAGCTTCGGAGAGCCCGGATGGCCCAGCTTGACCTGATCGACCGCAAGATTGTTTCTGAACTGATGCGCGACGCGACGCTGCCGGTGGCGCAGATCGCCGACCGGGTCGGGCTGTCGCAGACGCCGTGCTGGAAGCGGATCCAGAAACTGGAAGCCTCGGGGGTGATCGAAAAGCGCGTCGCGCTGGCCAATCCGCAGGAACTGGGGCTGGGCCTGACCGTCTTTGTCGCCATCGAGGCCCCCGATCACGGCCCGGAGTGGCGGGCCGCCTTTGCCGCCGCGGTCGAAAAACTGCCCGAAATCATGGAGGTCTGGCGCATGGCGGGGGAAATGGATTACCTGCTGCGCGTCGCGGTCTCGGACATGGCGGCCTATGACCTGCTTTACCGCCGCCTGACCGATGCGGTGCCGATCCGCAACATCACCTCGCATTTCGCGATGGAGCGGCTGCGCCACACCACCGCCTATCCGATCGACACCAAAAGCTGGTAGGCGGCTTCAGCGCGCCGACAGCACCGACACCAGATCGCCCCCGGCAGGTGCCCTGCCCGACAGGTCCAGCGTCGCGGCGATGTCTTGCAGATGCGCCGCCATCAGCCGTTCCGCCGCCGCCCCGTCGCGCGCGCGCAGCGCCTGCAGCAGCGTGGCATGGTCATGGTCGCGGCAGGTCTCCAGCCCCGGCGCCCCGTAAATCGCCACGATCAGCGAGCTGCGCGCCACCAATTCGCGCAGCATCCGTTCCAGCGTGGCATTGCCGCTCGCCTCGGCCAGCTGCAGATGGAACTGCCCCGAAAGCCGGATCGCCTCGTGGCGGCTGCCGCGCTCATGGGCGGCGGCCTCTTCGGCGATGAACCGTTCCAGCGCGGCGATTTCCGTGGCGCCCGCGCGCTCGGCCACCAGACGCGCGATCGCCGGTTCCAGCGCCGCGCGCGCCTCGAACACGTCGCGCGCCTGCGCCGGGGTGGGGCTCGCCACATAGGCGCCGCGGTTTTCGCGCAGCTCCACCACCTCGCGGCTGGCCAGAAGCAGCAGACAGCGGCGGATCCGCATCCGCCCGACCCCGAAGGCCTTGCACAATTCCGATTCGGACAGCTTGGTCCCCGCGGCCAGCCGCCGTTCCATCACTGCCTCGAAAATGCGCTCGACGATCTCGGTTTCGGTGATTTCGTCACCAGCACCGGAACCGTCTGTCTCTTGTGCGGGGCTCTCGTTCATCACACATGGTCCGAAACATCCTGTCTTCACAGGCAAATACATCCGCCCCCCGATGCCAGCAAGCGTCGCGGCGGTCACAGTCAGGATAACAGGATGGTTGACAGGATTGTTAACAATCTTTTCCCTGACCTCAGGCAACCGCGTCAGAGCGCCGGATCATGGCTCTGGTGCAAACATAAAGACGGTCCACAGGGAGTTTCCACGATGAACAGACGCACCATGCTCACCACCTCCGCGCTTGCGGTCGTGGCGGCGCTTTCGCTTTCCGCCACGCTGGCCCGGGCCGAGGAGACGCTGAAGATCGGCTTCGTCGGCGTCACCTCGGGTCCGGCGGCGGCCTGGGGCACCTCGAACGTGCGCTCGATGCAGACGCTGGCGGCGATGCTGAACGAAAAGGGCGGCGTCGAGATCGGCGGCACCGCCTACAAGATCGAGATCGTCACCTTTGACGACCAGAAGGACCCCAAACGCGCGATTGCCGGCATGGAGCAGATGGCGCAGCAGGGCATCCATTATGTCGTCGGCCCGAATGTCGATGACGGCGCCGCCGCCGTGCGCCCGGTGGCCGAGACGAATGACATCATCTACATCCCCTATGCCTTCCCGAAGGAACTTTACACCAAGCCCGCCGAAAACGCGATCCTGGGCATGGTGGCCAGCTATCAATCCGGCCCGGCAATCTACAAATACCTGAAAGAAAACAAGGGCGTCACCAAGGTCGCCTTTGTCGCGGCGAATGAATCCGACCCGCTGAGCCAGCGCGACAGCGGCGTTGCGGCCGCCAAGGCGCTGGGCCTTGAGGTGACCTCCGCGGACGTGACCTATCAGGTCGACACCACCGATTTCACCCCGGTCCTGCTGCCGGTGCTGAAATCGCAGCCCGACCTTCTGGTGCTCTCGGGCGTCGCCCCGGCCGCCGCGCCGCAGCTGATCCGTTCGGCCCGCGATCTGGGCTACACCGGGCTCATTTCGACCGAGACCGCGCAGGATGCCAAGGTGATCGAGGAAGGCGCGGGCGAGGCGGCGAATGGCTTCATCTCGGTCGGCGGCGCCTCGACGCCCGAGATCGCCTCGGATTACATGAAGGACTTCGTCGCGAAATACACCGAGATGTTCGGCGAATACAACGACGAGTCGAACACCAAGGTCTATGCGCTGGAATATATCCTGCAGACGCTGAAAGCCGATCCGAAGGGCCTGACCGACATTGCCGCCTTCAAGACCGCGATCGACAGTTTCGCCGCGCCGAACCCTAACATGAAGGGCGATGCGAAGCTGAGCTATGTCGGCACCACCTCGTTCGGGCAGAAGCGGCAGCTGTCGGTGCCGCTCGTGGTGAACGAATACAAGGACGGCGCCTTCCAGACGCTGTTCGTCGCCACCGTCGATTGACAAGCCCGACTGACAGGCCCCGGCCCGGCCGCGACCGGCCGGGCCATCCTTTGATCCGGGGAGAGGACATGGAGCAGATCATCGTCAACGGGCTCTTTCTTGGCGCATCCTATGCGCTGATCGCGCTCGGCCTCACGCTCATCTTTTCGCTGATGAACGTGCTCAATTTCGCCCATGGGCAGATGTATGTGATCGGCGGGTTCATCACCTATACGGTGGTGGCGCAGTTCCATCTGCCCTTCGTCGTCGGGCTGATCTGTTCGGCCGTCGCCTTGGCGGCGCTCGGCGCCTTTGTCGAAAGGTTCCTCTTTGCCCCGGTCATCCGCCGCTCGAAGCGCGAGGAATCGACGATGCTTCTGGCGGCCGGGATCGCGTTTTTCCTTGATGCGGTGACGCTTCTGGTCTTTGGCGAAAAGCAGCGCGGCATTCCGAAGCTTGTTCCGGGCGTCTTCAACTGGGATTTCCGCATCGTCATGCCCTATGACCGGATCCTGATCGGGGTCCTGGCCGTGGCGCTGATCGGGGCCTTCATCCTCTTCATGCGCCAATCCCGCACCGGACGCGCGATGCGGGCCCTGGCGCAAGACCGGATGGCGGCCGAGCTGATGGGGGTCGATGTCGCGCGCTATTCGATGATCGGCTTTGCGCTGGGCGCGATGCTGGCGGGGCTGGTGGGCGGGCTTCTCGTCTCGATCGTCGGCGTGAACCTTGGCATGGGCGGCCCGACCTCGATCAAGGCCTTTCTGATGATCATGATCGGCGGCGCCGGGGTGATTTCGGGCGCCATCGCCGGGGGCTTCATTCTGGGCATGCTGGAATCCGTGGGCCTGTCGCTGCTCGCAGCTTACGGCGACATCACCTATCTTGTCATCTTCGCCTCGCTGATGATTTTCCTCGCCTTCCGCCCGCAGGGGCTGATGGGCAAACCCTGGGGCTGAGCCATGATCCGTGCCGTTTCCCTCGCCGCTTTCCTGCTGGCGCTTTACATCGGCGTGCCGGGGCTGATCGCCCTCACCGGCCGGTGGGATTTCTACTACACGCTGACCTCGGTCGCGCTTTTGTCGATCGGCTCGGCCGGGGTCTGGCTGACCTTCTACATCGGCCGCATCAACATCGGTCAGGGCGCCTATGCGCTGGCGGGCGGCTATGTCGCCGCCATCCTGATCACCAAGCTGGGGGTCAATTTCTGGGCCACGCTGCCGCTTGCGGGGCTGTTTTGCGCCGGGCTGGCGGTGCTGATCGGCCTGCCGATCCTGCGGCTGCGGGGCGTCTATTTCTCGATGGTGACGCTGGTTCTGACCGAGGTCGCCCGGCTTTCGGCCCTGGCCCTGCCGATCACCAATGGCGCGCGCGGCATCACCTCGATCCCGCTGCCGGGCGAGGTCTCGGTCTTCGGTCTGGTGCTCATCCCCGATTTCGCCACGCTCGAAAACCCGAAACTGGCGTTTTACCTGATGGCGGTGACGCTGATGTGCCTCGCCTATCTGGTGCTTTGGCGGCTGACCCGGTCGCGGCTGGGGCATCTCTTCCGGTCCCTGCAGCAAAACGAGGATCTGGCGGCCTCGATCGGGGTCAACATCGCGCTTCTCCGGGTGCTGGCCTATGCGATGTCTTCCTTCATGGGCGGCATCGCCGGGGCGGGCTTCGTGGTGATCTCGCAGTCGATCTATCCCTCCTCCTTTCAGGTCGCCGACAGCGTCAACTTCATGCTGAACTGCTTCCTGGGGGGCCTTGGCTTCGTCTTCGGCCCGATGCTGGGCACGCTGGTCCTCTACTTCGGCTGGTCGCTGCTTTTCGCCGCCGCGAAATACCAGATGCTGATCTATTCGACGCTGCTCATCGCCGCGATGCTGGTCGTGCCGAACGGCCTGCTCAGCCTGCCCGCGATGCTGCGCGGCAAGGGGGGGAAATGAGCCCGATCCTGCAAATCCGCAATGTCACCAAGCGCTTCGACGGGCTGGTTGCGAATAATGACATCAGCTTCGACGTCGCCGAGGGCGAGATCCTGTCGGTCATCGGCCCGAATGGCGCGGGGAAATCGACACTGTTCAAGATGATCTCGTCCTTCCTGCGCACCACATCGGGCGAGGTGCTGTTTCGCGGCGAACGGATCTCGAACCTGTCGCCCCATGCGGTGGCGCGCAAGGGCGTCGTGCGGACCTTTCAGGAAACCACGATCTTCCGCGCCATGACGCTGCGCGAAAACGTCATCGTCGCGCATCACCTGCGCGCCCGGGCGACGCTGGCCGGGTTCTTTTTCGGATCGAGCGCGGCGCGGGCCGACGAGACCGCCTTTGCCGCCTCGGCCGACGAGATCATCGGCTTTCTGGGGCTGGGGGCGATTGCAAACGAACTTGCCTCGAACCTGCCGCAGGGGCATCTGCGGGCGCTGGGCATGGCGATTGGCCTCGCCACCAACCCGGCCGTGCTGCTTCTGGACGAGCCCTTCGCCGGGATGAACCATGACGAGACGATGCGGATGGTGGCGCTGGTGCGGCGGCTGCGCGATGAACGCGGCATCACCGTGCTTCTGGTCGAACATGACATGCCGGCGGTGATGAAGATCTCGGACCGGATCGTGGTCTTGAACTTCGGCGAAAAGATCGCCGAGGGCACGCCCGCGGAAATTCAGGAAAATCCGCGCGTGATCGAGGCCTATCTGGGCTCGGAAGATGCTGCGATCGGGATGTGAGACATGCTTCTGAGCCTTGAAAACATCGAGCTTTATTACGATCACGTCTATGCGCTCAAGGGCGTGTCGCTCAATCTGGCCGAGGGCGAGACGGTGGCCCTGATCGGCGCGAACGGGGCGGGGAAATCCTCGATCCTGCGCGCGATCACCGGCCTGCGCAAACCGCGCGCGGGCACGATCACCTATCGCGGCGACCGGATCGACGGCAAATCCCCGGCCGAGATCGTGAAAATGGGCATCGCCATGGTGCCCGAGGGGCGGCGGGTGTTTCCGCTGATGTCGGTCAGGGACAATCTGCTGATGGGCGCTTTCACCCGCTCCGACACGGCCGGGATCGCGCGTTCGCTTGAGGCCGTGCTGACCCGGTTTCCGCGGCTGAAGGAACGCTATGGCCAGCAGGCGGGGACGCTTTCGGGCGGCGAGCAGCAGATGATGGTGATCGGCCGGGCGCTGATGGCGGCGCCGAAGCTTTTGTTGCTTGACGAGCCCTCGCTTGGGATCGCGCCGAAGCTGGTGCAGGACATCGCCCGCGCCATCGTGGCGATCAGCCGCGACGAGGGCGTGTCGGTGCTGCTGGTGGAGCAGAACAGCCGCATGGCGCTGTCGATTTCGGCGCGTGCCTATGCGCTCTCGACCGGCACTGTCGCGCTTTCGGGCGCCTCGGCCGACCTCATGCACGACCCGCGGATCAAGGCGGCTTATCTGGGCGGAGACATCTGATGCGTCTGCTGGTGATCAATCCCAACACCACCGCCACGATGACGGAAAAGATCGGCGCCGCCGCGCGTCGGGTGGCCGCGCCGGGGACCGAGATCCTTGCGGTCAATCCGGGCCGCGGCCCCGCCTCGATCGAGGGCTATTACGACGAGGCGATCAGCCTCGCCGGTCTTCTGGAGGTGATCGGCAGCCGGTCGGATTATGACGCGGTGATCATCGCCTGTTTCGACGATACCGGGCTTGATGCCGCGCGCTGTCTGACCGACAAGCCGGTGATCGGCATCGGCGAGGCGGCCTTTCACATGGCGGCGATGCTGTCGAATTCGTTCTCGGTCGTCACCACTTTGGGCCGGTCGGTTCCGGCGATTTCGCACAATCTGGCCCGTTACGGTCTGGCCGCGCGCTGCGCCCGGGTGCGGGCTTCGGAAATTCCGGTGCTGGATCTGGAAGACCCGCTCAGCGACGCCTCTGCGCGCATCGGCCATGAAGTCGCGCGGGCGATCCTTGAGGACCGGGCCGAGGCGATCGTGCTGGGCTGCGCGGGCATGACCGATCTGGCCCGGGCGCTGTCGCAGGCGCATGGGCTGCCGGTGCTCGATGGCGTCGTCTGCGCCGTGGCCCTGGCCGAGGGGATGGTGCGGCTTGGCCTGGCCACCTCGCGGCTGGGGGGCTATGCGCCGCCGCGGTTCGACAAATCGGCGCCGGTCCCGCCCGGGCGTGGGCCCGCCCCGTAACCGGGACGGGCCGGGCCGGATCTGTCAGCCCAGATTGATCCAGACCGATTTCGTCTGGGTATATTGCGACAGCGCCTCGAAACACTTGTCGCGACCGTTGCCGGTCTGCTTGAACCCGCCCCAAAGCGAGGTCATGTCGCCGTGATCGAAGCAGTTCACCCAGCACACGCCCGCCTCCATCTCGCGCCCGAAGGTATGCGCCTTGGCCAGATCGCGGGTCCAGACCGAAGCGGCCAGCCCATAGGGCGAGTCATTGGCGATTTCGAGCCCGTCTTCGAGCCCGTCGATCGGAATGATCGTGCCGACCGGGCCAAAGATTTCCTCGCGCGCGATGGTCATGGCATTGTTGACCCCGGTGAACAGCGTCGGCTCCACATAGGCACCGTGCGACAGGCCCGCAGGCGTGCCGCCGCCCAGCGCCAGCACCGCCCCCTCGGCGCGGCCCTTCGCGATATAGCCCAGAACGCGCGCCTGCTGGTCGGTGGTGACCAAGGGCCCCATCGTCGTCGCGGGATCGAGCGGGTCGCCGAGGATGAAATTCTGCTTTGCCGTGGCGATGAATTTCTCGACAAAGGCGTCGTGCAATTCCCGCGCCACAAGGATGCGCGAGCCCGCGTTGCAGACCTCGCCCTGATTGCCGAAGATGCCGTTCACCGCATAGGTCGCGGCGGTGTCCAGATCGTCCCAGTCGCCCAGAATGATCTGCGGGGTCTTGCCGCCGCATTCGGTCGTCACGCGCTTCATGTTCGACTGACCGGCATAGATCATCAGAAGCTTGCCGACCTCGGTCGAGCCGGTGAAGGCGATCTTGTCGACATCCATGTGCAGCGCCAGCGCCTTGCCCGCCTCCTCGCCCAGACCCTGGACAACGTTCAAGACGCCGGGCGGACCGCCCGCCTCGATGAACAACTCGGCCAGCAGACAGGCCGAAAGCGGCGATTGCTCGGCCGGTTTCAGCACCACCGAATTGCCGGTGGCGAGCGCCGGGCCCAGCTTCCACGCCGCCATCATCAGCGGATAGTTCCAGGGCGTGATGATGCCGACGACGCCGAGCGGCTGATTGAGGATGTAATGCAGCGCGGTCGTCGCCGTCGCCGTCACCTGACCGTGGAACTTGTCGATCGATTCCCCGAAGAACTTGATCGTCGTGGCCGAAAAGGGCACGTCGATGTTCATCATGTCCATCACCGGCTTGCCCATGTCGAGGCTGTCAAGGACGGCGAATTCCTCGCCATGCGCCTCGATCAGCGCGGCGAATTTCTCCAGCACCGCCATGCGGGCGCGCGGCTCCATCTTTGACCAGACGCCGGAGCGAAAGACCTTGCGGGCGACCGACACGGCGCGGTCGATCTCGGCCTGACCGCCGCGGGCGACCTCGGCCAGAACGGCGCCATTGGCCGGGTTGATCGTCTGGAAGGTGCGGCCATCGGCCGAGGGCAGATAGTCGCCGCCGATGAAGTGGCGGGTGCGCAGCGTCAGCTTTTCGGCAAGCCCCTGCCAATAGGCCAAGGTGGTATCGGTCATGGTGTTCTCCCTGTGGTTATTTGCGGTCGCGCAGCAGCCCGACCGAGAGGATGATGAGCAGAAGCGAGACCAGAACGATCAGCGAGCCGATGGCGTTGATCTCGGGGGTGATGCCACGGCGCAGCGTGGAATAGATGTAGATGGGCAGGGTGATGTCGCGCCCGGTCAGGAAATAGGTCACCGGGATCTCGTCAAAGCTGAGGGTGAAGCTGAGAAGCCCCGCGCCAAGGATCGCCGGCCGGATCGCGGGCAGGGTGACGCGAAAGAAGGTCTCGACCGGCCCGGCGCCCAGATCGGCCGAGGCCTCCAGCAGCCGGTGATCGGTCTTGGCGAGCCGCGCCATCACCTGGCTGACGACCACCCCCAGCAGCGCCGTCGCATGGCCGATCACCACCGCGGTCAGGCTTTGGGGAATGCCGATCTGCTTGTAGAAATTCAGCATCGCGATGCCGGTCACCAGCCCCGGCAGGCTGAGCGGCAAGAGGATCGCATTGCGGAACAGCCCCTTGCCCGGGAAGTCGTGACGATCCAGCACAAGGGCCGCCAGCGTGCCGATGGTCAGCGTCAGGCCGGTGGCGCAGGTGGCGACGATCAGGCTGTTTTTCAGCGCCGTCAGCATCTGCGCATTGGCGAAGACCGCCTGATACCAATGCCAGGTGAAGCCCGACAGCGGGAAGGAGGTCACCTTGCTGTCGTTGAAGGAAAAGACGACGAGCACGACGATCGGCAGGTAAAGGAAAGCGAGCACGCCAAAGACGAAGCCGACCATCCCCTTTTGCCACCACAAAAGCTGTTTCATCGCCGCCCCCTATCGCAGATTGCGCGCCGAGGCGCGTTCGGCCCAGCCGGTGAGGCCCAGGATCGCCAGCACCATGATCAGCACGAGCGTGGCGAGCGCAGACCCAAGCGGCCAGTTCAGCGCCGCGCCGAATTGCGTTTGCAGCAGGTTCGCCACCATCGTCCCATCGGGGCCGCCGACCAGCACAGGGGCGACGAAATCGCCGAAACTCAGGCAAAAGGTCATCATCGCCCCCGCCACCACCCCGCCCAGCGACAGGGGCGCGATCACATGGGCAAAGGTACCCAAAGGCCCGATGCCAAGGTCTTCCGACGCCTCGATCAGCCCCTTGGGGATGTTTTCCAGCACGGCATAGATCGGCATCACCATGAAGGGCACGAAGATATAGGTGAGCGTGATCACCATCGCCGTCTGGTTATAAAGGAAGGCATCGAGCGGCGTGTCGATCAGCCCAAGCCAGATCAGCGCGGAATTGAGCGCGCCATCGGTGCCCAGAATGATCTTCCAAGTATAGGCGCGCAGCAGGTAGCTGACCCAGAGCGGCACGATCACCGCCATGTAGATCAGGTTGCGCAGCCGGTCGGAGCGGATGGTGAAGACCAGAAAATAGGCCAGCGGATAGCCCAGGATCAGCGCGCAGGCGGTGACCATCGCTGCGATCTTCAGCGTGCGCAGGATCACCGTGGTATATTGCGGGTCCGAGAACAGCTGGACGTAGTTGCCGAACTGGAAATCGGGGACGAAAAGCGGGAATTGCCGGGTCCAGAAACCGACCGCGATCATCAGCAGATAGGGCACGATCAGAAGCAGCAGCGCCCAGCCCAGCGGCAGCGAGAAAAGCCCCGCCGTCAGCAGCATCGAAGCGGAGGGGCGTTTCATGCCGCCACCTTGGCAAACAGCATGACGTCCTCGGGGGCAACGGCAAAGCGGATCGGCTGCCCCGGCATCAGCGCATCGGCGGAAAGCGCCGCGCCGCGCGGCAGCTGCGCAAAGGCCGGTTGCGTCGCGCCATCGGGCAGGAATTCCAGCCTTATGCTGTCACCGTGGAAAAGCGTGTCGACCACCCTGCCCTGCAGCAGATTGTCGCCCGCGGCGGGGCGCAGATGTTCGGGGCGAATGCCGATCAGAACATCCGTGCCCGGATGGAAGCCGCCATTGCCCGCGGTCTTGCGGCGCAGCTTCGCGCCGCCCGGCAGGGACATCACGTCAAACCCGGCCTCGCGCCCCTCGTAGCGCGCCTCGATCAGGTTCGTCGCGCCGATGAAATCGGCGACATAGGGCGTCGCCGGGCGGTCATACAAATCGTTCGGCGTGCCGATCTGGCGGATCCGCCCGGCCTCCATCACCACGATCCGGTTCGAGAGCGCCAAAGCCTCGGTCTGATCATGCGTGACCATGAGGAAGGTGATGCCCAATTCCCGGTGCAGCCGCTTCAGTTCGACCTGCATCACCTCGCGCAGTTTCACATCGAGCGCCGAGAGCGGCTCATCCAGAAGCAGCACCCGCGGCTTGCGGATCAGCGCCCGCGCCATCGCCACGCGCTGCTTTTGCCCGCCCGACAGCGCGCCGGGGCGCTTGCCGCCCATCTGGCTCAGCCCGACCATTTCAAGCACTTCGGCCACCTGGCGGGGAATGTCGGAGCGCGCGACGGTCGAGCCGCGCACGGTCAGCCCGTAGGCGACATTTTCCGCCACCGTCATATGCGGAAAGAGCGCGTAATCCTGAAACACCGTGTTCACCGGGCGGCGATAGGGCGGATTGCTGGTCACATCCTGCCCGGCAATGCCGATCTTGCCGGTGGTGGGCAGCTCAAACCCGCCAATGAGGCGCAGCGTCGTCGTCTTGCCGCAGCCCGAGGGGCCAAGCAGGGTGACGAATTCGCCCTCGCCGATGGAGAAGCTGGTTTCGTGCAGCGCCTTGAAACTGCCGAAGGATTTGGTGACGCCGTCGAGCGTCACGATAGGGCGTGCGGACATGGGCCAATCCTGTGCGATGCGGAAGGGGGCGACCCCGGGCGTTCCGGGGCCGCTGATCTGGGTCGAAAGGGGGAAGCGGCCTCAGGGCGCCGCTTTCACCGCGTTCCAGACCTCGAGATATTTGTCGAGCCGCACCGGCTGTTGCCACATCACCAGGCTTTTGACGAAGTCGATGTTGTCGACCTTGCGCTCTGCCTTCATCGCCGCATCCATGCAGGCGGACACCGCACCCGGGTTCACCGGGAAATAGCCGGTCGATTTGGCGATGCCGCACTGACCCTCGGGCGATTGCATGTAGGACATGAACTTGACCGCACATTCCTGGTTCGGCGTGCCCTTGACCAGCATCATCGAATCCATCCAGCCCTCGGCCTTTTCCTTCGGCGAGAATTCGGCCACGGTGAAGCCCTTGCCCAGCGCGTTCACGTCCTTGGAGGTCAGCCCCGTCCAGGCGTTCGAAACCCAGACCTCGTTATTGGCCATCAGATCGGTCAGCTCGCCCGCGCTTGACCAGTATTTGCGGATCAACGGCTTTTGCGCGATCAGCTTGGCCTTGACCGCCTCCAGTTCCGCGTCGCTCAGATCGAAGATGTTCTCAAAGCCCAGATAGCGCGCCGTCCAGTAGATCGCCGATTTGTCGTCCCAAAGCGAGATCTTGCCCTTGTAGGCCGGGTCGAACAGCAGGCCGATGGAATCGGGCGTGCCGGTGACCTTGTCGGGGCGGTAGATCACCGAGACCGAGCCCCAGATCAGCGGCACCGCCCAGGTTTCGCCTTCGACCACGATCTCGGGATGTTTGGCGAACTCGGGATAGATGCCCTCGGCTCCGGTCACCGTGGCGGGGTCGACCGGATCGACGAAGCCCGCCAGCCGCATCATCGACACCGTGTCGAGCGAGGGGGTGATGACGTCATAGACGCCGCCGCCCGCCGCAAGCTTGGCCGCGAAATCGTCGTTCGAGCCGACATAGGTGGCGCTGACGGCGCAGCCCGAGGCCTCTTCGAAGGGTTTGAGGAAGGACGGGTCGGCATAGCCTTCCCAGGTGAGGATGTTCAGCTCGCCCGCCGCCGCGCCAAGCGGCAGGGTGGCAAGCGCGAACGCGGTCAGCGCCCGCGCGGTCCGTCTCCGAGTCATGGGGTTTCACTCCTTGTTGGTTGCGTGTCGCGTGACCTGTTCATCTTGCGGATCAGGGTCGCGACATCGATGCCGAGCGCCTTTGCGGCGCTTCGCTTGCTTCCGTGGTCGGCCACGGAATTCTCGATGGTCCGGATTTCGAATTCCCGGACCAGATCCTTGAGCGGCAGCCCGGTCCGGTCGGGGACCGGCGCGGCGGCCATGTCCCGGGCGGGCGGCAGATGCGCGGGCTCGGCCGTGGTCCCGGCGCAAAGCGCGGCGCAGCGCAGGGCCGCGATCGCCTCGCGCAGGTTGCCGGGCAGCGGCCGGGCGGCGAGCGCCTTGACGAACCGCGCCGAAAGCGCCAGCGGACGCGGCCGGGCCCGGTTGATCTCGGCCAGCCAGGCGTCGAGGAAAGGCGCCAGAAAGGCGGGCTCGGCGCGCAGCGGCGGCAGGGTCAGGGTCAGGTCGCAAAGCCGGAAATAAAGCGCCTCGGGCAGCGTGCCATTGGCGCAAAGCGGCCAGAGCGGCTGCGTGGCGGTGGACACGATCCGGGTGCCGCCGCTGTCCAGAACCGCATCGAGCGTCGCCAGAAGCCGCCCGGCCAGCGCCGGGGGCAGCAGATCGACTGCTTCCAGAACCAGCGTGCCGCCCGCCGCCGCCTCGATCCGGCCGATGCGGCCGGGATCGGTGGCGCCGGTGCCGAAAAGCTCTGCCTCGAAGCTGGCGGGATCGAGCGCGGCACAGAAGATCGTCGCCACCGGCGCCCCCTGCCCGGCCAGAGCACGGGTCAGAAGTGTCGTCTTGCCGGTGCCGGTCTCGCCCGAAAGATGCACCGTCAGCCCCTGCGCCAGGGCGCCCTCGAGCCGCTCGGCCAGCGCCTGCCGCGCCGGGCTGGTGACAAAGGGCGCCTGCGGCGCCAGATCGCGCGCCAGCCGGAACTGGCCCCGCGCCGGGCTGGCCACCGGATGCGCCCCCAACTCGCGCAGCGTCAGCAGCGCCGCATAGGGATCGTCGTCCTGCCGCAGGATCGAGAGCTGCGCGCTGACCGCCCGCCCCGAGGGCAGCGTGCCCGTGGTCTCGGTCCGCCGCAGCCGGATCAGCCCCTCGGACAGATCCGCCGCCAGCCGCCCGGTGCCGCGCAGATGCCGCGCGAGATCCGCGCCCAGAAGATCGGCCCGGGTCGCGCGCAAGAGCCGCTCCATCGGCGCATTGACCAGACGGATCCGCCCGTCCAGCTCGACCAGCGCCGCGCCATCGGTCAAGCCGTTGAGAAAACTGGGAAACCCCGGATCGTCGATGAAGCCCGGACGACGACGACCCAGCCCGGCCTGGGGTTCGCTGCGATAAAACCTCATGCCGGTTCCCCCGCCGATGCGCGTCGCCGCGCGGTCTTGCGGCGGCCGCGCAGAACGTAACGGCGCGGCCCCTCGGGCATCAGCGTGACCCGGAAAAGCCAGGCCGCGCGGGGGTGATCGGGCTCGCGCAGCGCCAGTTCGGTCTCCGCCTCGCTGTCCTCCAGCGCCGCGCTGCACAGCCGCGCAAAGGCTTGCCGCGTCGCGGCCAGACTGTCGAAGGGCGCCCCCAGCAGCCCGCTGCCGCCCAGCGCGCGCTCGGCCGCGGCGTTGGTCGCCAGCACAAGCCCGGCCTCGGAAAGGACAAAGATCGGATCGGGCACGGCGCCCAGGATGTCGCGCATCACCTCGGCCTCGGCGCTGATCGCGCGTTCGCGGGCGCGGCTTGGCCCGATGTCGCGGGTGGTGCCCCAAAGCCGGATCAGCTGATCGTCGCGGATCAGGGCGCGGAAATCGTTTTCCACCAGCATCGGCGTGCCGTCATGGCGCTGGTCGATCGCCTGCGCACCATCCAGCCGGTAGCCCATCCGCACCAGATCGCGGATCATCGCCCGGTTGACCGGCGTTTCGGGAAAGTAGCGGCTGACCGGCTGGGTGTTGAAATCCTGATCGGCGGGCACGGCGTAAAGCGCCGCCATCGCATCGTTGCAGGCCCGCCAGCGCGCGCGGTTGCGAAACACCTGATCGACGATCTCGTCTTCGGGGCGGCGCAGATCGACCGGGTCCAGAAAATCGATGCACCAGCAGGCGTCGCGGGCGGCATCGATCATCTGCGACAGGATCTCGAGCCGGTCGAGCGGTTCGGCAAAGGCCGCAGGCAGCGGCTCGGTCAGGCGCAGCACGAACAGCCAAAGCCCGCCGCCGTCCCGGGGGGCGCAGTGCAGGGCGGCCGGAAGCTCCTCTGCCTGCAGCCGGGCGACAAAGCCCTGCGGCGCCGGTTCCCTGCCCGCGCAGATCGCCGCCAGCCGGTCGGCCGCCTCGGCGGCGAACAGATCCGAAAGCGCCCCCCCGGCCGCCAGACCCCGTGCCGCCAGCCAAAGCGCGGCCGCAGGATTGGCCGCGCGGGCGGTGCCGGGGGCGGCAAGCGCCAGCACCGGCAGCGGCAGATCGGCAAAGGCGGGGGGGCTGTGTGTCATGGCGCCGTCGGTCAGGGTTCATTTCCCCCGAGGATGCGACCTCCCGTCGCAGCGGCAATCGAAATTGCGCGATCCCGGCACGCTTTCGGATTTTCGCTGCGATATTGCGCATCTTTCGCAGCGATATTGCATTTTCCCGCGGGGAAACCGCCGCAACGGGTCGAAAAATCCGGCACAGGCGGCGATGATGCCCGCGCGGCAGCGCAGAAGCGGCACCGCCTGTGCGGGCCGCAGCGCAGCGCCCGACGGGATCACGGACAGGGGATTCGGCGCAGGCGTCCGTCGGCGCCGGCTCAGCGGCCGGTCAGCCGGTTCGCCAGCCGCGCAAGGGGAGAGGTCCGCGGATCGCCGCCCGCCGCCTCTTGCCGGTCGGCCAGAGCGTAAAGCTGATACATCCCGTGCACGCCCAGCCAGCGCAGCGGCTCGGGCTCCCATTTGCGCGGATGCCGGTTGACCCAGGGCAGCCCGGTCCGGTCCGTGTCGCGCCCAAGCACCAGATCGGCCAGCGTCCGCCCGGCCAGATTGGCGGTGGAAACCCCCAGCCCGACATAGCCCCCCGCCCAGCCGATCCCGGTCGCCGGGTCCAGCCCGACCGTCGCGCACCAGTCCCGCGGCACGCCCAGCACGCCGCACCAGGCATGATCCAGCCGCAGCCCCCGCACCTGCGGCAGCATGCGATAGAGGATCTCGGTCAGCTTCGCGATCGTCGCGGCCTGGGTCTGCCCGTTCCGGTCGGTGCGCGAAGCGAAGCGATAGGGCACGCCGCGCCCGCCCATCGCGATGCGGCCCTCGCGGGTGCGCTGCGCATAGCAATAGGCATGCGCGGCATCGCCGAAAAGCTCGGCCCCCGTCCAGCCGATCTCCTCCCAAAGCGCGGCGGGAAGCGGTTCGGTCACCACCATCGCGCTGTTGAGCGGCAGCCATTCGCGTTCCTGCCCGGGGATGCCATGGGTGAACCCCTCGGTCGCGCGCAGGATCCGCGGCGCCCGCACCGTGCCGCGCGCGGTCGTCACCCGCCCCGGGGCAAGGCCGGTCACGCAGGTGTCCTCGTAGATCGTCACCCCCAGACGCTCGACCGCCGCGGCCAGACCGCGCACCAGTTTCGCGGGCTGCACCCGGGCCACGCCATGCGTCACCAGCGCGCCAAGCACCCCCGGCACCCGGATCCGCGCGGCGGCGGCAGCAGCGTCGAGCAGCTCCACCCGGTCGGGGCCGATCTCCCAGGCGCGTTCTTCGGCCAGGGTGTCGCGCAGCCGCTGCAGCTGCGCCGGATTGCGCGCAAAGGTCAGGCAATCGGTCTTCACGATATCGGCCGCGATCGCCTCGGCGCTGCAGACGCGCAGGATTTCCGCCACGCTGTCGCGCAGCTGCCGTTCCAGCGCGATCACCCCGGCGCGGCTGCCGCCTTGCAGATATTTCCCGCGGCTCCAGCCGAATTCGCCCGAGCACCAGCCGCCGTTGCGGCCCGAGGCGCCAAAGCCCGCGAAATCCCGCTCGAGCACCGCAATCGAGAGCGACGGCGCAAGCTGCTTCAGATAATAGGCGCTCCACAGCCCGGTGAAGCCCGCGCCGATGATGCAGACATCGACCGCCAGATCCCCCGGCAGGGGCGCGCGCCGGGGCGGCAGCCCGCCGATATCGGCAAACCAGAACGACACCTGCCCATTCGTCGTCACATCCATCGCATCCCCCGACCCGCCCGTCTGCCGCGCCCGGCAAGGGTCGGCCAGCCCCCCGGGGAATGCAAGAAGAACCGCAGGCCGGTCGCGGGCCGCCGCCGCCTCGCGGCATCTTTATGCATCGTGGCTTGACCTTTGCCCGCCCAGAGGCCAGCTTGCGCCGACTTTTGGGAGCGATCCATGGCCACACGCACCGCGCCGTTTTCCGGCTTCGAATTCCTGATCGCCTGGCGCTACCTGCGCGCCCGCCGCGCCGAGGGCGGCGTCAGCGTGATGACCTGGATCAGCCTGATCGGCATCATGCTGGGCGTGGCCGCGCTGATCATCACGCTGGCCGTGCGCGCGGGCTTTCGCGCCGAATTCGTCGACACGATCCTGGGTTCGAACGCCCATGTCACGGTCTATTCCGCGCCGATGGAAGTGGCGCCCGAGACCGGGATCTTTTCCAGCCTGATGCCCGATTACGCCGCGCGCGCCGCGCGGATCGCGCAGGTGCCGGGCGTCACCCGGGCGGCGCCGCTGATCCGGGGTCAAGTGATGGCGACGATGAACGACCGCTCGAACGTCGCGGAAGTCTATGGGATTTCTTATGAAAACCTGATGACCATTCCCCGCGTCGCGCATTCGGCGCAGATCGACGGCGAGATCGAAAGCTTCGGTCAGGGCATCGCCATGGGGTCGGAACTGGCGCGCGAGCTGGGCGTGGCGGCGGGCGACACGGTCAAGCTGATCTCTCCGAACGGGGTCAAGACGCCGTTTGGCGTCTCGCCGCGGGTGAATGCCTATACCGTCGTTTATGTCTTCACCGCCGGGCGCTGGGACATCGACCGCACCCGCATCTACATGCCCTTTGCCGAGGCCCAGAGCTTCTTCAACCGCGAGGGTGGCGCCGACGAGATCGAGGTGATGGTCAAGGACCCCGAGCATGTCGATGACCTGACGCCGCAGCTGATCGCGGCGGGGGGCGCGGGCACGATGCTGTGGTCTTGGCGCGATGCCTCGGGCAGCTTCCTGCGCGCGCTGACGATGGAGGACAACGTGATGTTCGTGATCCTCTCGGTGCTGGTCTTGATCGCGACGATGAACATCACCTCGGGGCTGATCATGCTGGTGAAGAACAAGGGCCGCGACATCGGCATTTTGCGCACCATGGGGCTGACCGAGGGCTCGGTGATGCGGGTGTTTTTCCTCTGCGGGGCCTTTACCGGCACGATCGGGACGGCGCTGGGCGTCGGGCTGGGGGTGCTTTTCGCGCTCAACATCAGCCATGTGATGGATGCGGTGAACTGGGTCAGCGGCGGCGGCGCCTGGGATCCGTCGATCCGCGGCATCTATGAATTGCCTGCGAAACTGCTGCCCTGGGACGTGGCCAAGGCGGTCGTCCTGGCGCTGGGGCTCAGCTTCGTGGTGACGATCTTTCCGGCCCGCCGGGCGGCGCGGCTCAATCCGGTGGAGGCGCTGCGCTATGAATGAGGTGTTGCGGCTTGATCGGCTCGAAAAGGGCTACAACCGGGGCAAGGCGAATGAAATCATCGTGCTGCGCGGGGCCTCGCTGGTCATTCCGCGCGGGCAGGTGGTGGCGCTTGTCGCGCCTTCGGGGGCGGGGAAATCGACGCTTCTGCATATTGCCGGGCTGCTCGACACGCCCGATTCCGGCCGGGTGATCGTGAACGGGCAGGATCTGACCGGGGCGAAGGACGCGGCCCGCACCGTCGCGCGGCGCGAGGCTTTGGGCTTTGTCTATCAGTTTCACCATCTGCTGCCCGAATTCACCGCGCTGGAAAACATCGTGCTGCCGCAGCTGGCCAATGGCACCGCGCGCAAGGCGGCCGAGGCCCGCGCGCAGGAATTGCTGGCGCGCGTCGGGCTGGCGGCACGCGCCGGGCACCGGCCCTCGGCGCTCTCGGGGGGGGAACAGCAGCGCGTGGCCTTTTGCCGGGCGCTGGCGAACCGCCCTGCCCTGCTTTTGGCCGACGAGCCCACCGGCAACCTGGACCCGACCACCTCGGAAACCGTGTTCTCGGCGCTGATGGAACTGGTGCGCGCGACCGGGCTTTCGGCGCTGATCGCGACGCACAATCTGGAGCTGGCCGCGCGGATGGACCGGGTGTTGCGGCTGAGCGATGGCCAGCTGGTGGAGGCAAAATGATCGTCTACGGCATCAAGACCTGCGGCACGGTGCAAAAGGCGCTGGCGGCGCTGACGGCGGCGGGCAAGGCGCCGGTGCTGCGCGATATCCGCAAGGCGCCGCTGACCGAGGCCGAGATCGCGGAATTCATCGCGGCCTTTGGCGAGAAGCTGATCAACCGCAGCTCGACCACCTGGCGGGCGCTGCCGGAAGCCGAGCGTGCCGCCCCCGTCGCGACGCTGCTGCAGGCCCATCCGACCTTGATGAAACGGCCGGTGATCCGCGGCAACGGGCTGACGCTGGGCTGGGATGCTGCCGCGCAAATGGCTCAATTATAACTCTTTCTTACCTCTGACGCGTCGAAGTAATCTCAAAGTTGCGACGTCTTATAACTTCTGGACGATAGGATGGCGCGGCTTTTCGCGCTAAATTCCCCTGGGGAAGAGGCGAGAACAGGCAGGACGTCATGACCGCAATTCCGAAGCCGCGGATAGAAATTCCGCGCGAGGAAATCCGTTCCCAGTCGCAAAGCTTCTGGACACAGCTCGCATGGATCAGCGCCGGGGCCTCGCCCCTGATGGCCTGGCGGCGCGCCGCGCGGATGAGCGTGGCGGATCTGGCACGGGAATCGGGCGTCTCCCCCGAGATCATCACCGCGATCGAGGCGCGGCGCCACAGCCCCAGCCGGCTGGAACTGGTCGCGCTGGCGGCCTCGCTGGGGCTGAGCGTCGGCGATCTGCAGGACTGAGCGGCCCCCGGAAAGAAAAAAGCCCGCGTGGGCGCCGCGGGCCTTCTCGACGGCAGGAGCGTCGTTCAGAGAAGTTTCAGATCGCCCGCCGACGAGCGGCCGTCGCGCCCCGAGATCAGTTCGAAGCTGATCTTCTGGTTGTCGCTGAGCGCCTTCAGCCCGGCGCGTTCCACCGCCGAGATGTGGACGAACACGTCCTTGCCACCCCCATCGGGGGCGATGAACCCGTAGCCCTTGGTGGTGTTGAACCATTTCACGGTTCCGGTAGCCATATCTCTCTCCTCGTATTGGCCGAAGGCGACATTGCCCCCGGACGTGCAGCCAGGTCTTCCAAGTCTTCCGGCTGCCCCGAAAAGGGAGCGGTAGGAAAGTCCAAGTTCACGCAAGGGGAAGCGTGCCATACACATTCCAAAAATCAACGGCCAAAGCGCCGCAGGCGCTGATTTCAAAGGCTGCGACATTTTTGCATCTCCAAGTTGAAGATGGAATAATTTCAGGGCGTTGTCAGGCGGTCAAAAGCCGGAACAAAGCGGAAACACCGGCACCACCGGCCCGCCCCGCGCCATAGGCGCGCAGGGCTTGAAACGGAACGGGACGCCACAGGTTTCCCGTGGCGTCCCGCATGATCCGGCAGTCGTTTCAGCGCCTTCAGCGCAGGTCGGGCGGCGTCGCCTCGGCTTTCAGCGCCGCGACGATGGCATCAAGCGCCACGGTTTCGGTGCGGGTATCGCCCAGACGGCGGACCGAAACGGTGCGGGTCTCGACCTCTTTCGCGCCGATGGCGAAGATATAGGGCACCTTGCCCAGGCTGTGCTCGCGGACCTTGTAGTTGATCTTTTCGTTGCGGGTGTCGCATTCGGCGCGAATCCCCGCCGCGATCAGCGTCGCCGCAACCTCTTCCACGTAATCATCGGCCTCCGAGGTGATCGAGGCCACCACCACCTGCCGCGGCGCCAGCCACAAGGGCAGCTTGCCCGCATGCGATTCGATCAGGATCCCGATGAAACGCTCGAAACTGCCCAGACAGGCGCGGTGCAGCATGACGGGGCGGTGTTTCGCGCCATCGGGGCCGATGTAATTCGCATCGAGCCGCTCGGGCAGGTTCGGGTCCACCTGCAGCGTGCCGCATTGCCAGTCACGGCCGATCGCATCGGTCAGCACGAATTCCAGCTTCGGCCCGTAAAACGCGCCCTCGCCCTCGAAGATCTCATACTCATGCCCGGCCGCGGTGACCGCATTGGCCAGCGCCGCCTCGGCGTGATCCCAGCTTTCCTCGGTGCCGATGCGCTTTTCGGGCCGGGTCGAGAGCTTGATGCGCCATTTGTCAAAGCCCAGATCGGCATAGACCGCCGAGAGGAATTCGATGAATTTCTTCGTTTCCGCCTCGATCTGATCTTCCATGCAGAAGATATGCGCGTCGTCCTGGGTGAAGCCGCGCACCCGCATGATGCCATGCAGCGCCCCCGAGGGTTCATAGCGCGCGCAGGAGCCGAATTCCGCCATCCGCAGCGGCAGATCGCGGTAGGACTTCAGCCCGACGTTGAAGATCTGCACATGGCAGGGGCAGTTCATCGGCTTGAGCGCGTTGATCACCTTTTCCCGCGCGCCCTCTTCATCGACTTCGACGATGAACATGTTCTCGCGGTAGTTTTCCCAATGCCCCGAGGCCTCCCAGAGCTTGCGGTTCACCACCTGCGGCGTGTTCACCTCGACATAGCCGTCGGCGCGCTGGCGGCGGCGCATGTAATCCTGCAGCGTCGTGTAGATCGTCCAGCCGTTCGGATGCCAGAACACCTGGCCCGGCGCTTCCTCCTGCATGTGAAACAGGTCCATCTCGCGGCCAAGCTTGCGGTGATCGCGCTTCGCGGCCTCCTCGAGCATGGTCATGTGGGCTTTCAGGTCATCGCGGGTGCGGAAGGCGATGCCGTAGATGCGCTGCAGCATCGGGCGCGTGCTGTCGCCCAGCCAATAGGCGCCCGCGACATGGGTCAGCTTGAAGGCGTCGGCGGGCACCTGGCCCGTGTGTTGCAGATGCGGGCCGCGGCAGAGATCCTGCCAGTTCCCGTGCCAATACATCCGCAGATCTTCCCCCTCGGGGATGCGGTTCACCAGTTCGACCTTGTAGGGCTCGTTCGATTTTTCGTAATGCGCAATGGCGTCTTCGCGCGACCAGACTTCGGTGCGGACAGGCTCGCGGGCGTTGATGATCTGCTTCATCCGCGCTTCGATCTGGCCCAGATCCTCGGGGGTGAAGGGCTCGGCGCGGTCGAAGTCATAAAACCAGCCCGCATCGCGGACCGGGCCGATGGTGACCTTCACATCGGGCCAGATCTCCTGCACGGCGCGGGCCATGATATGGGCCAGATCGTGGCGGATCAGCTCCAGCGCCGGAACCGGGTCCTTCATCGTGTTGATCGAGATCCGCGCGTCGCGCTTGATCGGCCATTGCAGGTCCCAATGCGCGCCATCAAGCTGCGCCGAGATCGCCGCCTTCGCCAGCGAGGGCGAGATCGAGGCCGCCACCTCGGCCGCCGTCACCCCTGCGGGGTAATCGCGTTTGGCACCATCGGGAAAGTGGAGAGAGATCTGGGACATATGTCCTCCTCGTCGGTTTGGCGGCTACAAAGCGCCCGGTTGCGGGTTATGATGCGCCGGGTATGCGACGCGGCGGCAGGCGTGTCAACCGTGGCGCTTTTGCGCAGGCAAAAGGGGGGCGCTGCCCCCCTCTTGGCTTCGGCCAATTCGCCCCCCGAGGTATTTGGAACAAGATGAAAAGACCATGGGTTCATCTTGCCTCAAATATCCCGGGGGGAGTCCTGAAAGGACGGGGGGCAGAGCCCCCCTCCCGGGTCTTTCTCAAGCGTTCCGGCTCAGAACCGGAAGCCCGCGCGCACCTGCACGGTGTTGAAGTTGGTGTCGACGCTGCGCGCAGAGCCGTCGAAATCGGTGCTCAGCTCGCGGCGCATCAGTTCGGCGCCGACCGACCACTTGTCGTTCACCGCGTAATCGACGCCCAGACCGTAGTTCATGCCATCGGCCGCGCCATTCGTCTGGCCGTCGCCGTTCTTCCAGTCGCCGCGCGAATAGCCGACGAAGGCATAGGGCAGCGCCTTGCCATAGGCCATCCCGGCGCGGGCTTTCAGGTCGATCATGTTGTCGAACTTGCCCGGCGCCCCATCGAGGTTGAAATCGGTGGCCTGGGCCGCGATCTCGCCGCCGTAGACAAGCGCGCCCGACTGCAGGTTGTAGCCGCCAAAGACCCCGTAGCTGCCGCGGCCCATGCCAAAGGCGGCACCGCCGGGCGCGTAGCTGGCGCCGCCGCCGGTGACAGAGCCGCCGGTGATCCCGGCATAGAACCCGTCCCAGGCTTGCACGGGCGCCGGTGCCGGGGTCGCCGCCACCGTCGGTTCGCTTTCGACCACGGGCGGCGTCAGGCCACCGGCAAGGGCGGGGGCGGCAAGGCTGGCCATCGCGACGATCGCAACACTGAGCTTTTTCATCTTCCTCTTCCTTCGGCAAAGATGCGTCATGCCAGCAAGATTTGCATTTTTCCGAACAAGTTCAATATTTTGACCGGGAACATCGAAACACGATCGCTCAACAGCCCGTGCCCGTGACGTGAGGGAAAAGCCCGCGGCCTTGCGGCGCGGGCTTTGTTTTCAATCGGTTCGCGGCCGGGACGGGCTCACGATCCGGTGTGAAGCCGCAGATCGCGGGCAGGCCCGGTGATGCGGCGGCAAGGCCCCGCCCGGGACATCCCCGGGCGGGGCGGGGCGCGTCAGATGAAGATCACGTCGCTGCCCGAGAGGCTGAAATCGGCCGCGGTGAAGCTGCCCGTCAGCCGGATCGTCAGATCCGCCCCGGCGGTGCCGTCCAGGCCGATCGCCAGCGTCGTCACCCCGCCCGAGGCGGAGACGGCGATCTGCCCGGCGCCCAGCGTCGTGCCCGCGCCATTGGCGATGCTGCTCAGCGCCAGCCCGCTCAGCCGCAGCCGGTCGCCGATGGCGCCATCGGCGATCGTGTCGATGCCGCAGCCGTAAAGGTTGGTGAACTGGAACACATCCGCCCCCGCGCCGCCCAGCAGCGTGTCATTGCCGTCGCCGCCGTTCAGGATGTCATTGCCGGCGCCGGTGCTGATCCGGTCGTTGCCGCCAAAGGCGTAAAGCCGGTCATTGCGGGCCGAGCCGGTGATGTTGTAGGTCTCGAAGTTGTTGAAGGTGGCATCATAGCTGCCGTCGGTGGCATAGATGTGATAGGCGCCGTTGGAGACGTAATCCATCCGCAGCCCCGAGGTCGCCAGCGAGGCGTTCAGCGTCAGGCTGTCGGTGCCCGCGCCGCCATCCGCCCATTCCGACCGGCCACGCCCCAGATTGACAGTGTCGTTGCCCTCGTTCGTCGCCACCGCGTCATTGCCGGTGCCCGCCGAGAGGTTGACGATATCGGCATTCTGCCCGGTGGTCAGCGACACCGCCTCGATCCCGGTCAGGACCGTGCCCGCCCCGCTGACCGTGGCCGCGCCCGCCGCGCTCAGCGTCAGACCGATCGCCACCGTCGCGCCCGCAAAGCTGGCCTGCCAGGTGTCGACGCCCGCGCCGCCGTTGATCACGTCGGCACCGGCCCCGCCATTGAGCCAGTCATTCCCCGCGCCGCCGGTCAGCGTGTCGGCCGCCCCGGCGCCGATCAGCGTGTCGGCCCCGGCCCCGCCGGTCACGTTGAAGCGCTCGACGTTGATGTAATCGAGGAAATGCGCGTCGCCCTGTTCGCCGTAGCGGTTCCAGCCGTTCGAGGTGTAGCGGCTCTGGATCGCCTCGGTGCTGGCGGAATAGTCGAGGATCAGCAGATCGACCCCGGCGCCGCCGTCGAACCCGTCCTGACCCAGCCCGAGCGAGACGGTGTCATTGCCCGCATTGCCCGCGAACCAGTCGTTGCCGCTTTGGCCGGTGGTGTCGATCAGATCGGCCCCGGCGCCGCCGGTCAGGCTGACCTGTTCGATGTTGCGCACGTCGCAGCCCGAGCCGGTCGCCTGCGCCGCGGTCTGGCTGGCCGACGCGCTGAAGCGCAGCCCCGCCGAGATCGCCGAGAGATCCGCCCGCCACAGGTCGGTGCCCGCGCCGCCGTCGATCACCGCCCGCCCGGCGCCGCTGTCGAGCGTGTCATTGCCCGCCCCGCCGCGCAGCGTGTCGTTCATCGTGCCGCCGACCAGACTGTCATGGCCCGCGCCGCCGGTCATGTCGTAATGCTCGATGTTGATGAAATCGACCTGATCGCCGCTGGTCGAGCTGAACCGATACCAGCCGTTCGAGACATAGCTGTAGGTGATCCCCTGCGTCGCCCCGGCGATGCCCGACCAGTCAAGGATCAGCGTATCCTCGCCCTCGGCGCCATTGACCGCATCGACGCCGCGCCAGACCGCGGCGCTGTCATTGCCCGCGCCCAGATAAAGGTTGTCGTCATAGGCGCCGCTGCGGGTGGTGATGAGGTCGCGCACCGCGGTGCCGGTGTAGTTCAGCCGTTCCAGCCCGCTGATCACCGCGCCATAATTCGTGGTCTGGGTCTGGAAGTTGATGGTGACGTTGGTCTCGTGTTCGGAAAGGTTCGCCTCCCACAGATCCACGCCGTCGCCACCGGTGATCGCATCGACCCCGCCGCCGCCCGAAAGCGTGTCATCGCCGCCATTGCCGACCAGCCGGTCGTTCAGCGCCGCGCCCAGCAGATAGTCGTTGCCCGCCCCGCCGGTCAGGAAGAAGCGCTCGAAGTTGATGTAGTCGAGCCGGTCGCCGCTGGCCGCGCTGAAGCGATACCAGCCGTTCGAGACATAGCTGCGGCTGATCCCCTGGGTGGCATCGGTGATGCCCGACCAGTTCATCACCAGCAGGTCCTCGCCCGCCTCGCCATTGGCGCCATCGACGCCGCGGCCGGTGGTGACGGCATCGTCGCCCGCGCCCATGGTGAAGCTGTCGTTGTAGCTGCCGGATTGCGCCACGACGGTGTCGTCAAAGGCGGAGCCGGTATAGGTCAGCCGTTCGATGCCGCTGAGCACCGCGCCGGTGTTGCTGGTCTGGCTGACCAGGCTGACCGAGGTGTTCGCCTCGATGTCGGTCAGATCGACCTGCCACAGATCGATCCCGGCGCCGCCCGCGATGGTATCGGCCCCGGTGCCGCCGATCAGGGTATCATTGCCGCCGTTGCCGGTCAGCCGGTCGGCCTGCCCGGCCCCCGAGAGCCAGTCGTTGCCCGCGCCGCCGGTCAGGAAATAGCGCTCGAAGTTGATGTAGTTCACCTGATCACCGCTGAGCGCCGCATAGCGATACCAGCCGTTCGAGACATAGGAATTGCGGATCGCGAAGCTCGGATCGGTGATCGCGGACCAGTCGAAGACCATGATGTCGGTCCCCTCGCCGCCATTGATCCAGTCGACGCCGCGCCCGGCGTTGACCTGATCGCTGCCGTTGCCCGTCGCGATGTCGTCATTGCCGACAAAGGCCGAGGTGTTGATCACGTCATCGCCGATGCCGGTGGTGATCGAAAGCGCCTCGATCTGGGTGAAGCGCGCGCCGGTGGCCGCGACCAGCTGGGTGATGGCGGGATCGGCCGAGAGCGTGATCAGCACGTTGCCGGTGACGGTGCCGTAACCGGCGGTCCAGCGGTCGAAGCCCGCGCCGCCATTGACGACATCGGCCCCAAGCCCGCTGGTCAGGCTGTCGGCCCCGGCGCCGCCATAAAGCTGATCGACGTCATTGGCCCCGCGCAGGTCGTCATCCCCCGATCCGCCGCGCAGGATGAAGCGTTCGAAGTTGTAGAAATCGATGCTGGACGACAGATAATCGGTGAAGCGATAAAAGCCGTTGCCCGCATATTCGTAGATGATGTCGCTTGTCAGCGTGCTGTAATCCATCACCA
Source organism: Rhodobacter capsulatus SB 1003 (assembly GCF_000021865.1). Lineage (NCBI taxonomy): Bacteria > Pseudomonadati > Pseudomonadota > Alphaproteobacteria > Rhodobacterales > Rhodobacter > Rhodobacter capsulatus. Next base: position 2,644,330 of record NC_014034.1, read on the forward strand.
GCGTATCGACGCCCCCCTCGGCGTTGACGCTGTAAATGCCGGTCGGCGTGACGGTGACGGTATTGTTGCCACTGGTGACGGGAAGTCCGGTAATAGGCATGGTCTCCTCCTCTTTCGTCCGCTTTCTCAGCACGACGTCAGCCGGAATTGGCCTTGTCCATTGGTTTACGGACGACAGGTTGAGGATACACCCGTTCCGCCCTGCCCCGGCTGCGACAAGAATTCCGCGCCGCCTCGTGACGCCTGTCTTTTTGGACAGGTTCTGCCGTGGGCGCGGCCTTGTGGCCGGGCGGCGCCCCCCGGCCCATCTTGCCCCGCGGCGCCGTTTCCACTACCCACTTGCGCAACGAAACCCTGTGCCGAGGCTTGTCCATGCGCCTTTCCCGCTACTTCCTCCCCGTTCTCAAGGAAAACCCCGCCGAGGCGCAGATCGTCAGCCACCGGCTGATGCTGCGCGCGGGCATGATCAAGCAGCAGGCGGCGGGGATCTATTCCTGGCTGCCGCTGGGCTTCAAGGTCTTGAAGCGCATCGAGCAGATCGTGCATGAGGAACAGATCCGCGCCGGTCACATTCCGCTGCTGATGCCGACGCTGCAACCGGCCGATCTGTGGCGCGAAAGTGGCCGCTATGACGATTACGGTCAGGAAATGCTGCGCATCAAGGACCGGCACGAGCGCGAGATGCTGTATGGTCCGACGAACGAGGAGATGATCACCGACATCTTCCGCGCGCATGTCTCGTCTTACAAGGACCTGCCGCTGACGCTTTACCACATCCAGTGGAAGTTCCGCGACGAGGTCCGCCCGCGCTTCGGCGTCATGCGCGGCCGCGAGTTCTACATGAAAGACGGCTACAACTTCGACCTGACCCGCGAAGACGCGCTGCATGCCTACAACCGCCACATGGTCAGCTATCTGCGCACCTATGAACGGATGGGGCTGACCGCCATTCCGATGCGCGCCGCCTCGGGCCCGATCGGCGGCGACAACACGCATGAATTCCTGGTGCTGGCGCAGACCGGCGAGAGCGAGGTCTTCTATGACGCCCAGGTGCCCGATCTGAAACTGGGCGACCGGGCGGTGGATTACGACGACCGCGATCAGGTGGCGGCGATCTGTCAGGAATTCACCACGCTTTACGCGCGCACCGACGAAACCCATGACGAGGCGGTGTTCAACCAGATCCCGGAAGCGCGCCGCTGCGTCGGCCGCGGCATCGAAGTGGGGCAGATCTTCTATTTCGGCACGAAATATTCCGAAGCGATGGGCGCCACCGTCGTCACCCCCGATGGCACCCGCGTGCCGGTCGAGATGGGTTCGCACGGCATCGGCGTGAGCCGCCTTCTGGGCGCGCTGATCGAGGCGAACCATGACGAGCGCGGGATCATCTGGCCCGAGGGCGTGACGCCCTTCCATGTCGGCATCGTCAACCTGAAACAGGGCGACGGGGCGACCGATGCGGCCTGCGCCGGGATCTACAAGGCGCTGGTGGCCAAGGGCCTCGATCCGCTTTACGACGACCGCGACGAACGCGCCGGGGCGAAATTCGCCACGATGGATCTGATCGGCCTGCCCTGGCGGATCACCGTCGGCCCGCGCGGTCTGGCGGGTGGCGTGGTGGAACTCACCTCGCGCCGCACCGGCGAAAGCGAGGAGATGTCGGCCGAAGCGGCGGTGGACCGCATCGCGCAGATCTACGCCGCGCATCGCTGAGCGCGCAGCCCTTCTGAAAACCGGATCGCGGCGCAAGCGGCGATCCGACCGGGCCGATTTCCGCACGGGCAGAGATCGGCCCCCGCCCGGCCCTGCCACAAGCTGCGGGCCGTGTGCCGAAAGCCCCCCAACAACCAGCCAAAGCACCCCCCGCGGCTCTCGCGGCGGGTCAGCCTTGGGCCGCTTCCGTCCTCAAAGCCGCCGACCGGCAGGGGGCCGCCGCCCGACCGCCAAAGAATCGGCGGCGAAGGTCGCGGCGGGCGTCCATCGCGATCGACGGCCTCTTCGCAGAATCGCCTCCCCCGGAATCCCCCCCCGATCGGCGCGGTGAGCACCAGCCTCCGAACGGGGCAATCCCGATCCGCGACATACCCCCGCCGCCCGGCTTGCGCGCGGGACGCCCGGGCGCAAGCCGGGCGGCGGCGGCACAACCATGAAGCCCGGACCTTGCCCCCCCCCCAGAGTGCTCCCGGCCCCGGAGGGGGCATCGGCAACCGCGCCACGACGGACACCGCGATTGATCCGCCCCGGATGACAGGACGGACCGGGGCACCGATGCACGGCAACGGTAAGGCGGAAGACAGGCTCGATCAAGGCCGGGCGCAGGGGGGGCTTGGGCGCCGATCTGGCGAGGGCCAACACCCCCGGGACACAGGCCAGCGGGCGGCCACCGCGGGGAACCGGCAGCCTGCGCCGTGTCCCCCCTGAAACGACGACGCCCCGCACGAGGCGGGGCGAGGGTCGTTCAAGTCCTTGTTTTATTTGGTGGAGCCACGGGGAATCGAACCCCGGACCTCTTGAATGCCATTCAAGCGCTCTCCCATCTGAGCTATGACCCCACCGGATCGGCTTGACGTTTCCATCTTGCGTGAGGGGGTGTATATGGACCTCAAGCGACGGGCGCAAGAGGAAAAAACACGCCTCGTCGCAAATTTTTTCAGCCCCCTGAAAACCCCCTTGCGGCAAAGGAAAAGGCGCGAAGTTGCCCTCGCGCCCGGTCCCGTCTTTTCCGTGATCCGCCCCTTTCGGGCCGACTCAGGCCTCGTCTTCGCCCCCCGCCACATCGGCGATGTCATCCAGCGAGACGTTGTCGTCTTCGTCATCCTCGAGCAGATCGTCGTCCAGATCGACGTCGCCGCCGTCTTCGTCCAGATCGTCATCGGTCAGATCGTCGACATCAAGATCGGCCGCGCGCGGCGCCACCTTGTCGGACACCATCACACGGCTGCGGCCCGCGGCCGTCAGGCTCTCGAGCGAGAAGCTGTTCGAGCAGACCGGGCAGGTCATCGGGTCTTTGGCCAGATCATAGAACCGGCTCGCGCAATGCGGGCAGAGGCGCTTGACGCCCCATTCCTCTTTCGGCATGGAAGTCTCCTGGCAAGCTCTATCGCACAGAGTCGCAGCCAACTGCCACAACCGCCGCGGGGTGTCAAAGCCTTTTCGCGCGCAACCTGCCGCTTCCAGCCGGACCAGAGCCCGCGATGACCGAAAGCCCCCTGATCCTGCCCGATCTGCCCGGTGTCGCCGTGCATCTGCGCCGCTCGGCCCGGGCGCGGCGGTTTTCGCTGCGCGTCAGCCGGATCGACGGCGCTGTGACGCTGACCCTGCCCGCCCGCGCCCGTCTGGCCGAGGCCGTGGCCTTTGCCGCGGCGCAATCGGACTGGCTGCGCGGGACGCTTTCGCAGCTGCCCGCGCCAAGCCGTCCGGGCTTTGGCGACACCCTGCCCTTTGAAGGCGCGGCGCTGCGGATCGAGGCGGCAAGCCTGCGCGCGCCAAAGCGCGAGGGGGACCGGCTTTTGGTGCCCGCAGGCGACGACCGGCTGGGGGCAAGGCTTGAAACCTTTTTGCGCCACTGCGCCCGGATCCGGCTGCAGGCCGCGACCGAGACCCATGCCAAGACCCTTGGCCGCCCGTTCAAGCGCATCACGCTCCGCGATACTCGTTCGCGCTGGGGCTCCTGCGCGCCGGATGGCTCGCTTTCCTACAGCTGGCGGCTGATCATGGCGCCGCCCGAGGTCCTTGATTACGTCGCCGCCCATGAGGTCGCGCATCTGGTCGAGATGAACCATTCCGCCGCCTTCTGGGCGGTGGTGGCGCGGCTTTGCCCCGATTATGCCCTGCATCGGGCCTGGCTGAAACAAAACGGCGCGGCGCTGCAGGCGATCCGTCTGACGGATTGACCGCGGCCGCATTCGTGATCACAAAGGGGCATGACCCAGCCCGCGCCCCGCCCGACCGAAACCGCCGCGCATGACCGGCTTTACCGCAGCCTGCGCCAGCAGATCCTGACCGGAGAGCTCTTGCCCGGCCAGGCGATGACGTTGCGGGGCCTGGGCAAGCAATTCGGCGTCTCGATGACCCCGGTGCGCGAGGCTTTGCGCCGGCTGGTGGCCGAGGGCGCGCTGACGCTGTCGTCTTCGGGGCGGGTCTCGACGCCCGAGCTGACGAACGAACGGATCGAGGAGCTGGCGGCGCTGCGGGCGCTGATCGAGCCGGAGCTGGCCTCGCGCGCCCTGCCCCGCGCCCACCTTGCGCTGATCGACCGGCTGTCCGCGATCAACACGGCCAATGCCGAGGCGGTGGCGCGGCGCGATGCGGTGGCCTATATCCGCACCAATCTGGAATTCCACCGCACGTTATATTTGCGCGCCCAGGCGCCTGCGATGCTGGCCGTTCTGGAAACCGTCTGGCTGCAGCTGGGGCCGACGATGCGGCAGCTGCATGGCAAGTTCCCCCGCACCGAGCCGCCGCGCCATCACCGGCTGATTCTGGCAGCGCTGCGGGCGGGCGACGAACCGGGGCTGCGGCTGGCCGTGCGCACAGATGTCACGCAGGGGCTGCGGCATCTGACCGGCTAGGGGCGCAGCCCCCGTCCCTGCCCACCCCGGGATATTTGGCCAAGGTGAAAGGGTGGCGGGTTGCGGCCAGCACCCTGATCGCGCAAATGTGCCAGGAAGCGGTGGCAGTTTCTTCCCGGCTGAACTACGCCTCTGCCACGTTTTCGATTTGCACGAGGCCCAGATGATGAATCCCTTGAGCGCCGAAGAGCGCAAGACGCTGGAAATGACCGTGTTGATGACGCCGGATCTGGCGAATTTTTCCGGCAAGGTGCATGGCGGCGCGCTGCTGAACTGGCTTGATCGCGTCGCCTTCTCGCTCGCCTCGCGCTATTCGGGGCGCTATGCGGTGACGATTTCCGTCGACCAGGTGATCTTCAAGGAACCGATCCATGTGGGCGAGCTGGTGCGGTTTCGCGCCAGCGTGAACCACACCGGGCGGTCCTCGATGGAAATCGGCATCCGGGTCGAGGCGGAAAACATCCGCGAAGGCACGCGGCGGCACACCAACAGCTGCTATTTCACCATGGTGGCGGTGGACGAGACCGGCAAGACCGTCGCCGTGCCGATGCTGGAGCCCGCGAACGAGACCGAGATGCTGCGCTGGAAGGCGGCCGAGCTGCGCAAGGCGCTGCGGCGCGAGCACGCGGCGCAGATGGAGGCCGCGGCGCTGGGCAAGTCGGAATAAGCGGCCCGGAACCCGGGCTGCCCTTTTGGCGTTGAGTGGCGGCAGGCGCTTTGCTAGCCTGCCGCAACGGAACCGGGAGACCTGCATGTATCGCCGCACTTTTCTGACGAGTCTGGCCGCGCTTGGCGTGGCTGCAAAGCCGCTGTTCGCGCAGGCCCCCGCCGTGGCCGCCGCGGCTCCGGCCGCCGCCGCCAAAGCGGCGTCTCCGGCGGCAGCCCCCGCCAAGACCTGGCCGATCGCGCCGCAATTCTACCCGACCGAGGTGGATGTGAAGCCCGATCTGGCGGTGGGCTCGATCATCGTCGTTTCGGACAAGTTCTTCCTTTACCACATCATCGCGCCGGGCAAGGCGATGCGCTACGGCGTTGCCGTCGGCCGCTCGGAGCTGCAGTTCCGCGGTCAGGCCACGGTGGCGCGCAAGGTCGAATGGCCAAGCTGGAAACCCACCCCCGAGATGGTCAAGCGCAGCCCCAGCCATTACGCGCGCTATGCCGAAACCGGCATGCCGGGCGGCCCCGGCAACCCGCTGGGGGCCCGCGCCATGTATCTCTATCAGAACGGCCATGATACCGGCATCCGCATCCATGGCACGATTGAGCCGTCCTCGATCGGCCATGCGGTCTCGAACGGTTGCCTGCGCATGGTGAACGATCATGTGATGGCGCTTTACAAGGTGGTCGAGCTGGGCACGCCGGTCACCGTCTACTGATGCGGCTGGGCTCGGTCGCCGAGGCGGCGGCGCTCGATTTCGACACGATCATCGACGTCCGCTCGCCCGCGGAACATGCGCTTGACCATCTGCCCGGGGCGATCAACCTGCCCGCGCTGTCAGATGCGGAACGCGCCCGCGTCGGCACGATCTACAAGCAGGTCTCGCCCTTTGACGCGCGCAAGATCGGCGCGGCGCTGGTGGCGAAGAATGTCGCCGCGCATCTGGAGGGCCCCTTGGCCGACAAGACCGGGGGCTGGCGGCCGCTGGTCTATTGCTGGCGCGGCGGGCAGCGCTCGGGGTCGTTTGCGACGATCCTGCGCGCGGTGGGCTGGCGCACCGAGCTGCTGGAAGGCGGCTACAAGAGCTGGCGGCGGCTGGTGCTGGAGACGCTCGGCCAGCCGATCCGGGCGCCGGTCGTGGTGCTGGACGGCAACACCGGCTCGGCCAAGACCGCCGTTCTGCAGGCGGCCGCCGCGCAGGGCGCGCAGGTGATCGACCTGGAGGGGCTGGCCAATCACCGCGGCTCGATCTTTGGCGCGCGGCCGGGCGGGCAACCGGCGCAGACCGGCTTCGAGGGCAAGCTGGCGGTTGCCCTGGCGCAGCTCGATCCGGCGCGGCCGGTGCTGATCGAGGCCGAAAGCGCGAAGGTGGGGCAGATCCAGCTGCCGAAAAGCCTCTGGGCGGCGCTGCGCAGGGCGCCGCGGCTGCGGCTGGTGGCCCCCCTGCCCGCGCGGGCGGCCTATCTGGCGCGGGCCTATGCCGATATCGTCGCCGATCCCCTGCGGCTGACCCGGCTGATCGACCAGCTGCGCCCCTATCACGCCGCCGAGGTGATTCACCTCTGGCACGGGTTGGCGGCGGCGCAGGCCTTCGAGGCGCTGGCGGCCGAGCTGATGCGGCGCCATTACGATCCGCGCTACGACAAGCACCGCGCGCGGCAGGACCACCGGGTCATCGAGATCGCCACCGACAGCCTTGCCCCCGAGGCGCTGACCGCGCTGGCCGCAGATGTCATCGCCGCGGCGGGGCGGTTGGCGGGCTGAACCACTTTTTCCCGATTTCACCCTTGACGCCCCCCGCGCCATCCCTTAGTGACGCCGCCAGTGGCTAGGTAGCTCAGCAGGTTAGAGCACGTGACTCATAATCACGGGGTCGGGGGTTCGAGTCCCCCCCTCGCCACCAACTTACCCCCTACAACCATCACCGGAATCCGCCCCGCAAAGGGCAGAAAAAGTGCCGACCTCCTCGGCTTCCAGGGGCCGCCGCGCGCCGTTCCTGCGCGGCCGCGAGGTCCTGGCGCAAGGGGATGATCTCTCGATCAAAGAAATCCTCCTCCACGCGGCCCGCGTTCAACGACTTTTGCAGCCGCTCGATCGCGGCCGTCGCCCGGTCCCTGTCGCGCGCTGCCGTGGCGCGGGTCTTGGCTGCCGTCCGCCGGTCCTTTTGCGCCGCCTCGATGAATGCGGCGACAAGATCCGGTTTTTTCAGACCCTCGATCAGACCGTCGATCACCGCGCGCCGAATTTGGTCGAACCGACAGCTTCGCCCGTTGGGGCAGGTGCCGCTTTCCCGGAAGGTGGAACACTCTCCCCCGACCCCATCACCGCGCGTGTCGTGCATTGCCAGACTGCCATTGCTCTTCCGGGACAAGCGCGAGGTGCGAAACCTCGGCGCGCTGCCATTCTGGGTCCGGGTTGCCCCTCGGAACACGCTTTCCGGTGCCCGGGAACACGAGCCGACCGGATCTGCCGGAAAGGTCCGGTTCAGGCGGGCAGCAGCGGCGCGATGATCCGCTTCATTTCCTCCGACCCCGGCTTGACCGGCGCGCCCCAGGTGGTCACGACCTGCCCCGCGCCGTCCAGCAGCACCTTGTTGAAGTTCCAGTTCGGCACGAACCCCCGCGTCTGGCGCAGCCACCGATAAAACGGATGCGCCGCTTCCCCGAGGAGGAGGACGGGTTCGCTCATCGGCACGGTCATCCCCCAGACGGTTTCGCAATAGGCCCTGGTTTCGGCGGCGGTGTCGAATTCCTTGCCGAAATCATCCGAGGGCACCGCCAGCACCCGCAGCCCGCGCGGGCCCCATTCTTCGTGGAACTGCTGCAGATCGCCCAGCTGCGCCTTGAAACTGCACTGCGAGGCGGTGTTGACCACCAGAACCGGATGGCCGCGCCAGCGCGCCAGCTCGATCGGCTCTCCGCCGCCGATCGGGTCGAACCGGAAGGCCGGGGCCTGGTCGGCCCGCGCGGCGGCATCTGCCAGAAGAGAGATCCCGCCCGCAAGGAAGACGCGGCGGTTGAGACGAAACGACATGGGAGCCTCGCGTTTGAAAGGCGCCCCCGGACGGCGGCGTCGGGGGCGCGTTGATTACCAGGTGACCTGCGTGCCCAGCCAGACGCTGCGGCCCTCGACCCAGGGGTTTTGCAGCGTCGACGGGCCTGCGCTGTCATCCAGCAGGTTGGCGATCTTCAGCTTCAGATAGGCCTCGCGGTCGCCATCGGTGAAGATCCGCGCCTGCGCCGAAAGGTTGATCTGCGCATAGGTCTTGAAGCGGTAATCCTCGAACAGGCTGTGCGGCCGGTCGCCATAGGTCGGGTTGGTGTGGGTTTCATCGACATCGGTGTCGCGCACCCCGTCATAGGCGAAGTTGATGTCGGCGCCGATGCCAAGCCCGTATTGCCCGTCCTTCCAGCTGGTCTGCAGCTCGACTTGCGCGCGCACCGGAATATCGTAATTGCCCGTCAGCTCGCTGAATTCCGCGCGGCTGTAAGAGGTGCCGCGATACCAGATCAGATCAAGCTCGTTCAGCGCGTCGTCGCTGTCGTAATAGCTGCTGGCCGAGGTCTTGTTGTCGGCGAAGACCCCGGAGACGCGCAGCCCGACACTGTCCAGATTGCGCAGGCGCGTCCGGTCCCAGACCCGGTCGTATTCCAGCCTGGCTTCGCGATAGCGGCTGCTGCCCGCGTTGGTCAGAAAGTTGATCTCCTTGCCATCCGCGCCGGTGCGCGCGGCCTGGGCGAACTGGTCGCGGCCGTGCCGATCCAGCAGGGTCAGCCGCCAGACGCCTTCGGACCAGGGGTCATCTGCCGTCATCCCCAGCTTGATCTCGTCGGTATAGGGGGTGTCGAGCCCCTGCTGGGTGTAGCGGTAATGGCCGAAATCGTAAAAGGTCCAGTCCCCGGTCGGGCTGAACCGCATCCGGTTGATCGCGATCGGGGTGTTGTCGTGGATCGCATAAGCCAGATAATCGTCCGAGTAATAGCGGTTCAGGCCCAGATCGACGCGCAGCGCCTCGTTGGGCCGGAAGGCCAGCGAGAGGCGCGGCGCAACATCGGTGTTGTCCAGCACGTCATTGCGGTCCAGCCGCAGACCGGCGCGCAGATCGATCCTGTCCCAGCTCTTTTCCCATTCGGTGAAGGCCTCGAGCTTGTGCGCCTCGACCGTCGTCGCATAGGCGGGGTAGATCACCTTGATCCAGGCATATTGATCGGCGTTGCAAAAGGCATCGCCCGGTGCGCAGACACCGCTGAAATTGCGGTTGAAGGCGGCATAGGCGGTGGTGTCTTTCAGACGGCTGCGGCTGGCGCGGGTCTTTTGCACCGCGGCGCCAAAGCGCAGCTCGCCCCCGGCAAGGGCGCGGCTGACCTTGAGATCGGCGCGCAAGCTGTCGTCGTCAAGACGCTTGTCGCCGGTAAAGCCCCCCTCCATGCAGGACACATAGCCCGTGGTCAGCGCCCCGACGTTGCACCAGCCCAGCGCGCCATCAAGCGTGGTGTTGTCATAATAGCGCCCGATCCAGTTGGCGAAGTAATCGACGTTGCTGTCATTTTCCACATCATTGGTCGCATAGGTCAGGCTCGAGGTCATGTCCCAAGGGCCAAAGCTGTTTTCATACAGCGCGGTGAGGGTGCGCGCCCGGGTCCGGGTGGCCAGCGTATAGCCCCAGGCGTAATTCGACGCCCAATCCTGATCGTAATCGGTGGCCGCCGCCGACAGCGAAAAGACGCCGCCGTCATCGGCCTGATGGCGCAGGGCAAGGCGCGCGAAATCGCTCGTCGTCTCTGCTTCCACATCCTCGCCAAGATATTGATAATCAAGCTGCTTGCGCCCCCAGGCGGCGTTGCGGCTGATCGAGAAAAGCAGCGCCGTGCGGTCGCTCAGCGGCGTTTCATATTCAAAGCCGATCTCGCGCCGGGTCCATTCGGGCTTGCTGCGGCCAAGCGGATTGCTGCCCTCGGGGGTTCCGTTGCTGTAATGCGTCAGCGCGTCCGACGTATAGCCAAAGGTGTAAAGCCCGCGCTTTTCGCCGGAGGGCTCGCGCAGGCGATAATTCACCACCCCGCCCTGAAAGCCGCCGTATTGCGCCGAAATGTCCGAGGTCTGCACCTCGACCTTCTCAATGAAGGCCTCGGGGATATACTGGCTTTGCGGATGCAGGCCGTAGATCGTGTTGATGCCGGTGCTGCCATCGGCCTTGTCGAGCGGGGTCGCCGTGAAGGGCTCTGCGGCGACGGTGCTTGAAATGCTCACCCCGTTCATCATGAACAGGTTCTCGTTCACCGAGCCGCCGGAAATGGAAAGCCTGGACGGCTGAAGGTTGAGCTTGGTGTCGGAATTGGTGCCGGTGTCGAAGGCGCCGTCCACGGTGCGGCGGGTCTCGTCCTGCACGCCGGGAAGCGCCGCGATGGCCGCGTTCACATCGCCCGAAACACCGCCGAAAAGCGCGATCTCGCCCGTTTCGACCTCCTGCGCGCCTTCCGAGGTCTCGGTCTCGCCTGCCTTGTGGTGGCGCACGACGATCGGCGCCAGGGTCGCCGCGTCGCTGCCTTCGGTCTCCGGCACCGCCTGAGCGAGGGCGGGCCCGCCCAGAAGCAGCCCCGAAACCAGGGGGCAGGTCAACAAAAGGAATAGTCCGGGTGTCTTGCGCATCATGCCCCCAAGGCGGCAAAAGGGTTGCGACCTTTCGCTGGCTGAGGCTGGCGTCGAAGCTGTCGTTAACGGCTTGGCGCGCGCAATTCAAGATGCGGCACGGGGGATCTTGACCTTCCCCCGCGATCAAAGGCAGGGTTGGTCAACCCGTTCCCCAGCCGGCGCCAGGCAAGACAGGGCCCTCCCTCATAAACGAAAGTTTGCCATGCGTCTCGCCCGCCTGTGCCTGTTCTCTGCCCTGAGCCTGTCTTTCCCCGTGATGCCTTGCGCCGCCCACACGCCGCCCCCCGCCGCCGATCCCCTGCGCCCGGGCTTCACCGCCCCCCTGCCCGCCGATGTCGCCGCGCTGGACCCCAGCATCCTGCTGGGCGACCGGCTGGTGGCGGTGGCGCGTCATCTCGGGGTCGAAAGCCGCGCCTTTTCCCTGCGGCAGAACGATGCCGCAACCGAGATGGCAAAGCTGCCGTCCGGGGCGCTGGCGCTGAGCTCGCCGCGGGTGATGGCCGATGTGAACAGCTGCGAAATTCTGGTGGCGGTTCTGGAAACCCAGCCCGAGCGGATCCTCGTCGAGCAGACGGGCGCCACCGCGGCAGCCGAGATCTTGCAGGATCCGATGCGGCTGATGCCGCTGATGACGGCGGAAGGCGGCCTGATCGCGGTCAACCATGTGAAGATCGAGATCGCCGATTACACGCTGGGGGATGAGCTTTTCATTTATCAGATCGGGCAGATGCTGAACCGGGGGGCCAGGGCGGAGGCGCTTTTGCAGGCGCGCGAGGCAACGCTGGCGCGCGTCGAGACGCTGTTGCCGCTGCCCGCACGGCCCAGAACGCTGGTGCTCTCTGCCGGGCCGGACGGGACCTTGCGGCAGGAGCTGCGCGCAAGCCCGATCTCGCGCGACCTGCTGGACCGGCTCGGTCTGGAAAATGCCGCGCGGCCTTCGGCAAACGGGGGCACGGAAGACGGGGCCGCGCGCGCGGCGATCAACGGGGCGGAACTGGCCGCCCTTGCGCCGGAGATGATCGTGCTGACCGGCGAGCCGGTCGCCGCGCGTCGGGCGCTTGACGCGGCCCTCTCGGCCGTGCCCGCGGCAGCGGCCGTTCCTGCGGTCGCGACGGGGCGCATCGCGGAATTGCCCGGGTGGAACGGCTACGACATCATCGCTTATCCCGCGCTTCTGGAACGCTGGGCAAGCACCTTGCGCCGGATGGCCCCCGTGCCGCCTCACCTGCCGTAAAAGGATGCTGTCGAGATTTGACCTCCTTCTGCAGGGATTTTCCTGCCGTTCGGGCATGTTGGGACCGTCTGTATCCCGCGATGCAGGGCCGGATGCTGACGGCGGCGGTCGAAGCCTGTCCGCCTGGCCCGACCGGGCCGCGCATCGGCAGGATCGGCCGCCGCCCTCACCATGGGCCTGAACGGATATGCGGCGGGATCGCGGCGGGTGACGAGGATGGAGGCGACCATCGGCAAGATCGGAACGCGCGCCAACGCGCGGATCGCCGCGCCTGCAGGACGCGGCGCAAGGGGGGGCCGGGCAAATCGTGCCGCTGCGCAAAATCGGTCGGCGCCCCGACATTCGGCCGCGGATCGATGCGGTCACTGCGGCGCCTGTTTGGTGGCCGAAGAGCTTTCAGGAGGTCACATCGGCCTTTCCAAGCCGGTCGGGGGGCGGGTTCCCCACCAGCGCCGCCACCTGATCGAACATCTGACCGATCCGGTCGCAGGCCGTTTGCAGCACCTGCGCGCGACGGGCGACGAAGGCCGGATCTTGCTGCAACTCCAGACATCTCTCGACCTCGAGCCGCTGCGCCGCCGCCGGTTTCGACAGCCAGTCAGCGCCCAGCAGACATTCCGCCGTCAGCCCGAAATCTTCCAGCAGACCCTCGATCTTTGCGGTATTCGACCGGAGCGCACAGACCGGCCGCCCCGCGCAAAGCGCGCCGATCATGCCGTGAAACCGCCCCGTCACCCAGGCCCGCGCCGCCATCAGATCGGTGATCTGCAGCAGCCGCGGCCAGACCGGGCCGGAGCGGTCGGAAGCGTCCTGCCGGATCCGGCCCAGCGCCGCCCCCGGCATGGCGAAATAGGGCAGCGCACCGGCTTCGGCAAAGCGCAGCAGCGCCGCGGCGGCCTCGGGGACGACATTGTCCATCACCGCAACCGCCTGCACGGCCGCCGGAAAGCTGCCCGACCGGGCGACCTCCCGAAAGATCGGGATCGAGGCATCCGGCGTCACCCGGGCCGGAAAATCCGGCGGCAGCGCGGCCAGGGACCGGCTGTCGCGGACATGCACGACATCGGCCAGCCGCAAGAGCGCGGCCATCGCGTCGTCATTCGCCTCCCAGACCGTGTTGAGGACCGCCACCTTCATGCCAAGGCTCTGGCCGAACCGGCAGGCCTCCAGCAGCGCGCGGGCCCGCGGCGCGCAATGATGCAGCGTCCCTTCCCCGTTGAGGACAAGAAGCTGCGGTGGCGTCGGGCCCTGCGCCAGCAGCGCGCGCAGCCCCGCCAGATCATTGGCCCAGCCGGCCTCCTGCAGGCCGCGCGCGGCAAGATGGCTGCGAATCGAATGACAGGCGTAAAGCGTACCCAGATGGAACCCGCCGCCCAGCCGCGCGGTGTCATTGAGCAAAACATATTGCGGCGGCGGCGGCGGCGGCATCTGGCCCTGCGCCCGGGCGGGCGGGGCCGGTCTGGGCCGGATCGGCGCCACCGGCAGATGCGGCGGCCAGGTGTGGCAGGACTGGCGTCGGCCGAAGCGGGAAAACACCGTGTCCGAGGCCAGGGTGCGGCTGACAAGCTGGCGGCCGATCCGGTCGACAAGGCGGGTGTGGGTCAGCGTGCGGTCAAGCCGGTGCAGCAGATTGGCGATCATGTCGCCGACGCCGACCATGAAACTGCTCAGCCCGTCATGCAGCTGGCGGCGCTGCCCCAAGGGCGCGGCGGGCTGGCGCACCGGCCCCTCCATCAGGCGCTCGGTCTCGAAGAGCTTGACCGTATTGACGAAAAGGGTCAGCAGGATCGCCGCCCGGGCTTCCTCGGGGTCGTCGCTCTGATCGCTGATCGTGTCGCAGGCCGAGACCAGCCAGCGGCTGTCGAGGATCTCGAGCAGCAGATCCGCATGCTCCGCCCACAGGCTGCGATAGTGCCGGTAGACCGTCTCGGTGGCGATCTTGCGGCGCAGCAGGACGGTCATGGCGGCATGGGCGAACTTGATTTCCGGCTGGCCGACGAACTCGCGCCGCAGCAAGGCGAGATGTTCATCAAGATCGTTGCGGCGGCCGAAAAAGGGCTGATAGGGCGTCCCGTCGATCACCCGATGGCGCATCGCCTCGAAATCGGGGGTCTGCGCTGCGGTGAAATCGTCGACGTTGACGCTGGCTGGCATGGGGCGGACCTGGCTTGTCAAAGGCCGGAGGACGACCGGCAGATCATCGGGCAGAGGCAGCCCCTGCCGGTGTCACGGTGCGGGGCCCGCGTCCCGAAGGGGGCGGCCCCTGCATGCGACGGGGGGCCGAAGCCCCCCGCCAGCGATCCTTTGCCCGAAGCGACGCTTCGATCAGACCTTCAGCGCCGGGATGATCTGTTTCTTGCGGCTCATGATGCCCGGCAGAACCACGGTGTCGCCGGTCACGCTGCAGGGGAAGCTGGCTTCCGCGATGCGCTTGACGAAATCGTTCGGCACCAGCAGCGTCGCCTCTTCCTTCAGGATGTCGACGACGAACAGAAGCACCTGATCGGCGCCGTCTTCTTTCGCCACATCGACCATCGAGGCCATGAGGCTGTCCTTGCGGTCCAGGATCAGCTTCGGCGCGGTGGTTTCCAGCACCGAGACGCGCAGCTCCTTGCCGTCGACGGTGTATTCCTTGCTGTCCATGCGCAGAAGTTCGGCATCCGAGAACTCGGACACGTCCGATTTCGCCTCGAACATCGCGGTGGCGAGTTCGGCGATGTTCACGCCCAGATCGGCGGCCAGTTTCTCGCAGACGGCCTTGTCATGCGCGGTGGTGGTCGGGCTGCGGAATTCGAGCGTGTCGGAGAGGATGCACGAGAGCATCGCGCCCTTGATGCCGCGCGGCGCCGTTGCCACGGCCTCGCCCATCAGGTCGAACATGATCGTCGCGGTGCAGGCCAGCGGACGGATGGTGATGTCGATCGGGCCCTTGGTTTCCAGACCGCCGACCAGCTTGTGGTGGTCGATGATGGCCAGGATGTCGGCCTTGTTGATGCCCTCGGGCAGCTCGGCCGGGTTGTTCGTGTCGACGATGACGACCTTTTCACCGGCTTCGACGCCCGCGATGATTTCCGGCTTCGGCAGGTCCCAGTGTTTCAGCACGAAAGCCGCTTCGGTGTTGGGCTCGCCCAGCAGCACCGGTTTCGCGGGCTGGCCCAGCACCTCGGTCATGTACCAGGCCCAGATGATGGGCGAGCCGGTCGAGTCGGTGTCGGGGGATTTGTGGCCGAAAACCTTGGTGGTCATGCGTTCCTCGGAAGGTTTGATGGGGATTTTGGCGCCTTATAGGGCTTTGCCCCCCGCTTGTCACGCTTTGCGCAACCGATTTCGCACCCGCAGCATCACGCGCGCGTGATCGGCGCCCGTGCAAATTTTTCCGCCCCCGGGTGTTGACAGGCCGGGGGGGCGATGACTAACTCCCCTGCCGTTAGCACTCGCTACCCGTGAGTGCTGAAAGCATGAACCTGGAACCTTAGGGAGTGACCCAGATGGCATTCAAACCGCTGCATGACCGCGTGCTGGTCAAACGCGTTCAAAGCGAAGAAAAAACCAAGGGCGGCCTGATCATCCCCGATACGGCGAAGGAAAAACCGGCCGAGGGCGAAGTTGTCGCCGTGGGCGCGGGTGCGCGCAAGGATTCGGGCGAGCTGATCGCCCCCGCCGTCGCCGTGGGCGACCGCATCCTGTTCGGCAAATGGTCGGGCACCGAAGTGACGCTTGATGGCGTCGAAATGCTGATCATGAAAGAGTCGGACATCATGGGGATCATCTCGTAATCCACGAGAAGACCCTGATCCCCAACGATATTTGAAGGAGCCGAAAGAATGGCAGCCAAAGAAGTCAAATTCTCGACCGACGCCCGCGACCGGATGCTGAAAGGCGTCAACATCCTCGCCGATGCGGTCAAGGTGACGCTCGGCCCGAAAGGCCGCAACGTGGTCATCGAAAAGTCGTTCGGTGCGCCGCGCATCACCAAGGACGGTGTCTCGGTCGCCAAGGAAATCGAACTGGCCGACAAGTTCGAGAACATGGGCGCGCAGATGGTGAAGGAAGTCGCTTCCCGCACCAATGACGAAGCCGGTGACGGCACCACCACCGCGACCGTTCTGGCGCAAGCCATTGTCCGCGAAGGCATGAAAGCCGTCGCCGCGGGCATGAACCCGATGGATCTGAAACGCGGCATCGACCTGGCCACCACCACGGTCGTCGAAGCGATCAAGGCCGCCGCCCGCCCGGTGAAAGACAGCGACGAAGTCGCGCAAGTCGGCACCATCTCGGCCAACGGCGAAGCCCAGATCGGCCGCTTCATCGCGGACGCGATGCAGAAAGTCGGCAACGAGGGTGTGATCACCGTCGAAGAAAACAAGGGCATGGACACCGAAGTCGAAGTCGTCGAAGGGATGCAATTCGACCGCGGCTACCTGAGCCCCTATTTCGTCACCAACCCCGACAAGATGATCGCGGATCTGGAAGACGCCTACATCCTGCTGCACGAGAAAAAACTGAGCTCGCTGCAGCCGATGGTGCCGCTGCTGGAAGCCGTGATCCAGTCGACCCGTCCGCTGATCATCGTCGCGGAAGATGTCGAAGGCGAAGCGCTGGCGACCCTCGTCGTCAACAAGCTGCGTGGCGGCCTGAAGATCGCCGCCGTCAAGGCGCCGGGCTTCGGGGATCGTCGCAAGGCGATGCTGCAGGACATCGCGATCCTGACCGGCGGTCAGGTGATCTCGGACGACCTCGGCATGAAGCTGGAAAACGTCACGCTCGACATGCTCGGCCGTGCGAAGAAGGTCACGATCTCGAAAGAGAACACCACGATCGTCGACGGTCATGGCGACAAGGCGGAAATCAACGCCCGCGTGGCGCAGATCCGCACCCAGATCGAGGAAACCACCTCGGACTACGACCGCGAAAAACTGCAAGAGCGCGTGGCGAAACTCGCCGGTGGCGTTGCGGTGATCCGCGTCGGCGGCATGACCGAAGTCGAAGTGAAAGAGCGCAAGGACCGCGTTGATGACGCGCTGAACGCGACCCGTGCGGCCGTGCAAGAAGGCATCATCGTCGGCGGCGGCGTGGCTCTGGTTCAGGCCGCGAAGAAGCTGAACGACCTGACCGGCGCGAATTCGGATCAGGATGCGGGCATCTCGATCGTGCGTCGCGCGCTGGAAGCGCCGCTGCGTCAGATCGCCGAAAACGCGGGCGTCGATGGCGCCGTCGTGGCGGGCAAGGTGCGTGAATCGGCCGACCCGGCCTTCGGCTTCAACGCCCAGACCGAAGAATATGGCGACATGTTCGGTTTCGGCGTCATCGACCCGGCCAAGGTCACCCGCACCGCGCTGGAAGATGCGGCCTCGATCGCCGGTCTCTTGATCACCACCGAATGCATGATCGCCGAAAAGCCCGAGCCGAAAGCGGCCCCGGCCGGCGGCATGGGCGGCATGGGCGGCATGGACATGATGTAATCTTCCCTGCCGGGGAAGATCGAAGGGCGCCCGCAAGGGCGCCCTTTTTCGTTGCGGATCAAGCGGTTATTGCTGCATGCCCTTGATGTATTCCATCAGCCGCACCAGCCGCGCCGGGGTCGGCGTCGCGATGCCGTCGCCACTGTCGTAAAGCACCACCGGCCCGTCCAGCATCGGCTCGAAGGACGGCATCTCGCCCGCCTGCGCCCCGATCATCTCGCCATGTTCGCGGTGGCCGACGATCTTCGACATCACCCGCGCCTCGGGAAAGCGGCCGTCGTTCATCATCGTCAGATCAGCCAGCGAGACCGGATGCAGCTTCAGCTCCTGCGCGATCGGGCCGGGATCGCCGCCGGTGCCATGGCAGCCCGCGCAGTAATCGGCATAGTCCCTTGCGGGCGAGGGCGCCGTCAGATCGACCGCCCCCATGCAGGCCGCCAGCCCCATCGCCCCGCCAAAGCAAATCAGAATCGCACGCATCGCACACCTCCCTTTGCGCCCAGCAAAGCACGGGGTCGCCCCCCGCGCCCTGATGCAGCGCAAATGGCGGGCCTCAATGCGCCTCGGCCCAGCTCGCCCCCTGCCCCGCATCGACGACGAGCGGCACCGAAAGCCGCACCGCCGGATCGGCCGCCCCCTCCATCACCGCCCGCGCCGTGGCGATCAGCGGATCGACGGCGCTTTCCGCAACTTCAAAGATCAATTCGTCATGCACCTGCAGCAGCATCTTCGCGGGCAGATGCGCGATGGCGGCGGGCATGCGGATCATCGCGCGGCGGATGATATCGGCCGCCGCCCCCTGGATCGGCGCGTTGATCGCGGCGCGTTTGGCAAAGCCCGCGCCCGGCCCCTTGGCGTTGATTTCGGGCGTGTGGATCTTGCGGCCGAAAAGCGTCTGCACGAAGCCGTTCGCCTTCGCGAAGGCCACGGTTTCGTCCATATAGGCGCGGATGCCCGGGAAGCGCTCGAAATAGCGATCGATGAAGCCCTGCGCCTCACTTCGCGGAATGCGCAGGTTGCGCGCCAGGCCGAAGCCGGAAATCCCGTAGATCACGCCGAAGTTGATCGCCTTGGCGCGGCGGCGCACCATCGGGTCCATCCCCTCGACCGGCACGCCGAACATTTCCGACGCCGTCATCGCGTGAATGTCGATGCCACGGGCGAAGGCCGCCTTCATCTCGGGCAGATTCGCGACATGGGCAAGGATGCGCAACTCGATCTGGCTGTAGTCGAGCGAGACGATGCGATGCCCCGGCGTCGCCACGAAAGCCTCGCGGATGCGGCGGCCCTCGTCGGAGCGCACGGGGATGTTTTGCAGGTTCGGATCGGTCGAGGCGAGCCGCCCGGTGTTCGCCCCCGCGATACTGTAAGAGGTATGCACCCGGCCGGTGTCGGGGTTCACATGCGTCTGCAGCGCATCGGTGTAGGTCGATTTCAGCTTGGCGATCTGGCGCCAGTCGAGCACCTTGGCCGCCAGGTCAGCCGCCTGCTTGTGATCCTCCATCGTGGTGATGTCTTCAAGCACATCGGCCCCGGTCGCATAAGCCCCGGTCTTGCCCTTTTCACCGCCCGGCACGCCCAGCTTGTCAAACAGGATCTCGCCCAGCTGCTTGGGGCTGCCCACGTTGAAGCTTTGCCCCGCAAGGGCCTGGATTTCCTCCTCAAGCCCCGCCATGCGCTGCGCAAAGACATTCGACATCCGGGCCAGAACCGTGGGATCGACCTTGACCCCCGCCATTTCCATTTCCGCCAGAACCGGCACCAGCGGCCGCTCCAGCGTCTCGTAAACCGTGGTCACCTGCGCCCGGTGCAGCTGCGGCTTGAAGGCGGCCCAAAGCCGGTAGGTGATCTCGGCATCCTCGGCCGCGTAGGCTGTGGCCTTGTCGAGCGGCACCTTGTCAAAGGTGATCTGCGCCTTGCCGGTGCCGATCAGCTCCTTGATCGGAATCGGCCGGTGGCGCAGATATTCCTCGGACAAAGCGTCCATGCCATGCCCGTGCAGGCCCGAGAACATCGCGTAAGACATCAGCATCGTATCGTCGAAGGGCGCCACGCGGATGCCGTGCCGGGCGAAGATCTTCCAGTCGTATTTCATGTTCTGGCCGATCTTCAGGAGGCTTTCATCTTCCAGAACCGGCTTCAGGATCGCCAGCGCTTCATCCATCGGCATCTGCCCCGGGGCCAGCGCGGTGGTGCCGAAAAGATCGTCGCCTCCCGTCGTGTGCCCCAGCGGAATGTAGCAAGCCCGCCCCGGCCCGGTTGACAGGGACACCCCCACCAGCTCGGCCTGCATCTCATCGAGCGAGGTGGTCTCGGTATCGACGGCCAGCACCCCGGTCGCCTGCGCCGTGGCCAGAAAGTCGCGCAGCGCCGCGGGATCGGTGATGCGCTGATAAAGGGCGGTGTCGATCGGCGCCACCGCCTCGGCCTGCGGGGCAAGGCGGGCCTGCGGCGCCGCCCCCTCGGCCCAGCGCGCGGCGGCGTCGGATTTGGGCGCAGGTGCCCCCACCGGCACCTCGCGGCCGAATTTCTCGGCGACGCGTCTGGTCAGGGTGCGAAACTCCATCGCCTCCAGAAAGGCGATCAGCGCCTCGGGCTCGGGCTCCTTCACCGCAAGACTGTCCAGCCCGAAGTCGAGCGGCACATGGTCTTCCAGCGTCACCAGCCGCTTCGAGATCCGGATCTGATCAGCGAAATTCACCAGCGTCTCGCGGCGCTTCGGTTGCTTGATCTCGCCCGCCCGTTCCAGCAGCGTTTCCAGATCGCCATAATCCGCAATGAGTTGCGCGGCGGTCTTGATGCCGATGCCCGGGGCCCCCGGAACGTTGTCGACGGAATCCCCCGCCAGAGCCTGCACGTCGATCACCCGGTTCGGACGCACGCCGAATTTCGCCTCGACCTCCTCGGGGCCGATGACGATGTTCTTCATCGCATCCAGCATCACCACGCCATCGCCCACCAGCTGCATCAGATCCTTGTCCGAGGAAATGATGGTGACGCGCCCGCCCGCCTCGCGCGCCTGTCGGGCAAGGGTGGCGATGATGTCATCGGCCTCATAGCCCTCGATCTCCAGACAGGCGAGGTTGAAGGCGCGGGTGGCGTCCCGCGTCAGCGGAAACTGCGGCCGCAGATCCTCGGGCGCGGGGGGGCGGTTTTCCTTGTAGGCGGGATAGATCTCGTTGCGGAAGGTCTTGGAGCTGTAATCGAAAATCACCGCCGCATGGGTGGGCGCATCGGCGCCCTTGGCGTCTTCGATGTAGCGGAAGATCATGTTGGTGAAGCCCGCGACGGCGCCGACGGGCAGGCCGTCGGATTTGCGCGTCAGGGGCGGCAGCGCGTGATAGGCGCGGAAGATGAAGGCCGAGCCGTCGATCAGATGCAGATGGCAGCCCTTGGTGAAACTCATGTGCGCCTCCCTTTTGCTTCGTTGTGCCACAGCCCCCCGCAAACGAAAAGGCGGCCGCAGGGCCGCCTTTGCATCGCCGCGGGGGCCGGGCGTCAGTGGTCTTCGACGGCGTTGGCGCGGTCGATGATGAATTTCTTGCCGCAATAGGGGCAGCAGATCTCGCCGCTCTCGCGCGGGATGGTCAGCCAGACCTTGGGATGGCCCAAAGCGCCTTCACCGCCGTCGCAGGCACCTTTCCAATGGGTGACGACCTTGATTTCGGGGGCGTTCGGCATGGCTGGCTCCTGAGCGAGGCAAATGGGTCGGGCGGAGTTATGCGAAATAACGCCGCAGCACGCAAGCGTTCCGCGCGGGCCGCCGCCCGAAGCAAGGCCGGGGGCTTTGCCCCCCACAACGTTAAGGACGGGGGGCTTCGCCCCCCGGGCCCCCCAGCGTATTTGGGCCAAGAAAAAGCCGATGCCGTTTCTTCTTGGCCCAAATACGCCCTTTCGCGGGCGGGACCGGGAGTGCCTCAGTCAGTGCAGATCATCGGGCCGATGCAGCGCCCGGCCAGGATGTGGAGGTGGAAATGCGGCACTTCCTGCACGCCGTTTTCGCCCGCATTGGTGATGGCGCGGAAGCCCTTGCCCCCGGAATGGGCCTCGGCGCCGATCAGCTTCACCACCGCGGCGACGGCGCGGGTGAAATCGACGATCTCGGCCTCGGAGGCTTCGGCGCAGAAATGGTCATAGGTGACGTAAGCGCCCTTGGGGATCACCAGCACATGATCGGGCGCTTTCGGCGCGATGTCGCGGAAGGCCAGCGTGTGCTCCGTCTCCAGAACCGTGCGGTTGGGGATTTCGCCGCGCAGGATGCGGGCGAAGATGTTCGTGGTGTCATAGACATAGGCCAAGGGCGTTCTCCTCAATCGACAAACAGATAATCGGTCGCCGCGATCTGATGTGCAAGAGCGGGCGCGATGCCCAGAAAGGCCGCCAGCGGGACGGCATTCGCCTCGGGGCTGTCGTCCTGGCGCATCCGCAGCAAGACCGGAAAATCCGCGTCCTGCATCTGCTCGCTTTCGTGGCGCAGATCGCTGCGGATCGTCGGCAAGAGCCGCTCCAGCACCTCGGACGGGGTCGTCTCTCCCGCCAGCCCGACGCGGCGGGCATGGCCGATCAGATAGGCGTCGGTAAAGGTGCATTCGATCTCCAGCACCCGCACCGTGCATTTGTCGGCGGCGAAATCCCGCATCAGATCGATCGCCGCCGGATCGAGGCAGACCACCAGCCGGTCGGTCTGATGATGTTCGAACAGCATCCGCAACAGCGCCCGGCGATGGCGGTTGCGCTTGTCCAGCGAGCGCTCGATCCCGCCCAGATCGGGCAGGCCGCCGGATTCGTTGAAGATATACTCCACCGCCGCAAGGCCCGCCTGGCGCCGGACCTGCTCGACCAGACGCTTGGCCACATGCCATTTCTTGCACACGACCAGAAGCAGGGTGCGGTCGCGGCCAAGGCTGGCCTCGCGTTCCCAAAAGCGCGGCGCGAAGCGGCGCCCCTCGCGGCCGCGCCCGGTCAGGAAGCTGAACAGCACCCGCCCCTCGTTCGAGACGGTGAAGCTGACGTCGCGCCGGTCCCAAAGGGCGCCGAGGCGGTCCTTCAGCTCCTGCGCGTCGGGGCTGATCTTGCGCGCAAACAGGTAATCTTGCGACACAAGCAGGTCGTAATGGTCGTTGTAGAAGGTCACCGGCATGCCGTAATCGGTGAACATCAGAAAGGTCAGGGTGCGACGGCGGATCTCGGTCTCGGGGATCAGATGCGGCACGATGGTCTGAAAGAAGGTCTCGTCCGGGATCCAGGTGGTGCGGAAGAACCGCCGCACGTCGCGGCGGCGGGCGATGAACTCCAGCACCGCCTCGAGGGTGGTGCGGCGCAGGCACCACCATTGCGAGCCGATCATCATCTGCAGGTCTTCGGGCACCTTGCGGGTCAGGCCCAGCCGCTTTTGCCATTCGAAGGAGGTGTAGAACAGCGTCTTTTGCGTGCGTTCGTTGAACCAGTGCCGATAGGCGAGCCGTTCTTCCTTGAAGCCGGTCTTGATCCAGTCCGAGGCGTAGAAATCGAAACATTCGATGTAATCGGCCTCCTCGGCATCGAGGAAGCGATGCGCATAATCGGCGGATTTGATCTGCATGCAATCGCCCGAGAGCATGTAAAAATGCGTCGCCTGCGGAAAGGCCTCGAGCGCCGCTTCGGCCGCCGAGAGCGTCGCGGCGACCAGGCTCCATTCCCCCCAGCCGCATTTGTGCCGCCTGCGCGCGAAGGTGACGGCGGGATTGGTCTGCAGCGCGGCGCGGATCAGCGCGTAATCGTCGCGGCTGGCGCGGGCATCGAAATGAATCGCGACGAAATCCCCCGCCGAGGTCAGCCGTTCGGCCTGCGCGATGATCCCTTCGGGGTCCTTGTGGGTCAGCAGGATGAAGGCGATTTTTGCCATATTGGAAACAAGCCGTGCCAGTTAAGCCCTATTCGCCTAGATACCGTCAAAGGACATTGAAAAAACAGAGGTTCTTTGCTTCAAGGGTAGGAATTCTTGAAGAGTGGTGTGACAGGCTTGGCGCACTGCGACTGGAGGTTCACATCATGGGGTTTCCCGGCACCTGGATGACCGAGAGCGAAAGCGTCGTTTATCGGGTCGTTCCGAAATGCGCCTGCTCCTCGATCGGGCAGATCATGTTCTATTCCGATCACGGGCGGTTTTTCGACGGCGACATCCATGACAGCACGGCGGGGCTGCACAAGTGGAGCCAGGACGAAAGCCAAAAGCCGATCGAGGCGAATGTGAAGGCGCACAGATCCTATGCCTTCACCTGCGTGCGCAACCCCTATGCGCGGATCCTGTCGTCCTTCTTCGACAAGATCGCGGGGATTCAACGGAACGGCAAGCGCTACCGCGGCGCGCTGGTGCCGCAGCTCATTCAGAAATACGGCATCGATGTCGGCAGCCCGGAAAACGGCTTCGACTTCGATCAGGTGGCCTCGTTCCGCCGCTTTCTGCTGTTCGCGCGCGACACCATCCGCTGGCGCCGCCCGATGGAGCCCGACATCCACTGGTCGGCGATGTCGGGGCATATCGCCACTTTCATCGTCAACGGCGGGCGCTATGACCACATCTTCTTCACCGAGAAATTCGACGAGGGCATGCAGGTCGTCTTGAACAACATCCAGACGCGCCATCCGGTCGATCTGAAGGCGGTGCCGAAGTTCAACGAAAGCGAGGGCCACGGGCCGAAGCGGGCGCATCCGGTCTCGGCCTATTTCGACGATCTGTCCCGGCATCTGGTCTGGGAGATCTACCGCAAGGATTTTCAGCTGTTCAAATATGATTTCGACAATCCCGACAACAAGATGCCGGTGGGCGAGATCGATCTGGACGAGGTGCATGTGAAGCTGGGCGATTGAGACGGTGTTTCGGGCGGATCAGGAAAAGCACCGCTTTTCCCCGCCCGCCGCGCAGACGCATCCGCAAGACCGCCTGCCCCAAGCGATGTCAGAGGCCAGGGCCTGCCCCGGCGGGCGAGAAGCGCCCGCCATGGGCGGGGCGGGCGCTGGCAGAGTGCCTGAAGCACTCGGCGGCCACGGGGCAGCCGTTCCGCGTGACCTCGGCGATGGCCTCGGTCAAGAAGACCTCTCAGCCCCCCGCCCGCCGCGCCTCGAACAGCACCTGGCCGCGCGGCAGCATCCGGTCGTGTTTCGTCAGATCCCAACCCGGGGCGGCGGCCAGAACCTCGCGCTCCGGCACATGCCGGGGCGGACGGTCGGGATGGGTCACGACGCCATCGGGCTGACGAAAGGCCGCCCCCGCCTGCGCCTCGGGCGCCAGAAACACCGTGAACAGAAAGACTTCGAGCCGCGGGAACCGGGCCAGATTGGCCAGCGCCCGGCCCAGACAGTCATGCGGCAGATGCGGAAAGACCGCAAAGGCGATGGCATGGGTGATCGCCTCGGGCACGCCCGGAAAGGCGAAGGCGTCATCCTCGATCAGCTGCGCGGGGTCAAGCCGCGCCGGGTCCGCCAGCTCGGCCGCATGGCCCGCCAGCATCAGATCACGCGAGGCATCGGTGCCCCAGTAATGCCCCGGCTCGAGATAGGCGACGGCCTTGCAGCCAAGCCGCAAGGCCCCCGCCCCGATGTCGAGCAGATGATGGTGGGGCGCCAGCCCCCCCACCTCGCACAGCGCCGCCATCTGCGCCCGCCCGGTCTCGTCCCAGCGCCCGCCGACGATGGCCCGGTGCCGCCCCTCGGCCAGCGCCTTGCCGTAGAAATCCGGCGCCAGATAGGGCGAGCGGCCCATGGATCAGAGCAGCCCGGCCTGTTTGAACTGCGCCAGAATGTCGGTTTCCGGCCGCGCGCCGTAATGGCTGATCACCTCGGCCGCGGCAATGCAGCCCATCTTGCCCGCCACTTCAAGGCTTTGACCGGTGGCGATGCCATAAAGGAACCCGGCCGCGAACTGATCGCCCGCCCCCGTCGCATCGACCGGCACCACCCGGTTCACCGGCACTTCCACCCGTTCTTCGCCCCGGATCACCACCACATCGGCGCCCGAGCGGGTGCAGACCACCAGCCCGCATTCGGAGGCCGCCTGTTGCAGCGCGCTCTCCAGATCGGTCTGGTAGAGCGAGGCCCATTCATGTTCATTGCCCAGCGCGAAATCCATCTCGTCCCTGACCAGACGGCGGAAGCTGTCGCGATGCCGATCGACGCAGAACGGGTCGGAAAGCGAGATCCCGGCCCGCCCGCCGCCGCGGTGGCAGCCCTGCGCGGCTTTCAGGAACCCCGCCTTGCCGTGATCCTTGTCGAAAAGATAGCCCTCAAGGAACAGCATCTCGGTGTTCTCGACCACCTCAAGCGCCACATCCTCGGTCGAAAGCTCGGCCGAGATCCCCAGATAGGTGTTCATCGAGCGCTCGCCATCGGGCGTCACGAAGATCATCGAGCGCGACGAGGGCAGATCGGCGCCCTTCACCGGCGGGTTCGGGAAATCCGTGCCCTCGGCATTCAGCGCGGCCTTGTAGAAATGGCCCAAAGTGTCATCGGCGACGCGGCCGATGAAGGCCGCCGTCAGGCCAAGGTTGCCCAGCCCCGCGATCGTGTTGCCGACCGAGCCGCCGGGCGCCTCGGTCCGCTCGGCCATCGCGGCATAAAGCTTTTCGGCGCGCTCGCGCTCGATCAGCTGCATGATGCCCTTTTCGATGCCCATCGCGGCCAGGAATTCATCGTCACATTGCGCGATCACATCGACGATGGCGTTGCCGATGCCGACAATCTGGTATTTCTTCATGCGGTCTTCTCCTCGTAACGGCACAGATCCCGGATCAGGCAATCGGCGCAGCGGGGTTTGCGGGCGGTGCAGATGTAGCGCCCGTGCAGGATCAGCCAGTGATGCGCATGGCGCTGAAATTCCACCGGCACATTGTCTTCGATGGCGCGCTCGACCGCATCGACATCCTTGCCCGGACAGATGCCGCTGCGGTTGCCGACGCGGAAGATATGGGTATCGACCGCCTGCGCCGGGTGCCCCCAGCCCATGTTCAGAACGACATTCGCCGTCTTGCGCCCGACACCGGGCAGGCTGACCAGCGCCGCGCGCGAGGACGGCACCTGCCCGTCGAAGCGCTCGACCAGCAGACGGCTCAGCGCGATCACGTTCTTCGCCTTGGTGCGGTAAAGCCCGATCGACTTGATGTGATGGGTCAGGCCTTCCTCGCCCAGGGCCAGCATCTTTTGCGGCGTGTCGGCCACGGGCCAAAGCGCGCGCGTGGCCTTGTTCACCCCCACATCGGTCGCCTGCGCCGAGAGCGCGACCGCGACCAGCAGGGTAAAGGCGTTCACATGCTCCAGCTCGCCCTCGGGATGCGGATTGGCCTCCGCAAACCGGCGGAAGACCTCTTTCATCGTCGGATAATCAAGCTGTGCACCCATGGCCCCCTTCTGCCCGCCGTTCCCGCACGGGGCAAGAGGGCGCGCGCAGGATTAACCGAATTCGGCAATTTGCGGACAATTCGCCGCCGCCGTTAACGATTCGTTTGCCGTGACGCGGAAAGATGGGCGCGTATCTGCAGGTGCAGGAGGTCACATGGACTACGGTTATCCGGTTTCGGTGCTGGGCTTCGACGCCGAGCGCGGGCTTTGGTCGCTCGACCATGATTTCGACACCGCCACGATGCTCTGGCAGCTTGTGCATGGCGCCGACGGGTCCGAACTGCGCTCCGAACTGCGCGATGCGATGGGCCATGTCGTCGCCGCGGGGCAGATGACCGCCGATGTGCCGCTGGTGCTGCAAAAACCGGACGGCGGCATGATCCGGCTCGACCGGATCGAGATTGCCGGGGTGCTGTGCCTTTACATGGCCTCGGAGCCGCTGACCCCCGGCATCGATTACACCGAGGCCGAGCCCTTCGCCCTGCCCGCCCGCGCCGCCAGCCCCGAGGAAATCGCCGCCCTGCCCTGCCTGGGCACCGGCACGATGATCGCCACCGCCGAGGGCCCGGCGCCGATCGACTGGCTGCGCCCGGGCGACCGGGTGCTGACGCGCGACAACGGCTATCAGCCGCTTCTCTGGGTCGGCCAGCACACGATGCCGCGCCGCGCGCCGGCCGAAACCCGGCCGCTGCTGCTTTCCGCCGCCTGTTTCGGCGAGGCGCTGCCGGAACGCGACGTGCTGCTCTCGCCCGGGACCGGGGTGCTTCTGGCGGGGCATGAACTGGAACTCTGGTTCGGCGAATCCGAGATGTTCGCCAAGGCCCGTCACGCGCTGCCCAAGGCCGAGGCCGGGGCGGGGTCGCAAAAGCTCTACTCGATGCTGCTCGCCACCCCCGAGGTTGTGCTGGCCGAAGGGATGTGGGTCGGCTCGGTCCATGCCGATGCCGCCTATCTGTCGCTGCTGCCCGACCGCATCCGCGGCGCGATCAGCGCGCGCGTGACCGCGGGCCATGCCGATCCGGTCCGCGCCTGGCTTGAAGATTGGGAAGTGGCGATGTTCCGCCGCGAACGTCTGGCCCGCGCCCGCCGCGTCGCCGCCTGACCCGCCGAAACCGCAGCTTTCGGGTCGCCCGCAGCGTCCGAACCGGGCTAGGATGGCGCAACGAAAGGCGTGCCGATGTCCGACCCGATCCCGCTGGAAGACCGCTATCACTACCGCCTGATCGCCCGGGCGATCACCGAAATCGACGCCGCCCAGGCCGAGGCCCGGGCCGCGGGCCGCCCGGTGCAGATCCCGCTCGACGCGCTTGCGGCACGGCTGGGCCTGTCGGCGGCGCATTTCCAGCGCGTCTTTTCCGCCTGGGCCGGGGTCTCGCCGAAACGCTACACGCAATATCTCTCGCTCACGCTGGCGCGCGAGCTTTTGGCGCAAAAGCTGCCGCTTGATCAGGTCGCCGAGACGGCGGGGCTTTCCGCCCCCTCGCGGCTGCATGATCTGATCCTGCGCTGGGAGGCGATGACCCCGGGCGAATTCGCCGCGGGCGGGGCCGGGCTGGTGATCCGCTGGGGCCGGTTCGACAGCCCCTTCGGCCCGGTGCTGGGGTTCGGCACCGACCGCGGCCTGTGCGGCCTTGCCTTCACCGAGGAGATGGGCCCGGAGGCCGCCTTTGCCGACATGGTCGCGCGCTGGCCCGGCGCGCGGCTGACCGAGGACCCGGCGCCACTGGCAGGCTGGGTCGCGGCGGCCTTCGGCACCGGCGGCGAAGCGCGGCTTTGCGTCCTTGGCGCGCCGTTCCAGATCAAGGTCTGGGAGGCGCTTCTGGCCATCCCCTCGGGCGAGGTCCGCAGCTATTCCGACATCGCCGCGCGCATCGGCAGCCCGCGCGCGGTGCGGGCGGTGGGCACGGCGGTCGGGCGCAACCCGGTCGCGGTGCTGATCCCCTGCCACCGGGTGCTGCGCGCCTCGGGGGGGCTGGGCGGCTATCACTGGGGGCTGGGGCTGAAACGGGCGCTGCTGGCGCGCGAGGCGGCCAGACATGAGGCCGGGCATGGGGCCAGACACGAAGCCGGGCTCTGACCCTCTCGCCGGAATTTGATGCGCAAGAATCCGCCCAATGCGCAGAGGGCATGGAACCGCGACGAAAATCTGGGGTAGACTGGGGGCAACGGCCGCGATGGCCGCAAGCACAAGGGCAGATCCATGACCAAGACCTCCACCCTCCTTCTCGCCTGCACCGGGCTTTTCGCACTGGCCGCCTGCACCGAACCCTACAGCCAGGGCTACACCGGGTCGTCCAGCGCCGACCCCAATGCCAACATGCGCGGCGGCGCGATCACCGGGGCGCTGATCGGCGGCGTTCTGGGCGCCACCAGCAATGGCGACGAGAAACTGGAAAAGGCCGCCGCCGGGGCGATCGTCGGCGGGCTGATCGGCGGCGCCATCGGCAACCAGCTGGACAAGCAGGCGCAGGAGCTGCGCCGCGATCTGGACACCAACGGCGTCTCGGTCGTGCGTCAGGGCAACCAGCTGATCGTGACGATGCCGCAAGACGTGCTCTTTGCCGTCGACAGCGCCGCCGTGCGCCCCGATCTGCAACGCGATCTCTACACGCTCTCGGGCAGTCTGAACCGCTATCCCGACACCACCGTCGATGTCGTCGGCCACACCGATTCGGACGGCGATGCCGCCTATAACCAGCGCCTGTCGCAAGACCGCGCCAATGCGGTCGCCCGCATCCTGATCGGCGCCGGCGTGCCCTCCTATCGCGTCGTGGCTTACGGCCGCGGCGAGGAACAGCCGGTCGCCTCGAACCTCAGCGCCGCGGGCAAGGCGCAAAACCGCCGCGTCGAATTCATCATCCGTCCGAACCGGTAAGCAGCGCCCCGGACAACAGGCCGGGCTTCGCGCCCGGCCTGCCATTTCCCATTGCCCGTCTTTCCCATTGGTCATAGTTTCTGACCACGGGAGAGAGAAATGCCATTCCAGAAGATCGAATCCGAGAAACTTGCCTCGGCCGTCGTGCGTCAGATCGAAAATCTGATCGTCGAGGGCGTGCTGCGCCCCGGCGAACGGCTGCCGTCGGAACGCGAATTGTCCGAACGCCTTGCGGTGTCGCGGCCCTCGCTGCGCGAGGCGGTGGCGGAATTGCAGCAGGAAGGCCTGCTGACCACCCGCGCCGGATCGGGGATCTTCGTCGCCGAAGTGCTGGGCTCGGCGTTTTCGCCCGCGCTGATCCGGCTTTTCGCCCGCAACGATCAGGCGGTCTTCGACTATCTCGCCTTCCGGCGCGATCTGGAGGGGATGGCGGCGGAACGCGCGGCCAAGATGGGCTCGGACACCGATCTGAAGGTGATCGACGCGATCCTGACGCGGATGGAAACGGCCCATGGCAAGCGCAACCCCGCCGACGAGGCGGCGCTGGATGCGCAATTCCACATGGCGATCGTCGAGGCGAGCCACAACATCATCATGCTGCACATGATGCGGGCGATGTTCGACCTTTTGTCGGAAGGCGTGTTCTACAACCGCCAGATCATGTTCCGCAACCGCTCCACCCGCGAGGCGCTGCTGGAGCAGCACCGGGCGATCAACGCGGCGATTCAGGCGCGCGACGGCTTTGCCGCGCGGGCGGCGGTGGCGGCGCATATGGATTTCGTCGAAGTGGCGCTGACCGAGTTGCGCAAGGCCGAACGCCACGAGGCGCTGGCCCGGCTGCGGCTGCAACATCAAAGCGCGAAAGCGCCGTAACCGCGGCGCCGTCAGCCCCGCGGCGGCGGCGGCAGGGCCGGATCGCGCAGGCATTTCGCCAGCGGCAGCGCCTTCAGCCGGTCGATGAACCAGACCTCGCCCTCGGCGGCACGGCCGTAATCGCCCGCGGCGCAGGCGCAGCCATAGCCGTAAGACCCATTCGTCGCGACCCAGTCGTCGCCGAAATCGGCCTCCGACCAGTCCAGATTGTCCCAGCCGCCGACCTCGAGCGCGCCCTGCGCGGCGAACCACCAGTCCCCCTCGGCATCGGTCAGGTAGAAATTCCCCGGCGTCGGATTGACGAACCAGCCGCAGCGGGTTTCCGACCGCGCCTCGGCCAGGACCGCCCCCGCCCCCAGTCCCGTCCCCAGTCCGAAAGCCACGGCCAGCGCCACGATCTTACGCAATCAGACCGCCATCGCTGTCGTCGCCCGCCTCGATCAGCAGCCGGTCCATGTCGGGCACGGTGACGTGACGTTTCCCCTCCAGCTCGATCACCCCGTCGCGTTTGAGCGCGGACATCTGCCGGCTGACGGTCTCCAGCGTCAGGCCAAGATAATCCGCCATCGCCTCGCGCGTCAGCGGCAGATCGAAGCTCAGACGGCCGCGCATCTTGCGGTGACGAATCGACGCATCGCGGCGCGCGACGATCGACAGAAGCGAGGCGATCTTCTCGCGCGCGGTCTTGCGACCGAGCAAAAGCATCCATTCGCGCGCGGCATCGAGCTCGTCCAAAGTCATCTGCAACAGCCGCTGCGCGATGTGCGGCGTGCGCTCCATCATCTCCTCGAAGGGCTTGCGGCGGAAGCAGCACATCAGGATATCGGTCGTCGCGGTGACATTGTAAGCCGCCCGGTCGCGGCCGGGTCTTCCAACGAAATCAGAGGGTAAGAGCAATCCCACCATCTGCGTGCGACCATCTTCGAGGGTCTGGGTCAGGGTCGCGATCCCCGAGACGACCGAGGCCACGAAGTCCATCTTGTCGCCCGACCAGATCACCGTCTGCCCCGCTTCGAAGCTCCGGTAATACTTCGCGCCCTCGAGTTCATCGAGTTCGGAACTCTCGCATCTTGCGCAGACGGCCCGGTGCCTGATCGGGCAGTCTCCGCATTGCAGCGAGACCGGATGAGCGTCGTCGTGAGACATTGCCTTGCTTGATTTGGGACAATACTTTGTTCGCGTCGTGAAGGATACAATACGCCCATGAAACATGAATCGCAACTCGCCCGGCTCGGCCTCTTCGATGCCAAGGTGCCCCGCTACACCAGCTACCCGACTGCACCCCATTTCTCCAAGGATATCGGCCCCTCGCAGTTCATCGAGTGGATCGAGGCGATTCCGGCGGGGGCGTCGATCTCGCTTTACATGCACGTGCCCTTCTGTCGGCGCCTGTGCTGGTTCTGCGCCTGCCGCACCCAGGGCACGCAGACCGACGCGCCGGTGAAGACCTATGCCGAGACGCTGATCAAGGAAGTTGCGATGCTGAAATCGCATCTTGCCCCGGGCGTGAAGCTGTCGCGGCTGCATTGGGGCGGCGGCACCGCGACGCTGCTTCCGGCGGACTCGATGCGCAAGATCGCCGAGGCGGTCTTTGAGGCGGTGCCGCTGGGCGAGAATGGCGAATTCTCGGTCGAGATCGACCCGAACGAGATCGACGACGAACGCATGGATGCGCTGGCGCAATCGGGGATGAACCGGGCCTCGGTGGGCATTCAGGATTTCGACCCCTTCATCCAGTCGGTGATCGGCCGCGAACAGACCTTCGAAGTGACGAAGATGGTCGTCGACATGATCCGCGACCGCGGCATCAACAGCCTGAACGCCGACATCCTCTATGGGCTGCCGCATCAGACGCCGCAGAAGATGACCGAAAGCGTCGAAAAGGTGCTGTCGCTGAAACCCGACCGTGTCGCCTTCTACGGCTATGCCCATGTGCCGTGGATGTCGCGTCGGCAATCGCTCATTCCGTCGGAAAACCTGCCGACCCCGCCCGAGCGGCTGGAGCTGTTCCACCTCTCGCGCGAGCTGTTCACCAAGGCGGGCTATGACGTGATCGGCATCGACCACTTCGCGCTGCCGCATGACGGGCTGGCCACCGCGCTGAAAGCGGGCAAGCTGCGCCGCAACTTCCAGGGCTATACCGACGATCAGGCCGAGGCCCTGGTGGGGCTGGGCGCCTCGTCGATCTCGCGCTTCCCGCAGGGCTTTGCGCAGAACGAAAGCCCGACCGGCACCTATACGGCGGCGATCCGCGAGGGCAAGTTCTCGACCCACCGCGGCTTTGTCTTCTCGAAGGAAGACCTGATGCGCGGCCGTCTGATCGAGATGCTGATGTGCGACTTCAAGGCCGACAAGGCGGAACTTGTCAGCCAATGGGGCGCCGATCCGGCGGTTCTGGATGCCGAATTCGCCGCTTGCGTGGCGAAATTCGAAGACATGGTGGTGGTGACCGAAGCGGGGCTGGAAATCCCCGAACAGGGCCGGCCGCTGACGCGGATGATCGCGCGTCATTTCGATGCCTATGACCTCTCGAAAGCCGGGCACAGCTCGGCGATCTGAGGCGCTTCCATAACAAGGGAAGGGCAGACTGGGCGCCGCAAGGCGCCCATTTCTTTTCCCGCCGCTTCGGGCTGGTATTTCGGCGCAAAGGGCGTAAACTGGCCGAAACCAGCACAGGAGGGATGTTTGTCGGATCTTGCGCGCCTCCGGGCCGGGGTTTTCCGGGCGGTCTGACCGCCGAAGCCTCGTGCCCCCTGAATGTCACCGGCGCCCTGGCGCCTGTCTTTCAGTGTCCTGCGAGGATCACCTTGATGACCGACACGTTCCCGCTCGCCGAGCTCGGCTGGGCGTCCGATTTCCTGCGTCAACTCACGCTTGACGAACTTGCCACCCTCACCCCCTGCCGCATCAGCGCGGTGCATCGCAGCCGGATCGAGGCGCTGTGCCCGACCGGGCCGCTCTCGCTTCTCCCGCCCGCGGGGCTCTCCACCGCCGAAATCGCCGTCGGCGATTGGGGCTTGTGTGACGGGACCCGGCTTTTGCGCCTGCTCGCGCGGCGCAGCACGCTGGCCCGCCGCGCCGCGGGCACCGGGGCGGACCGGCAGCTGATCGCCGCCAATGTCGACACGCTCTTCATCGTCACCTCCTGCAACGCCGATTTCAACCCGGCCCGGATCGAGCGCTATCTGGCGCTCGCCCGCGCCGCCGGGGTTGCCCCGGTGCTGGTGCTGACCAAGGCCGACATCGCCCCCGACCCCGCGGCCTGGCAGGACCGCGCCGCAATGATCGACCGCCGCGTGCCGGTCGTGGCGCTGGACGCCCGCGCCCCGGGGGATCGGCTGGCGGACTGGTGCCGACCGGGGCAGACGGTGGCGCTGCTCGGCTCTTCGGGGGTCGGAAAGACCACGCTTGCCAATGCCTTGACCGGCGCGGATCAGGCCACGGCGGCGATCCGCGAAGACGATGCGAAGGGCCGCCACACCACCACCGGGCGGCATCTGCACCGGCTCGTGCAGGGCGGCTGGCTGATCGACACGCCCGGCATGCGGGAATTGCGGCTCAGCGATGCCGGGGCGGGGATCGCCGCGACCTTCGACGATCTCGACACGCTGGCGGGGGCATGCCGCTTTGCCGATTGCCGCCATCAGACCGAGCCCGGCTGCGCGGTGCAGGCGGCGATCGCCGCGGGGACGGTCGATCCGGCGCGGCTGGGGCGCTGGCAAAAGCTGCGCCGCGAGGACCGGATCAATTCCGAAACCCTGGCCGAGGCCCATGCCCGCGACCGCGCCTTCGGCAAGATGACCCGGGCGGCGCTGCGCGACAAATCCCGGCTGCGCGGCGACTGACGCCGGTTCGGGGGCCGGTGGGGGCATCGCCCCACCGCGCCCGACGCGCGGCGGGCTTGCCCGCCCAAGGAGGGCGCCCCCGGATCTCAGCGCAACGTGCCGCCCGCCGTCTCGACAAAGCGGATCAGCCGCGGCAGGCACCGGCTTTCCAGATCATATTTCGCCACCACCGAGGCCCGCGCCGCCCGGCGCATCTCCAGGTAAGCCTCGGGCCGCGCCAGCGCATCGGTCAGCGCCGCCGACCAGCCCTTGATGTCGAAGAAATCGACCAGCCGCCCGTTCACCCCGTCCTCGATCACCTCGCGCAACGGCGCCGTGTCCGACCCCACCACCATCGCCCCCGCCGACATCGCCTCCATCAAGGACCAGCTGAGCACGAAGGGATAGGTCAGATAGGCATGCACCCGGCCGATCTGCATGATCGCGATGAAATCCTGATACGGAACCCGGCCCAGAAAATGCACCCGGCGCAGATCCAGCCGATCCTTCACCTCGTCCAGAAACTTCTGCTTCCACGAGCCCTCGGGCGGGGCGGCGCCATAGCTTTGCCCCTCTTCGCCGATGATCAGCACCTGCGCCGCGGGCCGCGCCGCCAGCACCTCGGGCAGCGCCCGCATGAAAGTGTGATAGCCGCGGTAAGGTTCAAGCGAGCGGTTGATGAAGGTCACCACCTCGTCGCCCGCGCAAAGCGTCAAGCCGGTGCCCGGCACGGTGTAACGCGCCGCGGGGTTCGGCACCAGCCGCGCCGTGTTCACCCCGTCATGACAGATGGTGATCTTGGCGCGCAATTCGGGCGGAAAGGTCGAGGCCTGAAATTCCGTGGGCGAGAGCGCGGCATCGGCCTGAACGATCGACTGGATCAGATGCGCCGAGCGCGCCGTGGTCGAAATCCGGCTTTCCAGCCCGGGCTTGGCAAATTCCGGGTCGAAATCGGTATCAAGCCCGGTGGTCTTGTACATCAGCTCGGCATAGACGAGCAGTTTCGCCTCGGGCCAGACTTCGCGCAGGAACAGGGTCTCGCCCCAGCCCGGATGGCCAAAGATCACATCGGGCACATAATCGTGTTGGCTGCGCAGCTGCCGCGCCGCAAAGGCCGCGCGCAGGCCCCGCTCGCTGACCTCGGCATACATTTTCGTCAGCCGCGGCTCCAGCGTCACCTCGGCGGGCTTGCGGTATTTCACCACCTTCACCGGCGCGGGGCGGTTGTTGGTTTCGGTCGTCAGCGCCAGAATGTCGTGGCCGCGCGCGGCCAGCGCCGGGGCAAGATGCGGAAACTGGCCGGGGAAATTCTGATGGACGAACAGGATCTTCATGCGGGTTTTCCCAAAGCCGCGGCGATCAGCGCGCGGGTATAGTCGGTCGTCGGCTGCTCGAAGATCTGCGCCGCGGGACCGGCCTCGACCACGTCGCCTTCCTTCATCACCATGATCTTGTGGGCCATCGCCCGCACCACCCGCAGATCGTGGCTGATGAAAAGATAGGCCAGCCCGTGCCGGCGCTGCAGATCGCGCAACAGATCGACGATCTGCACCTGCACCGTCATGTCCAGCGCCGAGGTCGGTTCATCCAGCACAACGACGCGCGGGCGCAGGATCATCGCCCGGGCAATCGCGATGCGCTGGCGCTGGCCGCCGGAAAATTCATGCGGATAGCGCGCCATCGCGGCGGGATCGAGCCCGACCTCGGCCATGATCTCGGCCACCATCTCGCGCCGGTTGCGCCCCGGCGCGACCCCATGCACGCCCAGCCCCTCGGCGATGATCTGCTCAATCGTCATGCGGGGCGACAGGCTGCCGAACGGGTCCTGAAACACGATCTGCATGTCGCGGCGCAGCGGCCGCAGCTGTTTTGCCTGCCAGCGCGAAATATCCTGCCCGGCAAAGCGGATCGGCCCCTCGCTCTCGATCAGCCGCATCAGGGCCAGCGCCAGCGTGGTTTTCCCCGAACCGGATTCCCCCACGATGCCAAGGGTTTCCCCCGCCCGCACCGTCAGGCTGGCCTCCTTGACTGCCTTGATGTGGCCCACGGTGCGGCGCAAGAGCCCGCGCTTGATCGGAAACCAGACCTTCAGCGCCTCGGCCTGCAAAAGGGGTTCGGCCTGCGCGGACACCGGCTCGGCCCGGCCCACGGGTTCGGCGGCGAGCAGCTTTTTCGTGTAGGCGTGCTGCGGATTGGCGAAAATCGCCGCGGTCGGGCCCTGTTCGACAATCTCGCCCTGGCACATCACGCAGACCCGGTCGGCGATGCGGCGCACCACCCCCAGATCATGGCTGATGAAGAGAAGGCTCATCCCCAGATCGCGTTTCAGTTCCGCCAGAAGCTCGAGGATCTGCGCCTGGATCGTCACATCGAGCGCCGTCGTCGGTTCATCCGCCACCAGCAGTTCCGGCCCGTTCGCCAGCGCCATCGCGATCATCACGCGTTGCCGCTGCCCGCCCGACAGCTGATGCGGCAGATCCGCAAGACGGCTTTCCGGGTTCGAAATGCCGACCCGGGTCAACAGCTCGATGATCCGCGCCCGCGCCGGGGCGCCGGTCAGCCCCTGATGCAGCGCCAGGCTCTCGCCGATCTGTTTTTCGATCGAATGCAGGGGGTTGAGCGAGGTCATCGGCTCTTGGAAGATGAAGCTGATGTCATTGCCGCGCACCGCGCGCAAGCTCGCTTCATCGGCCCCGACCATTTCCCGGCCCAGATAGGTGACCGAGCCCGTGACCCGCGCATTCGGCCCCAGAAGCGACACCGTGGACAGCGCCGTGACCGACTTGCCCGAGCCGGATTCCCCCACCAGCGCCACGGTTTCGCCCTTGGCCACGGTGAAGCTGACCCCCTTGACGGCGGGGATCTCGCGCCCCTCCTGGCGGAAGCTGACGCGCAGGTTTTCGACAGAAAGAACGGCAGTCATTTGAACACCTTGCGCGGGTCAAAGGCATCGCGCAGGCCCTCGAACACGAAGACGAGCAGCGACAGCATGGTGGCGAAGGTGACGAAGGCGGTAAAGGCCAGCCAGGGCGCCTGCAGATGCTGTTTCGCCTGCAGCGCCAGTTCCCCAAGCGAGGGCGCCGAGGAGGGCAGCCCGTAGCCGAGGTAATCAAGCGTCGCCAGCCCCGAGATCGCCCCGGTGATGACGAAAGGCAGCATGGTGATGGTGGCGACCATCGCATTGGGCAGGATGTGGCGGACCATGATCACGCGGTCGGAAACCCCAAGCGCACGGGCGGCGCGGACATATTCGAAATTGCGCGCGCGCAGGAACTCGGCCCGCACCACGCCGGTCAGCGCGGGCCAGCCAAAGAGGATCGTGACCCCCACAAGCAGCCAGAAGCTGCGCCCCAGAATCGCGAACAGGATGATGATGACGTAAAGCGACGGGGTGGAGGACCAGATTTCCAGAAGCCGCTGGAAGATCAGATCGACCTTGCCGCCGAAATAGCCCTGCACCGCCCCGGCGGCGATGCCAAGGACGGAGGAGACCGAGGCGACGATCAGTGCAAAGGCGACCGAAATGCGGAACCCATAGATCACCCGGGCCGCCACATCGCGCGCGGTGTCGTCGGTGCCCAGCCAGTGGTCGCGATCGGGGGCCGAGGGCGCGGTGCCGACATCGTTGATCGTGCGGTAGTGATAGGGGATCACCGGCCAGATCATCCAGCCCTTTTCAACGGCTTCGCCGCCGACGGTACCACGGGTCTCGGCCTCTTTCCGGGTCTCCTCGGGGGTATCCCAGCATTCTTGCCGCCCGCCGGTGACGATCAGGCATTGCACGGCGGGATCGGTGTAGATCGCCTCGGTGCGGAAATCGCCGCCAAAGGCGGTTTCGGGGTAGAACTGATAGACCGGAAAGAAGAATTCGCCGCGATAGCGCACCACGATCGGGTGATCATTGGCGATCAGCTCGGCGAAAAGCGACAGGAGGAACAGCGTCGCAAAGACGATCAGCGACCAGAAGGCGCGGCGGTTGGCGCGAAAGTTGCGCCAGCGGCGCTGGGCCAGGGGGGACAGGGGCATCAACCGGCCCTCCGCTCGAAGTCGATGCGCGGATCGACAAGGGTATAGGTGATGTCAGAGAGGATCCCGATCACCAGCGAAATCAGCCCGAAGGCGTAAAGCGATCCGAAAACAACGGGATAGTCGCGCTCGACCGCGGCCTGATAGCCCAGCAGGCCCAGCCCGTCGAGCGAGAACATCGTCTCGATGATCAGCGAGCCGGAAAAGAGCACCGACAGGAACAGGCCCGGAAACCCGGCGATGACGATCAGCATGGCGTTGCGAAAGACATGGCCGTAAAGCACGCGAGATTCCGTCAGCCCCTTGGCGCGGGCGGTCATCACATATTGCTTGTTGATCTCGTCCAGAAAGGAATTCTTCGTCAACAGCGTCAGCGTGACGAAGCTTGACAGCGTGATCGCGATGGTGGGCAGGCAGATGTGCCAGAGGTAATCGAGCACCTTGCCGCCCAGCGACAGCGTCTCGAAATCATCGGACGTCAGCCCGCGCAGCGGGAAGATCTTCCAGTAGCTGCCGCCCGCGAAAAGCACCATCAAAAGCACGGAAAACACAAGCGTCGGAATGGCATAGGCAACGATGATCGCCGCCGAGGTCCAGGTGTCGAAGCTGGTGCCGTCCTTCACCGCCTTGCGGATGCCCAAGGGGATCGAGATCAGATAGGCCAGCAGCGTCGACCAGAGCCCCAGCGAGATCGAGACGGGCAGTTTCTCGATCACCAGATCGACCACCGACTTGTTCTTGAAGAAACTCTCGCCGAAATCGAAGACCAGATAATCGCCGATCATCTTGAAAAAGCGTTCATGCGCCGGGATCTTTTCGCGCGTGCAGGCTGGGTCCTTCAGGTTCGGCGTGCCGGTGAAGCCCGGGGCGCAGGTGATGCGCGAAAAGCCCATCTGCACCTCGAGCTGCGCCAGCAGATCGGGGGAAATCCCCCGCGCGCCCTGATAGCCCATGTCCTCGGCCGATTGGCCCTGCCCGGCATCGGCGCCGCCGGTCAGGTTGCGCGTCGCATCGGACTCGCCCTGCACCCGGGCGATGATGCTTTCGATCGGCCCCCCGGGCACGAATTGCGTCAGCGCGAAATTGATCAGCATGATGCCGAAAAGCGTCGGCAAAACCAGCATCAACCGCCGCAGGATATAGGCGCCCATCGTTCCCTTGCCTTGCACTTTTGCAACATTCTGGCGGGCCTGAAGGCTTAAAGCGCCCCTGCCGCTTTCAGTTTTGCAGCCTTGTCGGCGTTATACCACCAGAAGTCCAGCTCTCCCAGAGAATAGGGCGGCAGGGTTTCGGGGTGCTCGTAGATGTCGTAATAGGCGACGGTGTGGCTGTCCTTGAACCATTGCGGCACCCAGAAATACATCGCCCGCAGCGCCCGATCCAGCGCATGGACCCGGGGGATCATCTCTTCCTTCGTCGCCGCCTCCTCGACCTTGCGGATCAGCGCGTCGATGGCCGGATTGGCGATGCCCGCCAGGTTGAAGGCATCCGCGGTCGCGGCCGAGCCGAAATACTGCTGCAGATCGGCGCCGGGCAGCAGCTCCTGGCCGAAATGGCCGGTGATCAGGTCGAAATCATGCCGCGCCTTGCGTTCCTGATGCTGCGCATCATCGACGCGCAGATGCACCGCATCCACCCCCAGCGCGCGCAGGTTTTCCACGAAAGGATTGATCACCCGGTCAAAGGTCTGGCTGTCGTTGATGAATTCGACATGCAGAAGCTCGCCCTTCGGATTGCGCCGCATCCCGTCCGCGCCCACGACCCAGCCCGCCGCATCCAGCAGCGCCGCCGCCTTGCGCATGTTGCCCCGGTCCAGCTGGCGCTCGCCCGACACCGGCGCCATCACCGCCGGATCGGTCAGAACGCCCTCGGGCAGGTCCTTGGCCAAGGGGGTCAGCAGCGCCAGTTCCTCGGCCGAGGGCATTCCCGTCGCCGCCAGATCCGAGTTTTCCCAAGGCGAATTGATCCGCGCATAAAGCCCGTAAAACAGCGTCTCGTTCGACCAGTCGAAGTTGAACATCAGCCCCAGCGCCTGGCGCACGCGGATATCCTGAAACTTTTCGCGCCGCAGGTTGATCGCCCAGCCCTGCCCGTTCGCCACGCTGCCATCATGCAGCTGCGCCTTGACCACCGTGCCCGCCTGCACCGCGGGAAAGTCATATTGCGTCGCCCAGATGATCGAGCTGGCCTCGTTGCGGAACGTGTAGCTGCCCGCCTTGAACCCCTCGAAGGCGGATTGGTAATCGCCGTAATATTCGACGCGGATGCGGTCGAAATTGGCGCGCCCGACATTGATCGGCAGCTTTTCCCCCCAATAGGCGGGGTTGCGCTTCCAGACCACGGTCTGGCCCATCTTGAAACTGTCAAGCATGTAGGGCCCCGAGCCGATCAGCGCCACCGGCACCGGCTTGGCGAGATCGATCTTGTCGCGGGTAAATTGCGCCCGGGAAAAGACCGGGAAGCCGCCCGCCGACTGGATGATGTCGCGCTTCGGGTAATCGGGCTTGAAAGTGAATTTGATCCGGCGCGCGTCCAGCACCTCGACCGCGGCGATCTGCTGCGCGACGACGGCGCGGAAGCTCGACAAGCCCTTGTCGCGCATGGTTTCATAGGAAAACAGCACATCCTCGATCGTTAGCGGCGTGCCGTCGGAAAAGGTGATGCCGGGGCGCAGGGTGAAGATCACCCAATCGCGCGAGGGCGGATATTCGAAGCTTTCGCAGAGCAGGCAATAGGCCTCGCCCACCGTATCCGCGGTGCCGGTCAGCATGCTTTCCTGCGGCGCGCTGGACAAGGGCGCCGCCCGCCCCTCGATCGTGTAGGGGTTGAAGTTGTCAAAGCCGTAGGCAGTCCATTCGGAGATCTCTCCGCCCTTCGGCGCATCCGGGTTCACATAGTCCAGATGCTTGAAATCGGGCGGATATTTCACCGTGCCCAGAGTGGCGATGGCGGAAGCGGTGATGGTTTCCCCGGCGCGCAGCGGACCGGCAAGGCCCGCGGCCAGACCAAGCGCCAGAAGCCCGCCCCCCAGCGCCCGGAGCATCTGAGCCCGCTGATCCCGCACCGCCACCCGAACTGCCGCTTTCGCCATGTCATCCTCCCTTTTGCCCCACTAAAGGGCGAAGCCCGCGCCGGGGCAAGTTGCAAAGATGTGAGGGCAAAAGGAAAGGGCCGCGCCTTGCGGCACGGCCCCGGGCATTTCTGCAGCTGCGCTCAGCGCGGCAGCGTGTTCAGATAGGCGATCACGTTGGCACGGTCGGCAGCTTCGGGCAGACCGACGAAGGACATCTTGGTGCCGGGCACTTCGGCTTTCGGGCTGACCAGATAGATGTCGAGACGCTCGGGCGTCCAGTTGCCGACATGGTTCTTCATCGCGGTCGAATATTTGAAGCCTTCGACGGTGGCGGTGGCGCGGCCGATCACCCCGTTCAGATGCGGGCCGACGGCGTTCTTGCCATCGATCTTGTGGCAGGCCTTGCAGGTCTTGTTGAACTTTTCCTCGCCGGCTTTCGCGTCGCCGGTGATGGTGGCCGGGTCCACTTCGACATAGGCGGGCGGCGGCGGCGCGGCGGGCTCGGCCGGGGCAGCGGCTTCGGCCGTCTCGGCGGCGGGCGCGGCAGCGGCGGGCGCCTTGGCGGGCATGGCGGCCTCGTCGACCGACGGCAGCAGGGCTTTCCCGTCCGCACCGACCGCAACGGCGGTGGCCGGCCGCGTCGCAAAGAGCGAGTTGGAAAGCATGTAGATGAACCCGTAGAACAGAGCCACGGCGAACAGCGTGACCCCAATCTTCGTGATGTGCGTCTTGACGAGCATGGCTCCCCCGGCGGTTGGCATGTGCGGTTGGCGCATCTACGCGCTTCGCCTTGCACATTTCAAGGTTCATTCGCGCGGCAAAACGCGTTTGGGGCGCGATAAAAAGGCGCGGATCAGGGGCTTGACGGCAGATCGGCGCTTTTCTTGGCCCGGTCTTTGCGACATCAAGGGGGCGGATCGACTGTCAGGGGAATGCAAGCATGGCGGGAAATGGCGTGATCGCCTTTCAGGGCGAATTGGGGGCCTATTCGCACGAGGCCGCGAACCGGGCGCGGCCGGGGATGACGCCCCTGCCCTGCGCCACCTTCGAAGAGGTGATCGACGCCGTGCGCGAGGGCCGGGCCGAGCTGGCGATGCTGCCGGTCGAAAACTCGACCTATGGCCGGGTCGCCGACATCCACCGGCTGCTTCCGGAATCGGGGCTGCATATCCTCGACGAGCATTTCCTGCGCGTGCGCATCGCGCTGATGAGCCTGCCGGGCACGAAGCTGGAAGAGATCCGGCATGTGCGGGCGCATCTGGTGCTGTTGCCGCAATCGGCGCGGTTTTTGCGCACCCATGGCATCGCGGGCCATGCCGCCGCCGACAGCGCGGGCGCGGCGGCCGAACTTGCGCGCACGAAAACCCCGGGCGAGGGGGTTCTGGCCTCGGAACTGGCCGCCTCGATCTACGGGCTCGAAGTGCTCGCCCGCGACATCGAGGATCACGGCCACAACACCACCCGCTTTCTGGTCATGGGCCGCGCGCCCGACGAGCGCCGCCGCGGCGACCGGATGATGACCACCTTCGTCTTTGAAGTGCGCAACATCCCGGCCGCGCTTTACAAGGCGATGGGCGGTTTCGCGACGAATGGGGTGAACATGACGAAGCTGGAAAGCTACATGCTTGACGGCTCCTTCACCGCGACGCAGTTCTATGCCGATATCGAGGGCCATCCCGAGGATGAAAACGTCCGCCTCGCGCTCGACGAGCTGCGCTATTTCACCTCCTATCTGCACATCCTGGGCACCTATCCGGCCGATCCGCGCCGTCACGAATGAAGAAGGGGGGCCTTGCCCCCCGTCCTTCGGACGCCCCCGAGCGTATTTGACCCAAGAAAAAACATCGCGTTTCCTTGGCAAAATACGCCGCGGGGGTGAATTGGCCGCAGGCCAAGAGGGGGGCGCGCAGCCCCCCTGCCCCGGCCCGATCAGGCGGCGCGGCTTTCCAGATCGCGCA
This sequence comes from Rhodobacter capsulatus SB 1003, assembly GCF_000021865.1. Lineage (NCBI taxonomy): Bacteria > Pseudomonadati > Pseudomonadota > Alphaproteobacteria > Rhodobacterales > Rhodobacter > Rhodobacter capsulatus. The sequence goes on from NC_014034.1 coordinate 2,687,908, forward strand.
GGAAGCTCTTGATCCGTTCGTCATAGCGGCGGTCAAGATTGGCCCGGCCGAGCCGCGCCGATTGCAGCAAAAGCCGCCCGCCCAGCGTGCGCGGCTTGATTTCAAGCAGCGTCGCCATCCGGCTGCGGCGCGGCGCAAGCGCGGTGAATTCCAGAACCAGCGTCAGCTCGAACCCCGAAGAGGTGCCGCAATAGTCGATCCGCGCCGGGGCTTCGTAGCGGGCGACGTCGACGATCATCTGCCGCGGCTTGCCGCGCAGCCGGAAGCCCACGTCCCAGGACATGCCCGCGCCCTTTTCCGGCAGCGAATCGAGCCGGTGCATCACCACGCCCTTTTTCATCGCCGCGCGTTCCAGCGCGGGAATGTCGGTGAGCTGTTCAAAAAGCTGGTCGGCGGGCAGGGCCACGTCGACGCGGTTGCTGAATTTCATGCCTGCCTCCGATGAGGTGACCGTCTCGGCCACCCGATTCCCTTGCCCAAAGCCCCCGCGGCTGTCAATCGGCCGGGCGCGCAAGCCAATCGCGCAGCATCCAGCGGGCCACAGTGCCGGGCCGCGGCGGCCGGATGTCGGGATCGCGGCCCGCCAGAACCGCGGCCAACCGGCTTCGGCCCACCCAAAGCGCCGCCTCGAGTTCCGTCGGATCCAGCGTGATCGCCCCCGGCTCGGCCGCGCCCGCGCAGCCCAGCATCAGCGAGGCCGGAAACGGCCAGGGTTGCGCCGCCAGAAACCGCACCGCGCCGACGCGGATCCCGGTTTCCTCGAAGACCTCGCGCCGGACCGCCGCCGCCGGGGTCTCGCCCGGTTCCATGAAGCCCGCCGGACAGGAATGCAGCCCCTCGGGCCAGCCCGGGCTGCGGGCCAGAAGCACCTGATCGTCGCGGATGATCCGCATGATCACCACCGGATCGGTGCGCGGGAACTGCACCCGGCCGCAGCCCGGGCAATCGCGTTGCCACCCGGCATGGGTGATCCGCGTCGCGCCGCCGCAGGCCGGGCAGAAGCCGTGGAACCGGTGCCAGACGAAAAGTCCGCGCGCGGTCGCCGCCAATTCGGAGGCGCGCGGGCAGAGCCGCGGCAGCATCCAGCGCAGATCGGCGCGTTCCGCCGCCGCGGGCGCCGCCGCCGCGGGCAGATCAAGCGCGAAGACCGGGGCGGCGCCGATCAGGCCCAGAAACAGCCGCGGCACCGCCTCCTGTCCCGCCGTCGGCACCGACCAGAGGCCAAGCCCGGTGACCGGATCGGGGGCGCTCCCCTCGGGCGCCATCAGCACATCGCCCGCGACGAAGCCGATGCAGCGCGCCGCCGGATCGGCCCAAAGCGCCGCCTGCGCCGCGGGATCGGCACGCAGCCTTGCCGCGCGGTCAAGACCGGGGCCCTCCTCGGGCCCGGTGAACCCCAGAAATTCCTGCTCCTGCAGCGGCGTCATCGCATTGCTCCGGTTTGATCGCCCGCTTGTGGCACGGGCCGGGGCGCTTGGCCAGTCCCGGCCCCGCGCCCCGGTCAGGCGGGCCCGGGACTCACGCCTTTCTGGCCCGTTCATTGCTGCAGTGCCGCAATTTCAGGCGACGCCCCCGAAAAAGGGCTTCTTTTCGGACCAATGCCGGTTTTTGCGCCGCTTGCGCACCATTGCCCGTTCCCCTGCGCGCCGCGTCGCGGCAAGATCAGGAAAAGGAAGAAGAAAGTCCGACAGGGGACCCGCACCGCAAAGGTGCAAAGTGACCGTGCACCGCAAGGGTGCAAAGTGACGAAGCACCGCAAGGTGCTGACCCATCCGGCCGCGCGAGGCGGCCTTGGGGCGACGTGGCCTCCTCCTCCCTGCCACGTCGCCCCGACGATTAATGGGCCCCGACGATTCTCGGGCCAAGACTGCTCTCAGCGTCGGGCGGCGAAGAACTCCTTCAGAAGCTTTTCGGCAGGTTCGGCGGCGATGCCGTCATAGACCTCGGGGACATGGTGGCATTGCGGATGCGCGAAGATCCGCGGCCCCTGCGCCACGCCGCCCGATTTCGGATCCCCCGCCCCGTAATAAAGCCGCGCGATGCGGGCGTTCGCCAGCGCCGCGGCACACATCGGACAGGGTTCGAGCGTCACGTAAAGGTCGTGCCCCGCCAGCCGCTCGGAGCCCAAAGCCGCGCAAGCCGCGCGAATCGCAAGGATTTCCGCATGCGCCGTGGGGTCGTTCAGCTCGCGCGTGCGGTTGCCCGCGCGGGCGATCACCCGGCCGTCGGGGGCAACGATCACCGCGCCCACCGGCACCTCGCCGCGCCTCGCGGCGGCCTCGGCCTCGGCCAGGGCGGCCTGCATGTGGCTTTTGAACTGCATCGCCTTTCATCGCCCGCAAAGCTTTCCCGATCAAGCCGCTTTCCAAACCGGCGCAAGAGGTGTAGGAAGGCCCCTTCGCCCGCGATGGTCGCGCGCCCCCTCCCCCTGAAGGATCGGTCATGAACGATATTCACGAAACCCCCGCCCAGACTCTGACTGCCGATACGGCCGAACGCATCGCCAAGGTGATTGCGCGCTCGGGCGTCGCCTCGCGCCGCGATGCGGAAAAGATGATCCTTGCGGGCCGGGTGACGGTGAACGGCAAGAAGGTCGACAGCCCCGCGCTGGATGTGAAACCCGCGGACAAGGTGGCGATCGACGGCAAGCCGATCGACGCGCCGCAGGAAACCCGGCTCTGGCTTTACTACAAGCCGCTGGGCCTTGTGACGACCGAGAAGGACGAACAGGGCCGGCGCACGATTTTCGACGAGATGCCCGAGGAAATGCCGCGGGTGCTGAATGTCGGCCGGCTTGACCTCAATTCCGAGGGGCTGCTTTTGCTGACCAATGACGGCGGGCTGAAGCGGCGGCTCGAGCTGCCGGAAACCGGCTGGCTGCGCAAATACCGCGTGCGGGTGAACGGCCGCCCGACGACCGAGACCTTTGATCCCTTGCGCCGCGGCATCACCATCGACGGCGAGGATTTCCAGCCGATGGAAGTCAGCCTTGACCGCCAGCAGGGCGCCAATGCCTGGCTGACCGTCGGCATCCGCGAGGGCAAGAACCGCGAGATCCGCCGCGCCATGGGCGAGGTCGGCATGACGGTGAACCGGCTGATCCGGGTCAGCTACGGCCCGTTCCGGCTCAATGACATGGAACCGGGTGCCGTGGTCGAGGTGAAACGCAAGATGCTGCGCGACCAGCTGGGCGACCGGCTTTTGCTGGGGGTCGAGGATGGCAAGCCGCCGCGGTCGGAACGGATGGCGCCGAAGCCCGGGGCCCGCAGACCGCGCCCCGAGGGCGGCGAGGGCGAGGAGCGCAAGGGCTTTGGCCGTCAGCGCGATTTCGCCGGGGCGGAGGGCGATCGCAAGCCGAAGTCCTTCGGCATGAAATCGCATCGCGAGGAGGGCGAGCGCAAACCCTTCGCGCGGCGCGAGGACGGCGAGCGGAAGCCCTATGCGCGTCGTGAAGACGGCGACCGCAAGCCCTACGCCCCGCGCGATGGCGAGAAGAAACCCTACGCGCGTCGCGAAGACGGCGACCGCAAGCCCTATGCGCCCCGCGATGGCGAGAAGAAGCCCTATTCGCGTCGCGAAGACGGCGACCGCAAGCCCTACGCCCCGCGCGACGGCGAGCGGAAGCCCTACGCCCGTCGTGAAGACGGCGACCGCAAGCCCTATGCGCCCCGCGATGGCGAGAAGAAGCCCTATGCGCGTCGCGAAGACGGCGACCGCAAGCCCTACGCCCCGCGCGACGGCGAGCGGAAGCCCTACGCCCGTCGTGAAGACGGCGACCGCAAGCCCTACGCGCCCCGCGATGGCGAGAAGAAACCCTACGCGCGTCGCGAAGATGGTGACCGCAAGCCCTACGCGCCCCGCGATGGCGAGAAGAAACCCTACGCGCGTCGTGAAGACGGCGACCGCAAGCCCTACGCCCCGCGCGACGGCGAGAAGAAACCCTATGCGCGTCGCGAGGATGGTGACCGCAAGCCCTACGCGCCCCGCGATGGCGAGAAGAAACCCTATGCGCGTCGTGAGGATGGCGACCGCAAGCCCTATGCCCCGCGCGATGGCGAAGCGGGCAAATCCTTCGGGCCGCGCGGCGGCAAGCTCGGTTTCAAATCCGAGGGCTTCAAAAGCCACGGCGGCAAACCCGGCGGCAAACCGCGCTCGGAAGGGTTCAAAAGCCACGCGGGCGGCGACAAGCGCCCCTTCGGCGGCAAGCCCGGCCCGAAACGCGGCTGAGCCCGCGCAACGCCCCCTTCAAACCCGGCCCGGTTGCGCCTACCTTGAGCGCAACCGGCAACCGGCGGAGGGCCCATGTCGCGCAAGACCATGCAAACCATCGCTTTCGGACTGCTTCTGGCGCTGATCTTCTCGGTCGCGCTGAAAGGCACGGTCTGACATGGCGCAGCGTTTCGGCGGCAAATATTCGCCCCGGCCCGGGGCGCCCACGCCGGGCTTTCCCGGCGTCGCCCCCGACCGGCTGCCAGATCCCGCGCCGCGCCACCGGCTGGCAGGCCGCCCGGCCTGGCTGGTCTTTGCGGCCTTCCCCTTTCTTTTCAATGCGTTCGGCGATGGCCCCCTGGCGCTTGCGCGCAATCTTGGCGCCTTTGCCACGATCGGCCTGGCCGCCTTTCTGCTGCGCGAGGGGCTGAAGGCCGAGGCCGCCTGGGACGCCCGCAAGACCGCCCGCCGCCCCGCCCTGCCGCGCAAGGCCCTGGGGTCGGTGCTGCTGGGGGCGGGGCTGGCCGCGGGGGCGCAGGCGCCCGAACTTGGCCTGATCGGCACGGGGGTCGTGGCCGCCGTGGGCCTGGCGCTTGGCCTGATCGGCTTCGGCCTTGATCCGATGCAGGACAAGGGGATGGAAGGGGTCGACGCGTTTCAGCAAGACCGCGTCGCGAAAGTGGTGGCCGAGGGCGAAAAGCACCTGACCGCCCTGCGCGAAGCCATCGCCCGGATCGACGACGCACGGCTGACCGCCCGGACCGAGGCCTTTGCCGCCTCGGCCCGCGGGCTGTTTCGCGCCGTCGAGGATGACCCGGGCGATCTGACCGCGGCGCGGCGCTACATGACCGTCTATCTGCAGGGCGCCCGCGACGCCGGGGTGAAATTCGCCGATCTCTGGGCGGGCAACCGCGACGAAACCGCCCGGGCCGCCTTCGAATCGCTGCTTGATGATCTGGAGGCGAATTTCACCGCCCGCACCCGGGCGCTGCTGGAAAGCGGCCGCGAGGGGCTGGAGATCGAAATCGAGGTCCTGCGCGACCGGCTGGCCCGCGACGGCGTGATCAGCGCCCCCGGAAGCGACCTCTGACCGCGCGCGTTTCCCGCCCGGAAACGCGCCGTTCTTTTCAAACCGCCCATTTTCCCGGCAGTTTTCGCAGCTTGGCCACAAAACGGCCGCACCGGAGGGCGAGTCTGGCCCCCCGTGTCAAAGGTGTCCCATGGTCGAGACCGCCCCGCCGCCCCGCCTGCTTGCCGCCGCTCTTGCGCGGCTGGCGCAATGTCCCCGCCTTCTGCTCGGCCCGCTACATGCCACCCTGGCGCTGCGCCAAAGGCCCGGGCCGCTGGCGCCGCTCGCCCCCGCCAAGCATCTGGCCGAGGGCGGCGATCTGCCTGCGGCGGTGAAGCTGCGGATGACCGAGGTGCACCGGCAATTGCGCCGCCTTGCGCCGGAGCTGCTGCCCGTCTTCGCCGAATGCCGCGCCGCGCAGCTGCGGCTCCTGCATGATCAGCCCGGCCGCGCCCCCGAGGCCCGGCGCGAGGCCGAAACCGCCCTGATCGGCGCGCTGGTGCAGATCGAGGCCGCCACGCGCAAACTTTCGGTTGTCCTTCCCGAGACGACGAAGGAATATGCCCTTGGCAACTACGCCGACACGCTCGAAAAAGTCACGGGCGAGACGCTGGATTGCCTGATTGCGCTGCGTGCCCGGACCAGGGGTGCTCTGCGTGGGGTGCAGATCGGGGGCGAGGTCGATCGGGCCTGACACTGCCCCAAGGGGGGACCATGACCGAGACCGTCCGCGCCGAAGCCGCAAAGGCGCTTGCCGAGATCGAAACCGTGACCGCGACGCCTTTGGCCGAGCCCGCCCCGCCGCCGGTGCCGCTGGCCGAAGCCGCCCCGCCCGTGGCCGAGGCGATCCGCGCCCGGATGGCGGAAATCGACCTGCGCGACAGCGGCTCGATCACCCAGTTCGGCACCAAGGCGCAGGTGGAATTGCAGGCGATCTCGCAGGAGATGCTGGCCGATGTCCGCGCCAAGGATCTGGGCGCGGCGGGCGACAGCCTTTCGGCGCTGGTGACGACGATCCGCGGTTTCTCCGAGGAGGAACTGGACGTGCGCCGCGAACGCTCGCTTTGGGACCGGCTGACCGGCCGCGCCGCGCCGTTTGCGAAATTCGTCGCCCGCTACGAAGAGGTGCAGGGCCAGATCGACAGCATCACCGATGCGCTTCTGGGCCATGAACAGCGGCTGCTGGTCGATATCAAGGCGCTCGATCGGCTTTACGAGAAGACCCTGAAATTCTACGACGAACTGGCGCTTTACATCGCCGCGGGCGAGGCGAAGATCGCCGAGACCGACCGCGCCGACATCCCCGCCAGGGAAGCCGCGCTGGCCGCCGCCCCCGAGGCCGACAAGATGCTGCGCGCGCAGGAGCTGCGCGATCTGCGCGCGGCGCGCGACGATCTGGAACGGCGCGTGCATGATCTGAAGCTGACGCGACAGGTGACGATGCAGTCGCTGCCCTCGATCCGGCTGGTGCAGGAAAACGACAAGAGCCTGATCACCAAGATCAATTCGACGCTCGTCAACACCGTGCCGCTGTGGGAAACGCAGCTGGCGCAGGCGGTGACGATCCAGCGCTCGGCCGATGCGGCGAAAGCGGTGAAGGAGGCGGCCGATCTGACGAACGCGCTGCTGGCGGCCAATGCCAAGACCCTGCGCGAGGCCAATGCGACGGTGCGCACGGAAATGGAGCGCGGCGTTTTCGACATCGCGGCGATCCGCGGCGCCAATGCCGAGCTGATCGCGACGATCGAGGACAGTCTGCGCATCGCCGACGAGGGCAAGCGGCACCGCGCCGAGGCCGAGGCGGAACTGGTCACGCTGGAAGCCACGCTGCGCGAGACGCTGTCTTCGGCCCGGGCCAAGCCGGTGCAGGGCAAGGAATGACGCAAGGTCAAAGACTTGCGGCGCTTTTCGCGCTGACCACGGCGCTTTCGGGCTGCTTTTTCGAGACCGACAAGGGCGGGCTTGACCGCTCTCCGCGGCCTGCGCCCGCACCGCCCGCGCCGGTCTCGGTCAGCCCGCGCAGCGCCGAAAGTCTGGCCGTCGAGACCTATTACCGTCAGGTCGAAACGACGCTGCGCAGCCGCGGGCTGATGCGCGTCGATGTTGCGCCCCGCGATGCGCCCTTTGCCACGCATCAGCTGATCGAGAATTTCATCCATATCGCGCTTTACGACGAATATTCCGCCTTTGGAGGCACTTACATCGCGCAGACCCGGGCCTCGCGGCTGCGCCGCTGGGAGGTTCCGGTGCGGATGTCGGTCAGTTTCGGCGATTCTGTGCCGCTGGCGCAGCGCGCCCGGGACCGGGCGATGATCTCGGCCTATGCGGGCCAGCTGGCCACCGCGACGCGCCATCCGGTTTCGGTCGTCAGCGAGGCGGCGAATTTCGACGTGCTGGTGGTGAACGAGGACGAACGCCGCGCCCTCGCCCCGCGGCTGATGCAGCTGGTGCCCGGCATCGACGCCGCCTCGGTCACGGCGATCACCAACCTTGCGCCCTCGACCTTCTGTGTCGTCTTCGCCTTCTCGGCGGGCGACGCGCCTGCCTACAACCATGCGGTCGCGGTGATCCGCGCCGAACATCCCGACCTGATGCGGCGGTCCTGCGTGCATGAGGAACTGGCGCAAGGTCTTGGACTTGCGAATGATTATCCGAATGCGCGGCCCTCGGTCTTCAATGACGACGAGGAATTCGCGCTGCTGACCCGGCATGACGAGCTGTTGCTGCGGATGCTTTATGACCCGCGCCTGCGCCCCGGCATGACCGAGGCCGAAGCGCGGCCGATCATCACCGACATCGCCACCGAACTGACCGGCGGCAGCTAGGAGGACCCATGGGCATTCTCGATTTCCTGACCGGCGAATTCATCGACGTGATCCATTGGGTCGATGACACGCGCGACACCATGGTCTGGCGCTTCGAACGCGAGGGGCATGCGATCAAATACGGCGCGAAACTGACCGTGCGCGAGGGGCAGGCGGCGGTTTTCGTGCATGAAGGCCAGCTGGCCGATGTCTTCGGGCCCGGGCTTTATCAGCTTGAAACCAACAACTTGCCGATCCTGACGACGCTGCAGCATTGGGATCACGGCTTCCGCTCGCCCTTCAAATCCGAGATCTATTTTCTCAACACCACCCGCTTCACCGATCTGAAATGGGGCACGAAGAACCCGGTGACCTGCCGCGATCCGGAATTCGGCCCGGTGCGGCTGCGCGCCTTTGGCACCTATGCGATGCGCATCGTCGATCCGGCTGTTTTCATGAAGGAAATCGTCGGCACCGATGGCGAATTCACCGCCGACGAGATCAGCTTTCAGATCCGCAACGTGATCGTGCAGGAATTCTCGCGGGTGATGGCCGCGGCGAAGATCCCGGTGCTCGACATGGCGGCGAACACGGCCGACATGGGCAGGCTGGTGGCGGGGGCGATCGATCCGGTGATTGCGGCCTATGGCCTGTCGATCCCGGAATTCTACATTGAAAACATCAGCCTGCCCGAGGAAGTCGAGAAGGTTCTGGATCAGCGGACCTCGATGGGGATCGTTGGCGATCTGAACCGCTACATGCAGTTCAACGCCGCGCAGGCGGTGGCGCAGCCGGGCAGCCCGATGGGCACGGCGATGGGCATGGGCATGGGTGCAGGAATGGGGATGGGCATGGCTGCCGGGCCCTGGGGCGCGCCCGCCTCTGCCCCCGCCGCGGTCGCGGTCGCGCCGCCCCCTCCGCCGCCGCCGCCCATCGAAGCCGTCTGGCATGTGGCGGCGAACGGGCAGACGACCGGCCCCTTTGGCCGCGCGCAACTGGCGGCGATGATCACCGCAGGCGGGTTCAGCCGGGCCAGCCTGGTCTGGGCACCGGGACAGGAGGGATGGAAACCGGCCTCTGACGTGCCGGATCTGGCCGCGCTTTTCGCCACCACGCCGCCCCCGCCGCCGCCCGGGGTGTAAGCCATGGCCCTGCCCAAGGTCAGCCGCGACAAGACCGAACATCACACCCCCTGCGAGGCCTGCGGCGCCGATCTGCGCTTCGCGCCCGGTCAGGAAAAGCTCGTCTGCGATCATTGCGGCCACGAACAGGCGATCCCGCGCGCCCTTGGCCGGGGCCGGTCCGGGCTGGCGGAACTGCCGCTGGCGGCCGGTCTGGCGGCGCGTCTGCCCGCCGCGGCGATGCAGGAGAGCCGGACGCTCACATGTTCGAATTGTGCAGCGCTGATCGAGATCACCGGCGCAAATCACGCGGTGCAATGTCCGTTTTGTGCAACTCCCGTGGTGATCGACACCGGCCTGACGCGGCAGATCAAGCCGCAGGGCCTGGTGCCTTTCGCGCTGACCGAAGCGCAGGCGCATGCGGCGCTGGGCAAATGGCTGTCCGGGCTCTGGTTCGCGCCCTCGGGTCTGACGCAATATGCCCGCAAGGGGCGCCGGATGACCGGCGTCTATGCGCCGTTCTGGACCTTCGACGCCGAGACCCGCTCGCATTACAGCGGCGCCCGCGGCGACGCCTATTACGAGACCGAACAGGTCCGGGTCGAGGTCAACGGGAAGATGGAGACCCGCAGCCAGCAGGTGCGTCATGTCCGCTGGACCCCGGTCGCGGGCCGGGTCGCGCGCGATTTCGACGATGTGGTGATCTATGCCTCGCGCTCGTTGCCGCCCGCCTACATGGCGGCGCTGCAGCCTTGGGATCTGTCGGCGCTGACGCCCTATCACCCTGATTACCTTGCCGGATTCGAGGCCGAGGGCTATACGGTCGATCTGTCGGACGGCCACGGTCAGGCCCGGACCGAAATGGCGCGGGTGATCGACATGGATGTGCGCCGCGACATCGGCGGCGACGAACAGCGCGTCGCCTCGATCGACACCGATTTCTCGGCCGAGACCTTCAAGCACATCCTGTTGCCGATCTGGACCGCCGCCTACAGATACCGCGACCGCTCCTATCGTTTCGTCGTGAATGCGCAAACCGGGCAGGTGCGCGGCGACCGGCCCTGGTCGGCCTGGAAGATCGCCTTTGCGGTCGCGCTGGCGGCGCTGGCGCTGGGGCTGGGCCTTTGGCTCTACAATATTCAACAACACTGATTTATTGCGCCCTGCCCCGCTTGGCGCTATGTCTCGCCAAACGGGGAGGGAAGGATGATCCTGAGTTGTGGTGAAGCGCTGATCGACATGCTGCCGCGGCAAGGCACGGCGGGCGAGGCCTGTTTTGCGCCCCATGCGGGGGGGTCGGTGTTCAATACGGCGATCGCGCTGGGGCGTCTGGGGGTGCGGGCCGGGTTTCTGTCGGGGATTTCGACCGATCTTTTCGGCGAGGTGCTGATCGGGACACTGGCGGCGTCAAATGTCGATGCGGGGCTGGCGATCCGCTCTGACCGGCCGACGACGCTGGCCTTCGTGAAGCTGGTGGATGGTCACGCAAGCTACGCATTTTACGACGAAAATACCGCCGGACGGATGATCCTTCCCGGTGATCTGCCCGCGCTTCCGGCCGCGGTGCGGGCGCTTTTCTTCGGCGGCATCTCGCTGCCCGTCGATCCCTGCGGCGGCACCTACGAAGCCCTGATGGCGCGCGAAGCGGCGAGCCGGGTCACCATGATTGACCCGAACATCCGCCCCGGTTTCATCCGCGACGAGGCCGCCTATCGCGCGCGCCTGGCGCGGATGATCGCGCTGGCCGACATCGTGAAACTCTCGGACGAGGATCTGCGCTGGCTGGAAGGCCCGGGCGAGATCGCGGCGCTGGCGCAGGGGCTGCTGCGCCGTGGGCCGAAGCTGGTCTTCGTCACCGAGGGCGGCACCGGCGCGCATGCTTTCGGCGCCGGACTGTCCGTTTTCGCCCCCGCGCAGCGGGTGACGGTGGTCGATACCGTCGGCGCGGGCGACACGTTCAACGCGGGCGTTCTGGCGGCGCTCGACCGGGCGGGACGGCTGACGAAAGCCGCTGTCGCGGCGGCCGATGCGCCGCTTGTGTCGGCCTGTCTGGCGCTTGGCAATGCGGCCGCCGCGATCACCGTCAGCCGTGCGGGCGCCAACCCGCCCTGGGCAGAGGAGCTGAAATGAGAGCCCTGATCCAGCGCGTCCGCCGCGCAAAAGTCGAAGTCGAGGAACGGGTTACCGGCGAAATCGGGCCGGGCCTGCTGATCCTTGTCTGCGCCATGCAGGGCGACACCGAAGCCGAGGCGGAAAAACTCGCCGCCCGGATCGCGAAGCTGCGCATCTTCAAGGACGAGGCCGGCAAGATGAACCGCGCGGTCACCGATATCGGCGGCGCCTGCCTCGTGGTGAGCCAGTTCACCCTTGCCGCCGACACTTCGCGCGGCAACCGCCCGGGCTTTTCCACGGCCGCCCCGCCGGACGAGGGCAACCGGCTTTATGTGCAGTTTTCGAACAATCTGCGCGCGCTTGGCCTTCCGGTCGCGAATGGCGAATTCGGCGCGGACATGGCGGTCAGCCTGGTCAATGACGGGCCGGTGACGATCTGGATGGACACTGCCGACCGCGCCTGACCGATCGGCGAAAATGCGCAAGATTGCGCGGATTGCCTTGACATGCGGGGCAATCGCGCCCATCTGCTTGGCATCCCGCCCTCGCTGCCGCGTGAGCAGCCGCTTTCCTTGCGAAAGCACGACCGGGACAATTGGCCTCACATTCACGCGGGGGGCCGGGTGCAACGCCTTGCACCGCCCGCCCGCCGTTGCCCCCGACCGGGGGCTTGATCCTTTGCGCGCCTGTGCGCCATGAAAGACGACCCCTTTGGAAACCTTTGAAAACCTCGGCCTTGCGCCGATGCTGCTGAAAAATCTTGCGGGCCTTGGCCTGACCAAGCCGACGCCGATCCAGGCGCAGGGCATTCCGCATATCGTGCGCGGCCGCGACATCCTGGGCCTGGCCCAGACCGGGACCGGCAAGACCGCCGCTTTCGGCCTGCCGATGCTGACCCGCATCCTGGCCTATGGCAAGCGCCCGGCGCCGAAAACCGTGCGTGCGCTGGTGCTTGCGCCGACGCGGGAACTTGCGACGCAGATCCATGACAACCTTGCCGCCTATGCCGAGGGCGCCCCGGTGCGCATCCAGCGCGTCGTCGGCGGGGCTTCGCTGAACGTGCAGGCGGAAAAACTGTCCAAGGGCTGCGACGTGCTGATCGCCACGCCGGGCCGGTTGATCGACCTGATCGAACGCCGCGCGCTGGTGCTGAGCGAGACGAAATATCTGGTGCTCGACGAGGCCGACCAGATGCTCGACATCGGTTTCATCCATGCGCTGCGCCGCATCGCCAAGCTGATCCCGGCAGAGCGGCAGACGCTGCTGTTCTCGGCCACGATGCCGAAGCTGATGGAGGAACTGGCGGCCAGCTACCTCTCCGACCCGATCCGGGTCGAGGTCGCCACCCCCGGCAAGGCCGCCGAAAAGATCGACCAGGGCGTGCATTTCACCACCCAGGGCGAAAAGGCGGCCCTTCTGGCCGAATATATCTCGCGCCATCCGGGCGAATTGGCCGTGGTCTTCAACCGCACCAAGCATGGCTCGGACAAGCTGACCAAGCTTTTGGAAAAATGGGGTTTTTCGGTCACCGCCATCCATGGCAACAAAAGCCAGGGGCAGCGGGAACGGGCGCTTTCGGCGTTCCGCGCCAGCGAGGTGCAGGTGCTGGTGGCGACCGATGTGGCCGCGCGCGGGCTTGATATTCCGCAGGTGGCGCATGTCTACAACTACGACCTGCCGAACGTGCCGGAAAACTACGTGCACCGCATCGGCCGCACCGCGCGGGCCGGGCGCGATGGCCGCGCCGTGGCCTTCTGCGGTCCGCTCGAAATGAGCGATCTGCGCGCGATCGAAGCCGCGATGGGGGCGAAGATCCCGGTCATCGGCGGCGAAGCCCATGCCGAAGGCGGCAGCCGTCCCGCGCCGGGGCGCAGCGGCCAGCCGAAGAAACCGCATCGCGGTCAGGGCCCGAAACCCGCCCGCGAGGGCGAGGCGAAACCGGCCCGCAAGCCCGATGCGAAACCGGCGGCGAAACGCGGCGGCCGCGCCGAGGGACATGCGCCCGCGGGCGGACAGGCCGCGCCGAAGCGTCCGGCCCGTGCGCAACGCGGCCACTGAGATCCGGCGCGGGGGCGGCCTGCCCCCGCCTGCCCTCTTGCGCGGCCGATCCGGCTGACGCAGAAGGCGGCATGGCCAAGCTTTACTTCCATTACTCGACGATGAATGCCGGCAAGAGCACCGCGCTTTTGCAGGCCTCCTACAACTACATCGAACGCGGCATGCAGACCCTGCTGGTCACGGCGCGTCTGGATGACCGGGCCGGGCCGGGAAAGATCGGCAGCCGCATCGGCATCTCGGCCGCGGCGACCTGTTTCACCCCCCAGACCGACATGTTCGATTTGTGCAAGAATCGGCTGATCTCGGGCCCCTGCGCCTGCGTTTTCATCGACGAATCACAATTCCTCACCGAGGCGCAGGTCTGGCAGCTGGCCCGGGTCGTGGATGATCTGGGGCTGCCGGTGATGTGCTACGGGCTGCGCGTCGACTTTCGCGGCCAGCTGTTCCCGGGCTCTGCGGCGCTGCTTGCGCTGGCCGACGAGATGCGCGAGGTCCGCACCATCTGCCATTGCGGAAAGAAGGCGACGATGGTGGTGCGGATGGGGCCCGATGGCCAGGCCCTGCACGAGGGCGCGCAGGTGCAGATCGGTGGCAACGAGACCTATGTCTCGCTCTGTCGTCGCCACTGGCGCGAAGCCATGGGCGACGGCCCGCAAGCTTGACCCGGCGGCCTTGAAATCCGCCCCCGCCGCGCAAATATATTCCGCAACGCGAATATGATGGGGGCCAAGATGGCGGAATCGCTGCGACTGACCTGTCTGGCCTGCGGGCAGGCGAACAAGGTGCCGTCGGACCGGCTGGCGGCGGGGCCGAAATGCGGCATCTGCGGCGCCGGTCTGATCACCGGCAAGGTGGCCGGGATCGATCCGGCGATTCTGGCCCGGGCCGAGCGCGACGACCTGCCGCTGCTGGTCGATTTCTGGGCGCCCTGGTGCGGCCCCTGCCGACAGATGGCGCCGCAGTTCCAAGCCGCCGCGGCGACGCTTGCCGGTCAGGTGCGGCTGGCGAAGATCGACACCCAGGCCCATCCGGCGGTGGCCGGGCGCCACCGGATTCAGGGCATTCCCGCCTTCATCCTGTTTCACAAGGGCCGCGAACTGGCCCGGGCCGCGGGCGCGCGGCCCGCAAGCGAGCTTGTCGGCTTCGTCCGCGGCAAGCTGGGCGCCCGCGCCTGAGAACCCGCGCCCAAGAAGATGAAAAATTTTGTGCATCAGGGGGTTTGGGGCGCTTGACATCCCCCGCGTCTTGGGCGAAATACCCCCCCACGGCGAGGGGCTGTAGCTCAGTTGGGAGAGCGCATCGTTCGCAATGATGAGTCAGGGGTTCGATCCCCCTCAGCTCCACCAAGCCGTTCCCTGAAAATTGACGTGATCGCCGCTTCGGCGGCCCATGCCTGCGGGGCGGCCCTGCCGGGATCGGTCGGGTCGGCACGACAGAGCTTGATCCGGCGCCGATCCGTCGCGGCGCCCTTTTTCGGGAGAGAATGGCCATGACGTCCCGCCTCGACCTGCTTTTGAAACATGTGACCCCGACCGCCCCCGGGATCGAGATTGCCCCCTATTTCAACCCCGCCCTGCCGAAACGCGCGGGCTGCAACGTCCGGATCTTCGACGTCTTCGACACCGAAACCCTGCGCGCCCGGGCGCGCGAGAACAGCTTCATCCCCGACAGCCGCATCGCCGAGATCGAAGCGGTCGATTTCGTCGGCGACGCCTGCCGGATCGGCGCCGTGCTGGGCCGCGAGGGCCTGCTGGGCCGGTTCGACCACATCGTCTCGTCGCATAATTTCGAACATCTCGCCAATCCGATCCTGTTCCTGCAGGGCGCGGCGCAGGCGCTGAAACCGGGCGGCGTGCTGAGCATGGCGATTCCCGACGGCCGCGCCTGTTTCGACCATTTCCGCTTCCCGACCCGGCTGGGCGACTGGCTGCTGGCCTATCACACCGACCGCGACAAGCCCGATCCGGTGACGCTGTTCGATGCCCATGGCTATCGCGCCCTGTATTGGCGCGGCGCGGATCCAAGCGAGGCCGCGGGCTTTCTGAGCGAGGATCCGGCGCAGTTCCGCCCCGAATCGGAGCTGCAGGCGCAATACCGTGCCTTCGTGGCCCGGCTCGAGGCGCCCTATGCCTATACCGACGCTCATTGCAGCGTGCTGTTCCCCGAGCTGTTCGAACTGCATCTGCGCGAATTGCACCATCTGGGGCTGGTCGATTTCGAGATCCTCGAGATCGTGCCGACGCAGGGGCATGAATTCTTCGTGCATCTGCGCAAGCCGGTGGCCCCCGCCCCGCAAGACGCCCCCCAGGACACGCCGCAGGACGCGGACGACTTCCACCGCCGCCGGGCCGCGCTGCTGCGCGCCGTGGCGTTGCGGATGGGCGAAACGCCGTTCCTGAGCACGCCGCGCTGGGAGATCGCCGACCGCGACGCCGCGCATCCGCTGCGCGCGCTGCTGCAAAACCCGCGGCAGATTCTGGCGCGGCTGCGAATCTGGAACCGGCAACGCCGCCAGCGGCGGCGGGCCAAACGCGCGGCGCGCTAAAGCTTGCTGCCCGCGGGCGGCAGCATCGCGAAGGGACGGGCGGGGCCGAAACGGAAGCCCTGCCCCTCCAGACAGCCCAGCCCGCGCAGATAGACCGCGGCCTTTTCGGTCTCTACCCCCTCGGCGACGGTTTCCAGCCCAAGCACCGCCGCCAGATCCAGAATCGCGCGCAAAATCGGGGCGTTGCGGTGATCGTCCGCAAGCCCCAGCACGAAGGACTTGTCCAGCTTGATGCGGTCGATCGGCAGATCGCGCAGATGCGACAGCGAGGCGAAGCCGGTGCCGAAATCGTCCAGCGCGATCCGCATTCCCTGCGCGCGCAGCCGCGTGAACCCCTGCGCCAGCAGCTCGGACCGTTGCCCCAGCAGCACGGTTTCCACCACCTCGAGCTCGATCAGCGCAGGCGAAAGCCCGCGCGCCGCGATCAGCGCCAGGATCTGCTCGGCGAAATCCATCCCCCGCAGCGAGGCTTCGGAGAAATTGACCCCCACCCGCATCAGCCGCGCCGCATCCTGCGTCAGATCCGCCAGAACCGCATCCAGCACGGTGCCATCGACCAGCCGCGCGCAATCGACATCCTCCAGCGCCGCCCCCCAGAATTCGGGGCCGCAGATCGCGCCCTCGCGCGTGCGGATCCGCGCCAGCGCCTCATAGCCGACGATGCGGCGGCTCTCGAGCCGCACCTTGGGCTGATACCAGGCCAGAATCCGGCCCTCGCGCGCGGCGTCCTGCACGAAGGCGATGGCAGAGCGGCGGGCCTCCACCCGGTCGCGCAAGGGCCCGCGCAGGAAGGCGGCAGAGCCCGGCCGGACCGTTTTCACCTCGGCCAGCGCCTGACGGGCGCAGCGCAAAAGCCCCTCGGCATCGGCGGCATCGGCGGGATAGCTGGCCATGCCGATGCAGGCGGTCAGCACCGTCGCCGCCACGTCGAAAGGCTGCGCCAGCGCCGCCCGCGCCGCCTGCGCCAGCCGTTCGGCCGCCGCATCGGCCTCGGCCGCGGGCAGAAGCAGCGCGAATTCGTCACCGCCCAGCCGCGCCGCCAGCCCGCCCGGACCGACCAGCCCCGCCAGCCGCACCGCCACGTCGCGCAGCAGCGCATCCGCCGCATCGGCGCCCAGAAGATCGTTCACCGCGTTGAAATCGTCGATGTCGAGCAGCACCAGCGCAAAGGCCCCGCCCGCCAGCGCCCCCTGCACGCTGCGGTGGAACAGGCGGCGATTGGCGAGGCCGGTCAGCTCGTCGATATTGGCCGCCTGCCACAGCCGCTGCTGATCCTCGTGCATCCGGGTGATGTCATGCAGCACCCCGGCGATCCGGGTGATGCGCCCGCCCTGCCACTCGCCCTCGGCCTGCAGCTGCACCCGGCGCAGCACGCCCGCGGGGGTCGAGAGCACCGCCTCGTGCTCGAGCGGCGCCTGCGTGCGCACAAGCTGCGCCAGATCGTCCCGGATCGCCGCCCGCGCCTTGTCGGAAACGAAGCGCGCCAGCAGCTGCTCCAGCGTCAGGCCGGGGGTCGCGGGCAGGCCCAGCATCTCGAACACCCGGTCCGAGGCCTCGATCCGGCCGGTCTCGGGATCAAGCGCAAAGGCGCCGACCCCGGCCATCCGTTCGATCTGCGCCAGCCAGCGCATGCGCAGCTGCGCCAGCACGCCCGCCCGCGCCTGATCCTGATCGCGCTGATGCGCCCGCGCCGCGTCGAACAGCACGAAGCCGATCCGGCCCGCCTCGGACGAGAGCTGCGCGCTGAGCAGGCAATGGCGCAGCCCCCCCGCCGCATCGGGCAGGGGCAGCGTCACCTCGGCCAGATGGCCCTGCGCGCAGAGCTTCGGCCACAGATCCGTCTTCCAGTAGATCTGCCCCGGCATCGCCAGCAGCTGCGCAAAGCCGCCCTGCCCGATCAGCGCCGCGGCGGGCTGCCCGATCCAGCGCAGCAGCGTCGCATTGGCGGCCAGGATCCGCCCCTCCAGATCGGTCAGCAAAAGCCCGCAGGGCAGAAGCTCGGCCTCCGGCCCGAACCCGCCGAAAGCATGGGGCGGAAAATCCATCACCGCGCCGCCCCCCGAATGCGGCCGCCAAAGGATCCGGCGGCGCGGGGTTCGGATGCGCAGGGTTCGGATGCGCAGGGTTCGGTTGCGCAGGGCCGGGCCCCGCCCGGCAGCGACCGGGGCAGATCGCCCGAATCGGCGGCGGGCGATTTCAGCATGCAACATTCCTGCATGCAACACTCCGGCATGCGACAGTCCTCCGCCCGGGGGCCGCATCCCGCCCCCTTCGTCCTGAATATAGAAGAGTTGCAACCAAAACCTTGATGCAGCCCCAGATTGTGCAGGACAAGGCCGATTCTGTCCGGCTTTGGCCTGTCTTTCCGCCCCCTGTGTTTCCGCAGTTTCTTAAAAAATCCTTGCCGCAACCGGGGGCGGAGCGCAGAATTTTTCGCGGTGCACCCGGCGCCCCCGGTCTGGCGGGTCCCGGGGCGCGGCAGCGCGGGCCGACCCCGCGCGGGAGGGCGGATGACACGGGAAATCGACCTCTCGGCCCTGACATCCGATCAGGGCTTCGTCCTGCGCGACAGCGTGACAGGAGACGGGTTCGGCTGCTGCGTCGCCTCGGCCGGGGATCTCAACGGCGACGGCCATGACGATCTGATGATCGGGGCGATCGGCGACGACCGCGGCGGGGCAGAGACCGGCGCGGTCTGGGTGATTTTCGGCAGTGCCGGGGGCGCGGCGGGGCCGATCGATCTGGACGCGCTGACCCCGGCGCAGGGGGTGGTGATCCGCGGCCCCGAGGCCGAGGCACGGTTCGGCGCCAGCCTGGCCGCGGCGGGCGACGTGAACGGCGACGGGATCGACGATATCGTGATCGGGGCGCCGCGCAGCGATGCCGGGGCCACGGATGGCGGCGCGGCCTGCGTGGTCTTCGGCGCGCCCGATATCGGCGCCGGGGGTCCGGTTGATCTGGCCGAAATCCCGGCCAGCCGGGCGCTGCGGATCAGCGGCGGCGGCGAGGCCGATCTGGCGGGCAGCAGCGTCGCCGCGGCGGGGGATCTCGACGGCGACGGTCTGGCCGATCTGCTGATCGGCGTGCCCCGCGCCGACGCGGGCGGCACCGACAGCGGCGCGGTCTGGCTGATCCGCGGCAGCGCCGAGCTGTCGCGGCTGGGCCAGATCGCACTGACGGCGCTGCCCGCGGGGCTGGGCCAGGCGATCATCGGCCCCGCGGATTGGGATCTGCTCGGGCTCGCGGTATCGCAGGCCGGAGATCTGAACGGCGACGGGCTGGGAGATCTTATCCTTGCCGCGCCCGGCCGCGATGTCGCGGGGGCGGGCGCGACGGGCGAGGATGCCGGGACGGCCTGGGTGATCTTTGGCAGCGCCGATCCCGACCGCGGCCCGATCGACCTGTCGGCGCTGACGCCCGGGACCGGCTTTGCCCTGACCGGCCCCGGCGATGGCGCCTTGGCGGGCTGGTCGGTGGCGGCGCTCGGCGACATCAACGGCGACGGCATCGACGACATCGCGATCGGTGCCCCCTATGCGCAGGGCACCGCCCCCTGGAGCGGCGGCGCCTGGGTGGTTTTCGGGCGCGACACCGGCGCCGGGGCGGCGCCTTTCGGCACGCTCGATCTGGCGGCGCTCGACCCGAGCGAGGGCTTTGCGATCACCGGCGCGGGATCGAATGACGCCCTGGGCTGGGCGGTCTCGGCGGCGGGCGACGTGAACGGCGACGGGCTCGGCGATCTGGTTCTGGGCGCCCCCGGGCGCGACGGCGGGACCGGCGCCGCCTGGGTGATCTTCGGGCGCAACGTGGCGGCGGGGGCGACGCCCTTCGGCACGCTTGACCTTGCGGATCTGGACGGGCTTGACGGGCTGGCGCTGATCGGCTGGGCGGGGGCCTCGGCCGGGATCTCGGTCGCGGCGGCGGGCGATCTGAACGGCGACGGGCTTGGGGATCTGCTGCTGGGCGCCCCGGGCGCGCAGGGCGATCCGACGGCGGCGGGGGCGGCGGTGGTGCTTTATGGCGGCAGTTTCGCCAGTCGGCTCTCGGGCAGCATCGGCAATGACACGCTCTCGGGCAGCACCGGCGACGATGCCGTGCTGGGCTTTGCGGGCAATGACCTGCTTTACGGCGCGGCGGGGCTTGACGCGCTGCTGGGCGCGGCGGGCGATGACACGCTGGACGGCGGCGCGGGCGACGACACCCTGCGCGGCGGCGCGGGCGATGACACCTATGTCGTCGACAGCGCGACCGACACGGTCTGCGAATTCTGCACCCCCGAGGGCACCGAGGATGCGGGCGGCGCCGATACGGTTCTGGCCCGGGTCTCCTATGATCTGACGCGTTGCGCGGGGGCCTGCTACATCGAGACGCTGATCCTGATCGGCACGGGCGCGCTTTCGGCCACCGGCAATGCGCTGGGCAACCGGCTGATCGGCAACGGCGCGGCCAATCTGCTGCGCGGTCTGGAGGGCGCCGACCTGCTCGACGGCAGCGACGGCGATGACCGGCTGGAGGGCGGGGACGGCAACGACCGGCTGCAGGGCGGCGCCGGGGCGGATGTGCTGCTGGGGGGCGCGGGCAATGATGTCTACACCGTCGAGAGCGACGCCGATCAGGTGCTTGAGACCCTCTCCGAGACCGACCTGCGCGATGCGGGCGGCATCGACACCGTGCTGACCTCGGTCAGCTACAGTCTGGCGGCGCCGGGCCGCGCCTTTGTCGAGCGGCTGGTGCTGACCGGCACCGCGGCGATCAACGCCACCGGCAATGGGCTCGACAACACGCTGACCGGCAACGGCGGGGCGAACCGGCTCAGCGGCGGCGCCGGGTCGGATGTGATGATCGGCGGCGCGGGCAACGACATCTATTTCGTCGAGCGCGTCACCGACCGCGTGGTCGAGACGATCTCCGAATCCGATCTGCGCGATGCGGGCGGCATCGATACGGTGATGACCTCGGTCAGCTATGGCCTGACGGGGGCGACCCGGGCCTTTGTCGAGCGGCTGGTGCTGACCGGCACCGCGGCGATCAATGCCACCGGCAATGCGCTGGACAACTGGCTGACCGGCAATGGCGCGGCGAACCGGCTGGATGGCGGCGCGGGAAAGGATCTGCTGCTGGGGGGCGCGGGCAACGACACCTATATCGTCGAGAATGCCGCCGACCGCGTCGTCGAGACGATCTCCGAGACCGACCTGCGCGATGCGGGCGGCATCGACACGGTGATGACCTCGGTCAGCTACAGCCTGACGGGGGCGGCGCCCCGCGCCTTTGTCGAGCGGCTGGTGCTGACCGGAACCGCGGCGATCAACGGCACCGGCAACGGGCTGGCGAACCAGATCTCGGGCAATGCGGGGGCGAACCGGATCTCGGGCGGGCTTGGCCTCGACACGCTCAGCGGCGGCGGCGGGGCGGACAGCTTCGTCTTCGACACCGCACCCGCGCCGGACAATCTGGACCGCATCCTGGATTTCAACCCGCTGGACGACACGCTCCGGTTCGAGGACGCGGTCTTCGCGGCGCTGGTCCCGGGGCGGGTGGCAAGCGGCGCCTTCGTGATCAACACCACGGGTCTGGCGCAAGACGCCGACGACCGGCTGATCTATGAAAGCGACACCGGGCGGCTCTTTTATGATCCGAACGGCACGGCCGCGGGCGGGCGGGTTCTGGTGGCGATCCTCGCCCCGGATCTGGCCCTGACCCCGGCCGATATCCTGATCTACTGATGAAAAGGGCGCCGAGGCGCCCTTTCCACATCTGCACCGCTTATTTCAGCGCTTCGTTGGTGATCTCGAGCGTATAGGCCCCCTCGGGCGCCTTGGTGATCACCGGATCCGAGCCGCCGCCCATCAGCGTCGCCACGGTGCGCTCGTAATCGGCGACATCCAGCGCCCCGTTCGAGCCCGCCGTCAGCTTCGCCACTTCGCTCATCATGCGCTTCTGATGCGTCTCGGTCTGCGCCCCGGTCTCGTCGTTTTCCAAAACGATCATCGCGGCTTCGTCCGGGTTCGCCTCGGCATATTTCCAGCCCTTCATCGCGGCGCGGACGAATTTCACCATCGTCGCCTTGAAGGCCGGATCGGCGAGCTTGTCCTCCATCACGTAAAGACCGTCTTCCAGCGTCGCGACGCCCTCGTCTTCATATTTGAAGGTCACCAGATCCTCGGGCTTGATGCCCGCATCGATCACCTGCCAATATTCGTTGTAGGTCATCGTCGAGATGCAGGCGGCCTGCTTTTGCAGCAGCGGATCGACGTTGAAGCCCTGTTTCAGCACCTCGACCCCATCGGCGCCGCCCGTCGTCGGAATGCCCAGCTTCGACATCCAGTTCAGGAACGGATATTCGTTGCCAAAGAACCACACGCCCAGCGTCTTGCCCTTGAAATCGGCGGTGGTCGAAACGCCCGATTCCTTCAGACAGGTCAGCATCATGCCCGAATGCTTGAAGGGCTGCGCGATGTTGACAAGCTTCAGCCCCTTTTCGCGCGCGGCCAGCGCAGGCGGCATCCAGTCGACGATGACATCGGCGCCGCCCCCCGCGATCACCTGTTCAGGCGCGATATCGGGGCCGCCGGGCAGGATCGTGACATTCAGCCCCTCTTCCTCGAAATAGCCTTTCTCCGCAGCGACATAGTAGCCCGCGAATTGCGCCTGCGTCACCCATTTCAGCTGCAGCTTCACATCCTCGGCCGAGGCGGCGCCCGCCATCAGCGCAAGGGCCGCCACCCCCAGCATCACCTTTTTCATCATCGTCTCTCCTGTTGCGTCCGGGACTTCTGCCCGGTTGGTTGAACTCATCTTCCCCGTTGCGACGGGTGCCAGAAGGTCGCCGCCTTCTCGATCATCGCGATCAGCCCGAAAAGGCCCGATCCCGCCAGCGCCGCCACCGCAATCTCGGCCCAGACCAGCGCCAGATCAAGCTGCCCGACCGAGGTGGAGATGCGAAACCCCATGCCGCGGGTGGGCGAGCCGAAGAATTCGGCGACGATCGCGCCGATCAGCGCCAGCGTGGTGGCGATCTTCAAGCCGTTGAAGAGGAAGGGCAAAGCGGCGGGCAGGCGCATCTTGATCAGGCTTTGGCCATAGCTTGCCGACCAGGTCGCCATCAGATCGCGGCTCAGCGCATCCGTGGCGGCCAGCCCCGCGACCATGTTCACCAGAACCGGAAAGAACACCATCACGACGACGACGGCGGCCTTCGACTGCCAGTCAAAGCCGAACCACATCACCAGAATCGGCGCGATGCCGACGATGGGCAGGGCGGCGACGAAATTGCCGACCGGCAGCAGGCCCCGTTGCAAAAAGGGCGAGCGGTCAACCGCAATCGCCACCAGGATCGCCGCGCCGCAGCCGATCAGATAGCCCGAAAGCGCACCCTTGAGGATCGTCTGCACGAAATCCCCCCACAAAAGCGGCAGGTTGCCGACAATCGCCGCGGCGATGTCGCTCGGCGCGGGCAGAATGACGGGGCTGACATCCAGCCCCCGCACCAGCCCCTGCCACAGCACCAGAAGCGTGACGCCAAACAGCGTCGCCACCAGCGCCCGCACCGGGCGGGAATTCGGATAGCGCTCCGCGAGAAAGAAGTTCAGCCCCATCGCGACGCCCCAGAACAGGATCGCTCCCCAGCCGATCGCGCTCATCGCACCATCCCCATGCGTTTGAGAACCCGTCCCTCGATCAGCCCGACGATCAGCACCAGCCCCGCCGCCAGGATCGCGGCGGCAAAAAGCGCCGACCAGATCTGGATCGTCTGGCCGTAATAGCTGCCCGACAGAAGCCGCGCGCCCAGCCCCTGCGACGCCCCCGCGGGCAGTTCGGCCACGATCGTGCCCACAAGCGCGGCCGCGACGCCGACCTTGAGCGAGGCGAAAAGATAAGGCATCGAGGAGGGCAGCCGCAGCTTCCAGAACGTCTCCGCCCCGCTGGCGTTATAGGTGCGCAACAGATCCAGCTGCATGCCGTCGGGCGCCCGCAGCCCCTTGACCATGCCCACGAGCACCGGGAAGAACGACAGGTAAGCGGCGATGATCGCCTTTGGAATCAAGCCCTTGATGCCAAGCGAGGCCAGAACGACAATGACCATCGGCGCAATCGCCAGGATCGGGATCGTCTGGCTGGCAATCGCCCAGGGCATCACGCTCATGTCCATGGCGCGCGAATGCACGATGCCGACCGCCAGCAGGATCCCCGCCGCCGTGCCCAGCGCAAAGCCCGCCATCGTCGCGGAAAAGGTGATCCAGGAATGCAGTACCAGGCTTTTCTTCGAGGTGATCTTCTGCCCCGTGAACCCGTCCCACAGCCCCTTCGCCACCTGATGCGGCGCGGGCAGGACGGGGCGCTCCTGCGCCATCGTATCGGCCAGCATCTGCGCCGTGGTCACCGTCACCCCGGCACGCGCCGCCTGATCATAGGTCCATTGCTTGTTCAGCAGCACCGCCGCGCCATACCACAGCGCGACGATGGCACTCAGAACCGTCAGGATCGGAAGGATCGATCTCATGCCTGCGCGCCCCCTTTATCTTGCCTCAAATTTCCTCGGGGGGCGCGGGGGGCAGACAGCCCCCCGTCCGACAGCGGTCCCGATGCACGCCCCTCAGTCATAGGCATGCCCCGCGCGCAGCCCCTCGCGGACGCGATGGGCGATCTTCAGGAATTCCGCGCTGTCGCGAATATCGAGCGGCCGGTCCTTCGGCAGGGTGCTTTCGATCACATCGGTGATCCGCCCCGGACGGGGCGACATCACCACGATCTTCGTCGACAGATACACCGCCTCGGGGATCGAGTGCGTCACGAAACCGATGGTCTTGCCGGTCCGCGCCCAAAGCTTCAGAAGCTCCTCGTTCAGCCGGTCGCGCACGATTTCATCGAGCGCGCCGAAGGGCTCGTCCATCAGCAGGATATCCGCATCAAACGCCAAGGCCCGGGCGATCGAGGCGCGCTGCTGCATCCCCCCCGAAAGCTGCCAGGGGAATTTTTTCGCAAACCCCTGCAGATCGACGAGCGAGAGCACTTTTTCAACACGGGCGTCCTGTTCGGCCTTGGTGTAGCCCATGATTTCCAGCGGAAGTTTCACATTTCCCGCAATCGTGCGCCAGGGGTAAAGCCCCGCCGCCTGAAACACATAGCCATAGCTGCGGGCCTTGCGCGCCTCCTCGGGCGGGATCGAATTCACCGTCAGCGTGCCGCTGGTCGGGTGTTCCAGCGCCGCGATGCAGCGCAGGAAGGTGGTCTTGCCGCAACCCGAGGGACCGATGAAGCTGACGAAATCGCCCCGCTCGATCGACAGGTTCACGTCTTTCAGCGCCTGAACCGGACCGTCATTCGTCTGAAAGACCAGGTTCAGATCCTTGGCAAATATCACGGGGGCTTTCACGTCTTCGGTCATCCTTGCTTACACGCCACTGGCCGGAATGCCCGAGCGCACCACCGGACGCGGCGCGGTCAATTCCTTCCAGGTGCTCAGCGCCTTGCTCACCGACCCGTTCGGGTCACGCGCCACGAACTGCCCGTGGCCCTCGCGGCTTTGCACCTTTCCGTCCGCAACCGCAACCATCCCGCGGCTCAAAGTGTAGCGCGGCAGGCCCTTCACCTCCTTGCCCTCGAAGACGTTGTAATCAATCGCAGATTGCTGGGAGCTGGCAGAGATCGTCTTTGTCGCTTCGGGGTCCCAGACCACCAGATCGGCATCCGCCCCCACCAGAACCGCGCCCTTCTTCGGATACATCCCCATGATCTTGGCGATATTGGTCGAGGTCACGGCGACGAATTCGTTCATCGTGATCCGCCCGGTGTTCACCCCCGCCGACCAGAGCATCGGCAGCCGGTCCTCCAGCCCCCCCGTCCCGTTCGGGATCTTGGTGAAATTGCCAAGGCCGAAGCGCTTCTGTTCCGTGGTGAAGGCGCAATGGTCGGTGGCAACGCAAGAAAGCGTCCCCGAAGCCAGCCCGGCCCAAAGGCTGTCCTGATGGTGCTTGGCCCGGAACGGCGGCGACATCACGCGCCGCGCCGCATGGTCCCAGTCGGGGTGGAAATATTCGCTTTCATCCAGCGTCAGATGCTGAATGAGCGGCTCGCCCCAGACCCGTTTCCCCTGCATCCGCGCGCGGCGAATGGCTTCATGCGCCTCCTCGCAGGAGGTATGCACGACATAAAGCGGCACGCCGGCCATGTCGGCGATCATGATGGCGCGGTTCGTCGCCTCGCCCTCGACCTGGCTCGGGCGCGAATAGGCATGCGCCTCGGGGCCCGTATTGCCCTCGGCCAGAAGTTTCGCCGACATTTCCGCAACGATATCGCCGTTTTCCGCATGCACCATCGGAATGGCGCCAATCTCGGCGCAGCGCTTGAAACTGGCGAAGAGCTCGTCGTCATTCACCATCAGGCTGCCCTTGTAGGCGAGGAAATGCTTGAACGAGGTGATGCCGCGTTCGACCACCTTCGGCATCTCGTCAAAGACTTGCTGCCCCCACCAGGTCACGGCCATGTGGAAGGAATAGTCGCAATGCGCGCGCTTGGACTTGTTGTCCCATTGCTGCAGCGCATCCATCAGCCCCTGCCCCGGATTGGGCAGCGCGAAGTCGATCACCATCGTCGTGCCGCCCGCCAGCGCCGCGCGGGTGCCGCTGTCGAAATCATCGCTTGAATAAGTGCCCATGAAGGGCATTTCCAGATGCGTATGCGGGTCGATCCCGCCCGGCATCACATAGCAGCCGGTGGCGTCAAGCACGGTCTCGCCCGTCAGCCCCTGCCCGATCGCGATGATCTGCCCGCCCTCGATCGCCACATCGGCCCTGTAGGTCAGATCGGCGGTGACGATGGTTCCGTTCCTGATGACTGTGGTCATGTGCACTCCCTGCAAGCGCGTGCTTTCATCTTGCCCTAAATATCTCGGGGGTCCGGGGGCTGCGCCCCCGGCGCGCGGTCAGTCTACGACGACGGCGGTTTCCAGAACCGCATGCAAAAGCACATCCGCCCCCGCCGCCGCCCATTCGGGCGAAATCTCCTCGGCCTCGTTGTGCGACAGCCCATCGACACAGGGGCACATCACCATCGTCGTCGGTGCCACTTTCGCCGTCCAGCAGGCGTCATGCCCGGCGCCCGAGATGATGTTGCGATGCGGATAGCCCAGTTTCTCGGCCGCGGCGCGGACCCGGCCCACCAGTTCGGGCGTGAAGGTGACCGGGTCGAAATGGCCCACGGCCTCGACGGCGCAGCCGACCTTCAGATCCGCGCAGATCGCGGCCGCGCGGCGCTCGATTTCGGCCCGCATGCCATCGAGCTTCGCCTGATCGGGGCTGCGGATATCCACCGTGAAAATCACCGTCCCGGGCAGGACGTTGCGCGAATTGGGGCTGAAGTTCACCTGCCCCACGCCGCCCACCGCATCGGGCTGGGCGGCCATCGCGACCTCTTGCACCATCTCCATGATCCGCGCCATGGCCAGGCCCGCATTGACCCGCATCCCCATGGGCGTCGAGCCGGTATGCGCCTCTTTCCCGGTCAGGGTGAATTCCAGCCACCACAGGCCCTGGCAATGCGTCACCACGCCGATGGTCTTGGCCTCGGCCTCAAGGATCGGGCCCTGCTCGATATGCAGCTCGAAATAGGCCTGCATCTGGCGCGCGCCGACCTCTTCGTCACCAACCCAGCCGATCCGCGCCAGCTCCTCGCCGAAGCTTTTGCCGTCCGGATCCTTGCGCGCATAGGCGTAATCGAGGCTGTGGATACCCGCAAAGACGCCCGAGGCCAGCATGGCGGGCGCGAACCGCGCCCCTTCCTCGTTCGTCCAGTTCGTCACCACGACCGGGTGTTTCGTGCGGATGCCGCGGTCGTTCATCGTGCGGATGACTTCCAGCCCGCCCAGAACCCCCAGAACGCCATCGTATTTCCCGCCCGTCGGCTGGGTATCCAGATGCGAGCCGATATAGACCGGCAGCGCCTGCGGGTCGGTGCCTTCGCGGCGCATGAACATGTTGCCCATCCGGTCAAGGCCCATCGTCAGCCCCGCCGCATCGCACCAGCTTTTGAACAGCGCGCGGCCCTCGGCATCGGCATCGGTCACGGTCTGGCGGTTGTTGCCCCCCGCGATCCCCGGCCCGACCTGCGCCATCTGCATGAGGCTGTCCCACAGGCGCGCGGAATTGATACGGAAGTTTTCTCCGGGTGATGGCATCTGGCTGTCTCCCTGTCGTCTGCGGGGCTTTGCCCTCTTGCGACTCATTTTCTGACCGATTGGTCAGAGGAAAGAGGCCACGCTTCCCCGCCCCGGTCAATGGGGAATGGGGGGCGGATGCGGCGCTTGGCGCGCAAGACACAGGCCATTGCCCGAATTTTGGGCGGGACCAAGCGGCGGCTTGATCGACGGGCCCGATGCGGCTAGCCTTTGACCACCCAAGAAGGTGCCAAAGGCCCCGGGGGGCGGCTGACAGGGGAAATCCCGCGGCGGCAACGAGAGCAGTCAAGGACGAGGCAGGCATGGAAGAGATGGAGAGCGGCCTTTGGCAGGCGCTTGAGCGCAGCGCGGCCTTTTACGAGGGCGGCGCGGCTTTCGACCCGATCCCTCAGGAACGCATCAACCCGGTCGATTTGCGGCGCAAGATGGGGCTGACCCAGGCGCAGATGGCGCCGATGATGGGCATGAGCCTGTCGGGCTATCGCAAATGGGAACAGGGCCAGCGCGCGATCAGCGGCCCGGCCGCGGTGCTCTTGCGGGTGATCGAAACGGCCCCCGAAGCGGTGAAACAGGCGCTGGCGTCGTAAGAAAATTGCCCCGAAAGGGTCGGGCGGGCCAGGAAAAGCATCGCTTTTCCCCGCCCGTTGGCACGACGGCGGCGGCATGACCGCATCCGCAAGCATGAACAGAGGGCAGCGCCCTGCCCCGGCGGGCGAGAAGCGCCCGCCATGGGCGGGGCGGGCGCTGCCCGAGTGCCTTGGGGCACTCGGGGGTCATGGGACCACTGTTTCGCAAGGCCTCGGCGATGGCCTCGGCCAATCGGGGTGGGCTTCCCGGTTGCGACCGGAAAGCCCCGGCTGTCATTTCCCGCTGGTGGTCGCCATCGGGTTGTTCGGATGCCCGGTCCAGTTCAGATAGTCGCCGACCGGCTTGGCCGTGCGCAGGTCCAGCTCGCCCTCGGAGAGCTCCCGCATGGTGATGCACTTCGTCGGGCAGACCTCGACACAGAGATTGCAGGCGACACATTCCTCCTCTTTCACCGTCACCGTGCGATCCGCCGCCATCGCGATCGCCTGATGCGACGTGTCCTCGCAGACGATGTGGCAGCGGCCGCATTTGATGCAATCGTCCTGCGCAATGCTGGCCTTGGTGGTGTAGTTCAGGTTCAGATATTGCCAGTCGGTCACCTTCGGCACGGCGCGGCCGACGATCTCGCGCGTCTCGGTCAGGCCCTTGCGGTCCATGTAGTCCGACAGGCCCGAGATCATCTCCTCGACGATCTTGAACCCATAGGTCATCACCGCGGTGCAGACCTGCACGTTATGCGCCCCAAGCGCCATGAACTCGGCCGCATCGCGCCAGGTGGTGACGCCGCCGATGCCGGAAATCGGCAGACCGCGCGTGGCCGGGTTGCGGGCGATTTCCGCCACCATGTTCAGTGCGATGGGTTTCACCGCCGGACCGCAATAGCCGCCATGGGTGCCAAAGCCGTCAATCGTCGGCTGCGGCGCGAACAGATCCAGATCGACCGAGGTGATCGAATTGATCGTGTTGATCAGGCTGACCGCATCCGCGCCGCCGCGTTTCGCCGCCTCGGCCGGTTTGCGGATGTCCGAGATGTTGGGCGTCAGCTTCACGATGCAGGGCATGCGCGAATGTTGCTTCACCCAGCGCGTCACCATCTCCACATAGTCGGGCACCTGCCCCACCGCCGCGCCCATGCCGCGTTCGGCCATGCCATGCGGGCAGCCGAAGTTCAGCTCCACCCCGTCGGCCTCGGTTTCCTCGACCCGGGCCAGGATCGATTTCCAGCTGTCCTCGTCGCAGGGCACCATCAGCGACACGACCAAGGCGCGGTCCGGGTAATCGCGCTTGACCGATTTGATCTCGCGCAGGTTCACCTCCAAAGGCCGGTCGGTGATCAGCTCGATGTTGTTGAGCCCCAAAAGCGTGCCATCGGGCCCGTGAATCGCGCCATAGCGCGGGCCCGAGACGTTCACCACCGGCGGGCCGTCAAGGCCGAGCGTCTTCCAGACCACACCGCCCCAACCGGCCTCAAAGGCGCGGCGGACGTTCACCTCCTTGTCGGTGGGCGGCGCCGAGGCCAGCCAGAACGGGTTCGGGGATTTGATGCCAAGGAATGTCGAAGTCAGGTTCGCCATCTCAGGCCCCCATCAGAAAAGCGTGGATGTCTTCGGCCGCATCGCGGCCCTGCGCGACGGCGGTCACCGTCAGATCTTCGCCGCCTGTGGCGCAATCGCCGCCCGCCCAGACATGCGCCATCCCGGTGCGCCCCTGCGCGTCGATCTCGATCTTGCCGCCGGTGATCGTCAGCCCCTCGGGCACCGGCCCAAGCGTCTGGCCGATCGCGGTGAAGATCTGGTCGGCCTTGATGCGCAAGGTGTCGTCCAGCTGCACCAGCTTGCCGCCCTGGGTCTCGGTGCGGGCGAATTCGACCTCATAGCCCTGATCGTCCTTGCGGATCGCCACGGGCGCCGCATTCGGCACGATCCGCACGCCGTTCTTTTGCGCATGCTCCTGTTCATGCGCCGAGGCGGGCATCTCGGCTTGCGAACGGCGATAGACGATGCTGGCCGTCTCCGCGCCCAGAAGTTTCGCCTGCACCGCCGCATCGACCGCGGTCATGCCGCCGCCGATCACCACGACGCGCCGCCCCACCGGCACCGTCGCCAGATCCCCGGCCTGACGCAGATGCGCGATGAACTCGGTCGCGGGGGTGGCATGTTCGGCGCCGGGAATGGTCAGCGCATTCACGCCCGCCAGCCCCATGCCCAGAAACACCGCGTCATGCTCGGCCAGCAGATCCGCCACCGAACCGTTGCGGCCGAGTTTCCAGTTTTCCAGCACCGCGATGCCGCCGATCTGCAAAAGCCAGGCCACTTCCCTGGCCGCAAAGCCGCCCGGCGCCTTGTAGGCGGCAATGCCATATTCATTCAGCCCGCCCGGTTTCAGCCGCGCGTCATAAACGGTGACCTCATGGCCCAGCATCGCCAGCCGATGCGCGCAGGCCAGACCCGCAGGCCCCGCCCCCACCACGGCGACAGACTTTTCCGTGCGCGGCGCGCGCGTGAAGGGATGCACGCCCGCGGCCTGCAGCCGGTCGGTGGCAAAGCGCTGCAGCGCGCCGATCTCGACCGGCATGCCCTCGGCGGCCTCGCGCACGCAGGCGCCCTCGCACAGGGTTTCGGTCGGGCAGACCCGGGCGCACATGCCGCCCATGATATTCTGCGACAGGATCGTCCTTGCCGCGGCCTCCGGCGTGCCGGTCAGGATCTGCCGGATGAACAGCGGCACGTCGATGTCGGACGGGCAGGCCGTGGTGCAGGGCGCCTCGGCGCAGAAATAGCAGCGCGCGGCGGCCACCTGCGCCTGATGCGCCGTCAAAGGCGGCGCCACATCGGCAAAGGCCGTGCAATACCCCTCGGGCGGAAGACGCCCGGGGTGCACCCCGGGTCGAAACTGGCTTGTGGTCACTGTGACCTCCCTGGCTTTGTTATTGCCGCAAAGGCTGCCACGATCCGAAATTTTATCAATAGGTAAAATACTGAGGCGCAGGGATTGGCGCTTCATGGCCGGGCATCTGCCCAAGGAATGGGCTGACGCAGGGGAAATTGCGGAAAGAGATTCGGGACGAGGGCGCAAAACGGCGGCGATGACCACGGATTCGGCAGGGATTCGGCAGGGATTCGGCGCGGCTCGGGCCCAGAATCACGCCCGGGCCTGCGACAATCACGTCAACGAAGCGAAGTGGGAAGCCGTCAGAGCGGTTTCAAGTGCTTCCGGCGGATAAATTCGGCGCGACAATTCGACCTGAAAATTCCGGTTGCCTGCGACAGGCCGTCCGGGCGCGCGCGCCGCCGCCATCGCCCGATCTGCGACAGGCTAACGCAGTTTAATGTACATCCCGCATGACAGTTTGACCCGAAGCCCGGTTCTGGTCACGCCGCAAGCCGCCCGCCGCGCGGGGGCCGCAAGGCGCAAACCCCCTTTGCAGCATGGCTCTTGCGCCCTGTCGCACCCCCCGCCGCAGGCGCCGCGCCGCCCGCGCCACCGGCCCCGGAATCGCCCAAAGATGCGTCTGGAACACCTGTTTTCACTGGGATTTTGCGCCCCCGGGGGTGGCCGAATTTGCCGCAGTGTAAGCCCGACTTTACACTTGATCGCCGACACTTGGGCTCCCATAGTGCGTCTCACGAGGTCGGATCACAGACGGTCCGGCAGCGGGGGGGCGCTGAGACGGGGCTCGAACTTAACCGAGAGAGCTTCATCAACGTTCCCAATGATCCCAGTTTTGGAGGATTCGGGACAATGACTGACGATAAAGCTGGGCCGAGCGGCCTGTCGCTGAAAGAAGCTGAAGAAATCCACAGCTACCTGATCGATGGCACCCGTGTGTTCGGGGCGATGGCGCTTGTTGCGCACATCCTCTCGGCCATCGCCACGCCGTGGCTCGGGTAATCGGGTAGAGGAGAAATACAATGAACAACGCCAAAATCTGGACCGTCGTCAAGCCCTCGACCGGTATCCCGCTGATCCTCGGCGCCGTTGCGGTCGCCGCTCTGATCGTGCACGCCGGCCTGCTGACCAACACGACCTGGTTCGCGAACTACTGGAACGGCAACCCGATGGCGACCGTCGTCGCTGTTGCGCCGGCTCAGTAATCTGCTGACCTTTGGGCCCACCGGCACCCGTCGGTGGGCCCATTCCCTCCGGGGCTGAGCCCCTCGCACTTTCTCTCTCCGACGGGCGGCTGGACTATGGGCTACCGTGCTTTTGCTCTGAAGAACCTGGCGCGGCACGCTCCGAAGTACTTGCCATTCGCCGACGTGGCCAGTGAAGAGGTTCCGCTCTCGCGGTTGCTGCGACTGTCGCTCTTTCAGATCACCGTCGGGATGACCTTGACCCTGCTCGCGGGCACCCTCAACCGGGTGATGATCGTCGAGTTGGCGGTTCCGGCCTCGCTCGTCTCCGTGATGCTGGCGATGCCGATGCTGTTCGCGCCCTTCCGCACGCTGATCGGCTTCAAGTCCGACACGCACAAGTCGGCTCTGGGGCTGCGTCGCGCGCCCTGGATCTGGAAGGGAACGATCTATCAATTCGGCGGTTTCGCCATCATGCCCTTCGCGCTTCTGGTGCTGTCGGGCTTCGGGGAATCCGTGGATGCGCCGCGCTGGATCGGAATGAGCGCGGCTGCTCTTGCCTTCCTCCTCGTGGGGGCCGGGGTGCATATCGTCCAGACCGCGGGTCTGGCGCTGGCAACCGACCTCGTCGCGGAAGAAGACCAACCGAAGGTTGTCGGCCTCATGTATGTGATGCTGCTCTTCGGCATGGTGATCAGCGCGCTCACCTACGGGGCGTTGCTGGCGGACTACACGCCCGGGCGCCTGATCCAGGTGATCCAGGGCACGGCGTTGATGAGTGTCGTGTTGAACATGGCTGCGATGTGGAAGCAGGAAGCCGTCAGCCGGGAACGTGCCCGGCAGATGGAGACCGCCCAGCACCCGACCTTCCAGGAGGCCTTCGGCCTGCTGATGGGCCGTCCGGGGATGCTGGCGCTGCTGACCGTGATCGCGCTGGGAACGTTCGGCTTCGGTATGGCCGATGTGCTTTTGGAACCCTATGGCGGTCAGGCGCTGCACCTGACGGTCGGGGAGACGACGAAACTGACCGCGCTCTTTGCGCTGGGGACGCTTGCCGGGTTCGGCACTGCGTCCCGTGTGCTGGGGAACGGGGCAAGGCCGATGCCGCTGGCGGTGCTGGGTGCACTGATCGGGGTTCCCGGGTTTGTCGCCATCATTCTGTCCTCGCTGATCAGCCAGGGTGGTATCTGGTTGTTCCTTGTGGGCACCTTTGCTGTCGGGCTTGGCATCGGTCTTTTCGGCCATGCGACGCTGACGGCGACGATGCGGACCGCGCCCGCCGATCGGATCGGGCTGGCGCTGGGCGCATGGGGGGCGGTGCAGGCGACGGCCGCGGGCGTGGGGGTCGCGCTTGCCGGGGTGGTTCGTGACGGTTTGGTTGCCCTGCCGGGGACTTTCGGGTCCGGTGTGGCGGGGCCTTATAATACGGTGTTCGCCATCGAGGCGGTGATTTTGATCGTGGCCATCGCCTTCGCGGTTCCGCTTGTGCGGCGGGGAGGCCGATGATCCGGAGCCCGGCGGGACACCAGGACGTGACTGAAGAATGCCCTTGAACCCGAGGAGGACGCATGACGACGGTGATCACACGGCTTTATGCCGATGAAGAAACGGCTTGCGACATCGCAAGACAACTGAAAAGTGAAGGTATTCCGAAACGCGCTCTGAAGGTCGTCGTCGCCGACGGCAAGAAGGGCGCTGCCTTGGCCGAAGCCCTCAAGTCCGCCGGCGTGCATCCCAGCGCGGCTGCGGGCTATGCCGAACGTGTCGCCGGCGGCGCTGCCGCGCTCGTGGCGAAAGTCAACTACAAGCCGCTCGGCGCGGCGAAACTCGTGCGCGCCATCACTGCTCGCGCAGCGGTGGTCGCGGTCGAGAACGCAACCGAAGAGTTCACCTGTGAGGACGCATCTGAAATGACTGACAACATCATGAAAGACCACCGGCACATCTTCCTGCCGCAACCCGTCAAGGCCGACGAAAAGCCCGGCGCCTTCTCGGAGCGCTTTGGCTGGAAACTTCTGCTCGACACCCCGCGCAAGAAGAACGTCTACGAAGGCACCAAGTTCATGTCGCAAGACTTCTGGCCGACGCCCTTGGTGAAAACCACCGCGCCGAAGGTCAAGCTGATCCCGGCCGACGCTCCGCCGCAATCGGCGAAGTTCTGGAAGGCTCCGCTCCTGAAAGACACGCCGCGTCAATCGAACGTGATCCCGGGCGACTTCCTGCCCTTCTCGAACACCTTCGGCCTGGCGACCATTCAGCGTCGCTGATCACTGACAAGGGGCGGCACTGACCGCCCCTGCACTCCTCGGGTTTGCGCCCGTCTGTCCGCCCTTCCCCGGAAGGTCCGAACAGGCGGGCGCCTTTTATTTCGGCCCCCCGTCTTGGCCCCCCGTCTTGGCCCCCCCTGCCCTGCCCTGCTGCCTTGGCCTCGGGCGGAGAAGAAAACGCATCGCGTTTTCCCGCCCGTCGCAAGCCGGTCGACACGGGACCGCATCCATCAAGCACAACAAAGGGCGGCGCCCGTCCCGGCGGGCGAGAAGCGCCCGCCGGGGGCGGGGCGGGCGCTGCCCGAGGGCCTTTGGGCCCTCGGGGGTCATCGGACCAATGATCCGCCGGGCCAAGGCGATGGCCTTGGCCAGACCGAGGTCAAGCGGTGATGAAATCGCGCACGAAACTGCTGGCCGGGCGGGCGCGGATGTCGTTCGGGCGGCCGATCTGCTCGATCCGGCCCATCGACATCACCACCACCATGTCGGCCAGCTCCATCGCCTCTTCCTGATCATGGGTCACGAAGACCGTGGTCAGGCCGGTGGCGTCGTGAATGTCGCGCAGCCCCTGGCGCAGCTCCTTGCGGACCTTGGCATCCAGCGCGCCGAAGGGCTCGTCCAGAAGCAGCATCCGCGGCTCGATCGCCAGCGCCCGCGCCAGCGCCACCCGCTGCCGTTGCCCGCCCGAAAGCTGGCTGGGATAGCGCGATCCGATGTCGGGCAGCTGGATCAGCTCCAGAAGCCGCGCCACCCGCCGGGCGATTTCCAGCTTCGGCGGCCGCTCGGCCCGCGGCCGGGCGCGCAGCCCGTAGGCGATGTTTTCAAACACCGTCATGTGCCGGAACAAAGCATAGCTTTGAAACACGAAGCCCGCGCGGCGATCCTGCACCCGCAGGTTGGTGGCGTCCTGGCCGTCAAACAGCACCCGCCCCGAGGTCGGGAATTCAAGCCCGCCCAGAATCCGCAGAAGCGTCGTCTTGCCCGAGCCCGAGGGGCCCAGAAGCGCCACCAGCGCCCCCGAGGGAATGGCGAGCGACACCGGATGCAGCGCCGCCGTCGTGCCGAAGAGCTTCGAGATCTCTTGAATGTCGATATCCATCATGTCCCTCAATGGCGGTGGGTGGCGGCGATTTCGTCGGCGTGACGCAGTTCCAGCACGGTCTTGACCAGAAGCGTGACCAGCGCGAGCGCGGTCAGCAGCCCGGCCAGCGAAAACGCCGCGACCGAGAGATATTCGTTGTAAAGCATCTCGATGGTGATCGGCATCGTCGCGGTCTGGCCGCGGATCTTGCCCGAAACGACGGCAACGGCGCCGAATTCCCCCATCGCGCGGGCGTTGCACAAAAGCACGCCGTAAAGCAGCGCCCAGCGGATCTTCGGCAGCGTCACCGTGGTGAAGACCCGCCAGCCAGAGGCGCCCAGCGTCAGCGCGGCCTCTTCCTCCTGACAGCCCTGCTCAATCATCACCGGGATCAGCTCGCGCGCGACAAAGGGGAAGGTGACGAACATCGTTGCCAGAACGATCCCCGGCAGGGCGAAGACAATCGGGAAGCCCTGCGCGACGAGCCAGCCGCCAAGCGCGGAATTCGCCCCGAACATCAAGACGATGCACAGCCCCGCCACGACCGGGGACACCGAAAACGGCAGGTCGATCAGGGTGATCAGAAAGGCCTTGCCCCGAAAGTCGAAGCGGGTGATGAACCAGGCCGCGGCAATGCCGAAAGCGGCATTGAGCGGCACCGACAGCGCGGCAATCGTCAGCGTCAGCCGGATCGCGGAGAGCGCATCGGGGTTGCCCAGGCTTTTGAGCGCGGCAAACCAGCCCTTGGCCAGCGCCTCGACAAAGACGATCAGCAGCGGGGCGGCGACCAGAAGCGCCATCCCGGCGACGGCGGTCAGGATCAGAACGCCCCGCACCAGCGGCGTTTCATCGGTGGCGGATCGCCAGTTGCGTTCGGCAGCGTCAGACATCGCCAATCCTCCGGCGGCTCCAGATCTGGATCAGGTTGATCGACAGCAGCATCGCGAAGCTGATCGCCAGCATGGCAATGCCGATGGCGGCGGCGCCGTCATAGTTGAATTCCTCGAGCTGGATCACGATCAGAAGCGGGGCGATCTCGGTTTTCAGCGGGATGTTTCCGGCGATGAAGATGACCGAACCATATTCGCCCACCGCCCGCGCCAAGGACAGCGCAAAGCCGGTCAGCGCGGCGGGCAGCAGCATCGGCGCGATCACCCGGCGCAGCGTGGTGAAGCGCGTCGCCCCCAGCGTCGCCGAGGCCTCTTCGACCTCGCGGTCGATCTCCTCGATCACCGGCTGCACGGTGCGGGTGACGAAAGGCAGGCCGACGAAGATCAGCGCGATGAAAATCCCCCCTTGCGTATAGGCGATCTTCAGCCCGAACTCTTTCGCCAGGGCGCCAAAGGCCCCGTTCGGCGCATAAAGCGCGGTCAGCGCGATGCCCGCGACGGCGGTCGGCAGCGCAAAGGGCAGATCGACGGCGGCATCGACCAGACGGCGGCCGGGGAAATCATAGCGCACCAGCACCCAGGCAAGGGCGACGCCGAAGACCAGGTTGAACAAGGCCGCAAGGAACGACAGCCGGAACGACAGCTCCAGCGCCGCCCAGACCCGCTCGCGGTTCACCGTGGCCCAGATGCCCTCCAGCCCGTAGCTGGCGCCCTGCGCCAAAAGCGCGCCGATCGGGCCCAGCACCACCAGCGACAGCATCGTCAGCGTGATCCCCATCGAGAGCCCCAGCCCCGGCATCGGCGAGCGGTTGATCAGCAGGCCCGGCATGGCGAACACCTTCCTTCCGTGAGCTTCGTCATTTCCAAAATATCCACTGTGTCAGTCGAGATTGAAAGGGATAAATCTCGCCATTCTTGGTCGTGAATATAGAATTTTATTCCCCCCCCCCACTCCCCCGTGCCGGGGCGCCAGACGAAAAGGCCCCGCCGGGGGGCGGGGCCTTTGAAAGACGCGGGGAAACCGATCAGGCCGGGGCGCCGGTTCCGTCAAAGACACCCTCGAACAGCACCGAGGACAGGTAGCGTTCCCCAGAGTCGGGCAGGATCACCACGATGGTCTTGCCCGCATTTTCGGGCCGCGCCGCCAGCCGCAGCGCCGCCGCCGTGGCCGCGCCGCCGGAAATCCCGGCCAGAATGCCTTCCTCGCGCGCCAGCCGCAGCGCCACCGCCACCGCCTCCTCGTTCGAGACCTGCTCGATCGCATCGACAAGATCCAGATCCAGCACCTCGGGCACGAAACCGGCGCCGATGCCCTGGATCTTGTGCGGCCCGGGCTTGACCGGCTCGCCCGCGCGGGTCTGGCTCAGCACCGGGCTGGCCGCAGGCTCGACCGCGACCGAGGTGATCGCCTTGCCCAAGCCTTTCTTGAAATAGCGGCTGACGCCGGTGATCGTGCCGCCGGTGCCGACGCCCGCAACGAAAATGTCGATCTTGCCGCCGGTCGCGGCCTCGATCTCGGGGCCGGTGGTGCGTTCGTGGATGGCCGGGTTGGCCGGGTTCCGGAACTGCTGCAAAAGCACGTATTTCGGGTCCGAAGCCGCGATGTCCTCGGCCTTGGCGATGGCGCCCGCCATGCCCTTCGCCGCCTCGGTCAGCACCAGTTTCGCGCCATAAGCCAGAAGCAGCTTGCGCCGTTCCAGGCTCATCGTTTCGGGCATGGTGAGGGTGATCGGAATCCCGCGCGCGGCGGCGACGAAGGCCAGCGCGATCCCGGTATTGCCCGAGGTCGGCTCGACGATTTCCTTGCCGGGTGTCAGGATACCGCGTTCCTCGGCGTCCCAGATCAGCGCCGCGCCGATCCGGCATTTGACCGAGCCCGCCGGATTGCGCGCCTCGATCTTGGCCAGAACGGTGGCGCCCAGCCCCTGCCCCAGCCGCCCCAGCTTCACCAGCGGCGTGCCACCGATCGAAGCCGAATTGTCTTCGAAAACCGTCGTCATCTGCTTCTCCCCGATAGGTTCTGCCCCTATCGAGCATGCCCGGCCGCGGTTGAAAAGGGGCTAAAACCCGCCTTCCTGAAAGCGGTCTAACTTTGGGAGAATGGTGTTTTGGCCCCGGCCGGAAAAAGCACAAAATTCTGTTTCGCAGCACAGGCACAGGGGAAATCCGGGCCGAAAACCGGCCCGGACCGCCGTTCAGAGAATAAAATCCGCAAACCCGCCCCGGGCCAGGCCCGGGATTCGCCCCGGAGGCGGCGCGCCGGGATCAGGCCCCGGCGCGCGGCGGCGTTACAGATCGGTGCCGAAGCCGTAGGTCTGGGTGACGTAGTCGATGTCCTTGTCGCCCCGGCCCGACAGGTTGATCAGGATCGACCGGCCCGGATTGGCCGCCGCCTCGCGCATCGCAAAGGCCACGGCATGCGCGCTTTCCAGCGCGGGAATGATCCCCTCGTGCCGCGACAGCGCGTAAAAGGCCTTCAGCGCCTCCTTGTCATCGGCGGTGGTGTAATGCACCCGGCCGATCTTGTGCAGATGCGCATGTTCCGGGCCGACGCCGGGATAATCCAGCCCCGAGGCGACGGTGTGCACCGGCGCGGGCTCGCCGTTGGCGTCCTTCAGCACAAGGGTGCGGAAGCCGTGGATGTCGCCATCCTCGCCAAAGGAAATCGTCGCCGCGTGATCGCCGAGATTGGAGGAGGTGCCGAGCGGCTCGACCCCGTAAAGACCGACCGAAGCATCGTCGATGAAGCCCGAGAAGATCCCCATCGCATTCGAGCCGCCGCCGACGCAAGCCGCCACCATGTCGGGCAATTCGCCCGTCATTTCAAGGAATTGCTCCCGCGCTTCCACGCCGATGACATGCTGGAAATCGCGCACCATCCGCGGGAAGGGATGCGGGCCGACGACCGAGCCGATGGCGAAAAGCGCGGTATCGGCCTGGGCGATGTAGCTTTGGAAGCAGCTGTCCACCGCCTCCTTCAGCGAGCGCCCGCCAAAGGAGACCGGCACCACCGTCGCGCCCAAAAGCTTCATCCGGGTGACGTTCGGCGCTTCCTTGGCGATGTCGATCTCGCCCATGTGGATTTCGCATTCCATGCCGAAATAGGCCGCCGCCGTGGCCAGCGCCACCCCGTGCTGCCCCGCCCCGGTTTCGGCCATGAGCTTGGTCTTGCCCATGAATTTCGCCAGCAGGCCCTCGGCCATGCAATGGTTGAGCTTATGCGCGCCGGTATGGTTGAGATCCTCGCGCTTGGCATAGATCTGTGCGCCGCCGCACAGCGCCGAGAGGTTCTTCAGATAGGAAACGGGCGTGGGCCGGCCCTGGAAATGCTTGCGGATCAGCCGCAGCTCGGCGATGAAATCGGCCGATTTCGAGATCTTCGCATAAGCCTCGCGGATCTCCTTGAAATGCGGCTCGAGCGGCGGCGGCAGCATCGCCCCGCCGTAGCTGCCAAACCAGCCGTCCTTGTCCGGTGTCGTCTTGAGATAGGATGTCATCCTCGGTCCTCCCACGGTCTTTCCGCGCGGGATTTGACGCCGATCCGAGGCGAACGGCAAGGCGCGAAAGCGCCACAGTCGATTTCCGGTCCTGTCCCCCGCCCTCAACCGCTGCGGCGGGCGTCTCGGAGCAG
The DNA here is from genome assembly GCF_000021865.1 of Rhodobacter capsulatus SB 1003. Lineage (NCBI taxonomy): Bacteria > Pseudomonadati > Pseudomonadota > Alphaproteobacteria > Rhodobacterales > Rhodobacter > Rhodobacter capsulatus. The sequence goes on from NC_014034.1 coordinate 2,728,531, forward strand.
AAAACGCGCAAAATCCGCGGCATCCATCGGGCTCGACCACAGATAGCCCTGCCCGACATCGACGCCCAGATCGACCAGCATCGCGCGCTGATCGGCATCCTCCACCCCCTCGGCGACCGAGCGGATGCCCATGCCGCGGGCGATTTCGGCGATCGCGGCGACGATGGCGCGATCGGCGCGGCGAAAGCACAGACCGGCGATGAAACTGCGGTCGATCTTCAGCTCTGCCACCGGCACCTTCTTCAGATCGCCCAGCGAGGCATGGCCGGTGCCGAAATCATCGAGCGACAGCTCGTAGCCGCGGTCCGCCAGCGAATCGAGCAGGCTGATCGTCATGTCGGTGCCGCGCCCGACGAAACATCCCTCGGTGATCTCGAGCAGCAGATCGCGGCCGTCGATGCCCGCCGCCTCGAACATGGCGATGGTGTCAAGCAGCAGCTCGGGCGATTTGATGTCGTCGGGATGGATGTTCAGCGCGATCTTGCCCGGCGCCAGCCCCGCGCCGCGCCAGCCCAGCAGATCGGCGGCCACGGTCTCGGCGATCCGGCGCGACAGATTCGGCAGAAGACCGCGTTCGGCGGCAATGGTCAGGAAACTGTCGGGGGCGATTTCCTCTCCGTCGGCGCGGCGCCAGCGCACCAGCGCCTCCGCCCCCAGCAGACGGCCGTCGCCCAGCGCGATCTTCGGCTGATACTGCACGTAAAGCTGCTCGCCCTCCAGCGCCTCGCGCAGCCCCGCCTCGATCCGGTCGCTCTCGATCACCCGCTTGCGCAGCTGTTCGTTGAACAGCAGGCATTGGCCGCGCCCGCTCTCCTTGGCGCGGTTCAGCGCCAGATCGGCCTTGAGCAGCAGTTCGACCGGATCGGCGCCATCCTCGGGGCAGATCACCGCGCCGATCGAAGCGCCCGGATGCACCCGCCGCCCGGCCAGATGCGCGGGCGGCTCGAAGGCCGCCAGCAGGCGATCGGCGATCGGGCGGATCTGCGCCGCGGCGCCGACCTCGGCCAGGATCACCGCGAATTCGTCGCCGCCCAGCCGCGCGATCACATCGCCCTCGGGCAGGTTGGCGCGCAGGCGGCGGGCGATTTCGGTCAGCAATTCATCGCCGAAGCCATGGCCGAACAGGTCGTTGACATTCTTGAACCGGTCGAGATCCATCAAGAGCAGCGCAAAGCCGTGTCCGCAGCCGCGCTGGCGGGCCACCGCCTCGGCCAGGCGGGCGTTGAAGGCCTTGCGGTTCAGCAGCCCGGTGGTGTCGTCGATATTGGCCAGGAGATAGTTTTCATCCCGGGCCTGGCGCAGGCTGTCGACGGCGCGCGACAGCGCCGCAAGGGAATCGTCGCGCTGCCGGGCGGTTTCGCCGGTGCGATAGGAAAAATAGGCCAGAAAGGCCCCGTAAAGCAGCGCATAAAGCGTCACCGACCAGGCCTGCGGCCAGCCCCCCAGATGAAACGACACGATCACCGCCGCGAGGATCGTCGCCTGAAAGGCCACCGCGGCAACAAAGGCGCGGTGCAGCATGAAGACGCCCCCGGCCAGCATGCCGGAACAGACAAGCAGCACCACCAGAGGCTCCCCGATCTGATGCAGGCCGATCACATGCAAGGGCAGCACCGCCCAGGGCACGGCGAAAAGCACCGAGGTCAGGATCAGCCGCCGCGCCGCCCGCGCCGAGACCCGTTCGACCTGCCGCCCGGCCGCACGGCGCGACATCCGGCTGAACGCAAACCCCAACGCCAGGACCGACCCGAGCCAGATCGCCACGAAGGTGTGGTCATCCTGGCGCAGCGTTTCCAGCCCATAGATCATCGCGTTCAGCGCGGCCACCAAAGCCCCGACCGAGGTTCCCTGCACGACACTGGACACATCTTCCGGGCTGGGATGCTTGGTCAGCATCGCCCGGATCCGGGTCAACAGGAGCGGTATCAGAGCCAAAACATCAGTCTTTCACAGGAGTCGCGGCCCCGATCATGGCGGCAAATGGTAACCAGCCCCTGAAGACGGCCCGAAAAATCCCGCCCAAGGCGAAAACGCCCGCCTCAGCCCAGCGCGAGATCCTTGGCCCGCAGCCCGTCAGCTTCCAGAAACCCGGACATAAAATCCATGGCGGGCAGGGGCTTGGCGAAATGATAGCCCTGCCCCAGATCGCAGCCATGCTGGCGCAGCCAGACCACCTGCGCGGGTGTGTCGATGCCCTCGGCGACGGTGCGCAGCCCCAGCGCCGCCGCCATCGCCAAAGTGGCGCGCACGATCGCATCCGAGGCGAAATCGCCCAGCGCGATGCGCGAGACGAAACTGCGGTCGATCTTCAATTCCTTCAGCTGCAGCTTTTGCAGATAGCTGAGCGAGGAATAGCCGGTGCCGAAATCATCGGCCGAGAGCTCGAAGCCCGCAGCGAGCAGCGCCTCGATGCTCTCGCGCGCATCGGAATTCAGATCGACGACGGCGCCCTCGGTGATCTCGAACAGCACATCCTCGGGGCCCAGACCCGCCGCCGCCAGATGCGCCAGCACCGCCTGCCCGAAGCGGACGCGACGCAGGCTCTCGGGCGAGAGGTTGATCGAGATGCACAGCTGCTGGCCGCGCCCGCGCAGCGTCGCGACAAAGGCGCCCACCAGATCGATCATCAAAAGGTCGATGTCACGCACGAGCCCGGTCTTTTCCGCGATCGGCATGAAGATGTCGGGGCCGATCCCCGCCAGCGCCGGATCGGTGCAGCGCACCAGCGCCTCGGCCCCGGCCAGACTGCCGTGATCGAGCAGATTGATCTTCGGCTGCAGATAAAGCGCAAAGGCGCCGTCGCGGATCGCGCGTTGCAGCGATTGTCCGATCATCGCCTCCTGCGCCAGCCGGTCGCGCAGCTTCGGCGTGAAGGGCACGGCGCGGTTGCCGCCCAGCGCCTTGGCCTCGTACATCGCCAGATCGGCGTTCAGCCACATTTCCTCGGGGCTGTGCGCATCCATCGGAAACAGGCTCATCCCCATCGAGGCGGACAGATACAGCGGCTGGCCGTCGATCTCGAAGGGTTCGGCGAAAGCCTGCGCCAGCGCCGCGGTCGCCGCCTCGGGTTCCTCGGCCAGACGGCCGCGGCTGAGAAAGGTGAATTCCTCGGCCCCGACCCGGGCCAGCAGCTGGTCGGGTTCGCGCAGCGCCTCGAGCCGTTCGGCGACCTTGCAGATCACCCGGTCGCCCAGCTGCGGGCCGAAACGGTCCTTGATCTGCTGGAACTGGTCGATCGACAGGAAGACCTGCTGCAAGAGATCGCCCGCGGGGCGCGCGCGCAGCTGCGCCGGGCCGACCTGGGCGCGGAAGGATTCGCGATTGGGCAGCCCGGTCAGCGCATCATGCGTCGCGGCATGGCTGGCCTCCTCGGCGGCCTGGGCCAGACGCCGTTCGTCCATCAGCCTTTGCGTGATGTCGGAGACCGAACAGACCACCTGCACCGGCCCGCCGCGCGATTCCATCGGCGCCGCATTGACCGAGATCACCCGCTCCGTCCCGTCCGGTCGCGGCAGGGTCAGGCGCAGGTCGTTCAGCGTCTCGCCGCCCTGCGCCACGCGCTCGAACGGAAAGCCCCGCCCCGCCCCGGTGCCCTCGCGCGGACCGTAAAGCCAGCCCAGCGCCGCGTGACAGCGCCCGACCAGACCCGCGCCGGTGGTGTCAAGGATCTGCTCCGCCTCCATGTTGGCAAAGACGATCACCCCCGAGGGATCGAAGGCCAGGATGCCCGAGACCGAGGTTTCCGTCAGCCGCTGCAGGAAGTCGTTCTTCGCGATCAGCTCGGCCTCGAGCAGCTTGCGGCGGGAAATGTCGACATGCACCCCCGAGAGCACCAGCGCCTCGCCGGTCGCGGCCATTTCGACGGCGCGGCCGCGCGACAGGATCCAGACCCAATGCCCGTCGGCATGGCGCATGCGGAATTCTTCGGTGAAGAAATAGTCCCGGCTGCGGAATTTCGGCGCCTGGGCGGTGTTCAGCCGCACCATGTCCTCCGGGTGGACGAGCGCGCGCCAGTCGTCGATCATCAGCGGCACGGGCAGGTCTTCGGGCTTGCGGCCGATGATCTCGGCCCAGCGGTCGTTGATCACCAGCCGGTTCGTGCGCAGATCATGCCGCCAGGTGCCCACCTGCCCGCCGGCGATGACATCGGCCAGACCCCGGATCGCCTCCTGCTGGTCGTGCACGTCAAGGGCGAAGCCGAACAGCCTGCCGCCGGGATCGCGCAGGGCGCTATCGACATCGGTCACCACCTTGATCCAGCGGTAAGTGCCGTCACGGTCGCGGATCCGGTGCACATGCGGCGGGATCGGCACCCGCCCGCCCGCGAAAATCTCGCGGTGCAGCGCCATGTGGGCGTTGAAACTCTCCATGTCGTCGGGATGGATCAGCGCGCGCAGCTCGGTTGTCGGCACCGCCTCCCCCTCGCGCCAGCCGATCCGGCGCGCCAGGATGCCGGAGGTGCGCAGCCACAGGACCCCGTGGCGGTCGACGAAGCTTTCCCAGTCGCAGCCCCCCGCCGCATCCAGCGCCCCGCGCAGCCGGTCCTCGGCCTGCGAGACGGCCTCGAACGCGGTTTCCTGCCGCGCCAGCGCGCCGCGCAAGATCCCCCAGAGCGCCAGCGAGGTCAACGCGATGAAGGCCCAGCCCTTGAAGGTCTGATAGGATTGATATTGCTGATAATCCGCGGAAATCGCGGTCAGCATCCGGTCGCTGGTCAGGACGTAGAGCACGCCCACCAGCGCATAGGCCGCGGCAATCCGGAACGCCGTCAAGTGATGAACCAGTTTGGCAGGCATGGAGGCTTTTCGCGTGAGTTCCGGGGTCAGAAGAAGTCGGACACGAACGCGGACGATGTGTCAATCGCCGTGAACGCGCGCTTTCGAAATACCCCGGCAGACTGCACCCAAGCTGTGAAGCAATCCTTGCGTTTTTGCGAAACGCGATTGAATCTCTGACGTATTTTCATGATTTTCTGCCCGGCGGACAGCCAAAGGCCGACGATCCGGGGACCGTCGGCCTTGAGTTCGCGGCCTTGCCCGATCAACTGCGGGCGCGCTCTTCAGCCGGGATCGGCTTTTTCAGCGCGATCAGCAGACCCGTCGTCACCAGCGTGCCGACAACGATCGAAAGCGCATAAAGCCCGAGGTTCGTCACCGCATGCGGGATCGCCAGCACGAAGATCCCGCCATGCGGCGCGACCAGCAGGCAACCCAGCGCCATCGACAGCGCCCCGGTGATCGCCGAGCCGACGATGATCGAGGGGATCACCCGGGCCGGGTCTTTCGCGGCAAAGGGAATGGCGCCTTCGGTGATGAAGGACAGGCCCAGCACCGCGGCGGCGCCCCCGGCTTCACGTTCTTCCGCGGTGAAGCGGTTCTTCGCAACCAGCGTCGCCAGCGCCAGACCCAGCGGCGGCGTCATGCCCGCGGCCATCACGGCGGCCATCGGCGCATAGGTGCTCGAGGTCAGCAGGCCGACGGCGAAAGTATAGGCGGCCTTGTTGATCGGCCCCCCCATGTCGACGGCCATCATGCCGCCAAGGATCAGGCCCAGAACGACGGCATTGGTGGTGCCCAGCCCCTGCAGGAAGGCGGTCATCGCGGCCAGGATCGCCGCCACCGGCGTGCCGACGACATAGACCATGATCAGCCCGGTGATCGCGGTCGAGAGCAGCGGCAGGATCAGGACGGGCTTGAGCCCTTCCAGCGTGCGCGGCAGCTTGATCGCATCGCGCAGCCAGCGCGCGACATAGCCCGCCAGGAAGCCCGCGACGATGCCGCCTAGGAACCCGGCATTCAGGTTCACCGCCAGCATGCCACCGATCAGACCCGGGGTCAGGCCGGGACGGTCGGCGATCGAATAGGCGATGAAGCCCGCCAGAACCGGCACCATCAGCTTGAAGGCGGCGCCGCCACCGATCGCCATCAGCGCCGCGGGCAGCGTGCCCTCGACCTCGAAGGCCTTGATCCCGAAGACGAACGAAAGCGCGATCAAGAGACCGCCCGCCACCACCAGCGGCAGCATGTAGGACACGCCCGTCAGCAGGTGCATATAGGGGCCCGAGCGGGTCGCGGCGCGTTGCGCCTTGAGCGCATCGACCGTGTCGGCCAGGTTGGTGCCCAGCACGACGCCTTCGGCCAGGGCCGCATCGAGCACCTTGGCCGCGCCCTTCACCGCCGCGCCGACCGAGGTCTTGTAGACCTTTTTCCCGGCAAAGCGGCTGTCATCGACATGGGTGTCGGCCGCGATCACCACCAGATCGGCGGCCTGGATCTGCGCCGCGCTCAGCGCGTTTTGCGAGCCCACCGAGCCCTGCGTCTCGACCGCGATTTCCCAGCCGCGGGCGGCGGCGGTCTTTTTCAGCGCATCGGCCGCCATGAACGTATGGGCAATGCCGGTCGGACAGGAGGTGATCGCCACCACCCTGAGCGGCCTTTGGCCTGTATCTGTCGTCATTTGCGGGGTCTCCTCTCCGGTCAGGGCAAGGGCCTCGGCCAGAACCGCCGCCGTCTGGGTGACGGCGCGGGCAGTCGAGGTCCGGTAAACGGGTTTCGTGACGAAGCGCACATCCTCGATGCGGAGGTCGGCGGCGATCAGCACCACATCGGCGGCGGCGATCTCGGCCCCCTGCAGCGGCGCCTCGACGCCCTCGGCAGAGTGGCGTTCGACACGGATCTGATGGCCCAGCGCCTGCGCGGTGGCGCTCAGCGCCTCGGCGGCCAGATGGGTATGCGCGACGCCCTTGGCCCCGGCGGTCACGGCAACGATCTTCGACATGGGTTCCTCCCCTGCGGCTCAGACGGGCGGCAGCGTTTTGACGGTGACGGTGCGGGCCAGCGCGGCAAGGCGCTCCGGCGGCGGCAGATGCGGGCCGATCTCGCCCAGCGCGCCCAGCGAAAAGGCGGTGGCCAGACGGGCGGTCTCGGCCAGGTCGAGACCAAGGGTGGCGGCATGGATCAGCCCGGCCACCATCGCGTCGCCCGCCCCCACGGTCGAGGCGATGGGGGTTGCGGGCGGGATCGCCAGCACCGCCTCGGCGCCGCGCACCAGTACCGCGCCCCCCGCCCCCATCGAGACAGCGACCAGCCCGACGCCCGAGGCCGCCAGATCGCGCGCGGCCTCGCGCACGCTCTCAAGGCCGGTCAGGGTGCGGCCCAGATGCGCGCCCAGTTCCGCGACATTGGGCTTGACGATGTCGGGCCGTGCCGCCAGCGCCAGACCGAGCGCGGGCCCCGAAGTGTCCAGCGCCACCCGCGCGCCGCCCTTGCGGGCAAGGGCCGCCAGTTCGGCATAGGCCTCGGCGCCGATCCCCGCGGGCAGGCTGCCGCACAGCGCAACCCAATCCAGGCCCTGCGCCAGAAGCTCGGTCAGGGTCGCGGCCACGGCGTCGAGATCGGCAGGCCCGGCGGCGATGCCCGGAAAGTTCAGATCGGTGACCTGATCTTGCAGCGGATCGACGATCTTCACATTCGTCCGCGTCGCGCCGGGCAGACGCTGACAGGCATCGACCAGCCCCGTCGCCGCGAAATGGCGCGCGAACAGCGCCGCATTCTCGGCGCCGAGCAACCCGGTCACCGCGACCCCGTGGCCGACATGGGCCAGGAAGGAGGCGACATTGACCCCCTTGCCGCCCGCATCGATGCGCGAGGCGGCCACCCGGTTCACCGCATCGGCGGTGAAGCCCGGCACGGTCACCGTCTGATCGACGGCGGAATTGAGCGAAACCGTGGCGATGCGCAGCGTCATTTCAGCCCCCGCACTTCGGCCGCGGTCGTGCAGGCCAGCGCGCGGCGCGCCAGATCCCGGTTTTCCGCCATCGCAGAGTGGCGCAGCTGCGCCTTGATCCCCGCCACCGCCGGGATCGAGACCGAGAGTTCCCGCACCCCCAGCCCCGAGAGCACCGCCGCCCCCACCGGATCGCCCGCGATGCCGCCGCAGGCGCCGACCCAGATCCTCGCGGCCTCGGCCGCGCGCACGGTGCTGTCGATCAGCCGCAGCACCGCCGGATGCAGCCCGTCGGCCTGTTTTGCCAGCACCGGATGCATCCGGTCCATCGCCAGCGCATATTGCGTCAGGTCATTCGTGCCGATCGAGAAGAAATCGACCCGTTTCGCCAGTTCCGGCGCCATCATCACGGCGGAGGGGATCTCGATCATGATGCCGATCTCGACCGGCGCGGCGCCGACCTCCAGCCGGACCTCCTCGGCGATGCGGCGGGCGGTTTCCAGCTCCTCGATCATCGCGATCATCGGGAACATGATGCGGACCTGCCCCCCGGCCGAGGCGCGGTAGATCGCCCGCAGCTGGGTGCGGAACAGGTCTTCGTGCGACAGGCAAAAGCGGATGCCGCGCTCGCCCAGGAACGGGTTTTGTTCAACGGGCATGCGCAGATAGGGGATTTCCTTGTCGCCGCCCACATCCAGCGTGCGGATGATGATCGGCAGCCCGTTCAGCGCCGAAAGCATGGCGGCATAGATCGCCAGCTGTTCGTCTTCGCCGGGCGGGGCCTCGCGGTTCACGAACAGGAATTCGGTGCGCAAAAGCCCCACGCCCTCGGCCCCCGCCTCGACCGAGGCGATGGCCTCGGCCACGTCGGAGATATTGGCGACCACCTCGACACGCGCGCCATCGACCGTCAGCGCGGGCTTGTAGCGTTCGCGCGCCTCCAGCTCGCGTTGCGCCGTCAGCGCCGCCATCGCGGTCTCGGCCCGGGCCTTGTCAGCCTCGGTCGGAGCCACGACGATCACGCCCGCGCCGCCATCCAGCAGAACCGGCGTGCCGGTCGCAAGATCAAGGAGCCGCGGCCCGACCCCCGCCACCGCCGGAATATCGAGCGCGCGGGCAATGATCGAGGTATGCGAGGTCGGCCCGCCCTGCGCCGTGGCAAGGCCCCGCACCAGCGCCGGATCGAGCCGCGCGGTATCGGAGGGCGTCAGGTCATCGGCCAGAAGGATGCAGGGCGCGGTGGGCAGATGCGTCTCGCCCGTCCGCACCCGGCCCAGATGCTGCAGCACGCGCTGGCCCGCATCGCGCAGATCGATGGCGCGGCCCGACAGCACCGCATCCTTCATCGCCCCCAGCATGTCGGCGCGGTCGGAAAAGACCCGGTGCCAGGCAAACCCGGCCGAGCGGCCCTGCCCGATCAGCGCCTTCGCCTCGGCGACCATTTCGGGGTCGTGCAAAAACTCCTGATGCGCGCGGAAGATCGCGGCGCGGGCGGGGCCGGATGTCTTCCAGACCTCGTCGTGCAGCTCTTCCAGCTCGTGCCAGGCGGTCTGCAGCGCGGTGTCGAGCCGGTCGGTTTCAAAGGCCGCATCCGCGGCGTCGGTGTCAAAGACCACCTCGTCGCGGGCAAAGCGGAAGACGGGGGCAAGCGCGTAGCCCGGCGAGGAGGAGATGCCCACAAGGGTGCGCCCCTCGTAGGATGCCATCGACGCCCCCGCCCCCGTCAGACCGGGCGTCGCGGCTTCGGGGGCCGCCGCACCGGTATCTTCTTCGTCTTCAAGCCCGGCCTCAAAGGCCGCGGCGATCGCCGCCAAAGCCGCGGTCGCATCTGCCCCTTCGGCGCTGATGCGCAGGGCCGCGCCCTGCGCCGCGCCCAGATTGAGCAGCGAAATCAGGCTTTTGCCATTCGCGACCTTGGCGCCGTTGCGGATGCGGATCTCGGCCGCAAAACCCTTGGCCAGATCGACCAGCGTCGTTGCGGGCCGGGCATGCAGCCCATGCGCGCCCGTCACCACCACGTCGATGCCCTGCGCGAAATCCGCGGGCGTCTCGGCCGGGGCCGCCACGGGCGCCGCCGCCCCGGTCAGCCGCGCCACGATCACCGCGGCGTCCAGCGTCGTCGCCAGCCGCTCGGCCTCGGCCTCGTCGCCCAGAACGTCGGTCAGGTTGCTCAGCACCTGCAGGTGTTCATCCGATTTCGCCGCGATCGCGACGACCAGACGCGCGGTGTCGCCCGGCGCCCATTCGACCCCCGCGGGCAGCTGCACCACCGCAATCGCCGTGTCATGGATCAGGTCGCGGTCCTGCGGCAGGCCATGCGGTATAGCGATCCCGTTGCCCAGAAAGGTATTCGCGACGGCCTCGCGGCCCATCATGCTCTGGCCGTAGCGCGGGTCGATCTTGCCCGCCGCGGTGAGCAGGTCGACGGCCTGCGCGATGGCATCGGCCTTGTCGGTGGCCGTCTTGCCGATGGCCACAAGTTCGCTGGTCAGGGGTATCACGGTTCCTCCTCGGCATCGGATGTGCGATGCTCTTGCAGGCGACGAAGCGCCCGGCAGATGAATGGAGTATGTCGCCCGTGACGGCCCGGCTTGTAACAATTGTCATATTGGCGCTGAGCCTGACCCGCGCCGAGGCGCTCGAGGTGCTGACCCGCGACGGCGGCCCGATTGCGGGCCCGGCCATCGCCCATGGGGCAGAGTTCGCGCGCGAAACCGGCGTGGCGGTGCATGTGACGCCCCGCCCCTTTGACGCGCTTTACGGGGCGGTGATGATGGGCTTCGTCACCGGCAGCCCCCCCGCCGATGTGCTGATCCTGCCCGCCGACTGGCTGCCCGATGTCGCGCCCTATCTGATGCCGGTGCCGGACGACCTTGTGCAAAGCCCGCTGGTGCAGGGCATCCACCCCGCCTATCGCGACCGGCAGATGCGCTGGCGGGGCCAGTGGCTGGCGGTGACGCTGGACGGCGATCTGCACATGGGCGCCTATCGCCGCGATCTGTTCGAGGACCGGGCCGCGCAGGCCGCCTATCGGGCGCAGACCGGCCGGGCGCTGGAACCGCCCCGGACATGGCAGGATTACGCCCGCATCGCCGCCTTTTTCCGCGCCCGGGGCGTGGCGGGCACGCTCGAGGCCTCGGCCGAGAACGGGCAACGGCTCTGGTCGCTGTTTTCCCACGCCGCCGCCTATACCGCCCATCCCGACCATCCGGGGCATTTCTTCTTTGACCCGGACACGATGGCGCCCGAGATCGACAACCCGGCCTGGGTGCGGGCGTTGCACGATTATCTTGATGCGCTCGCGACCGCGCCGGGACCTGCCTTGCCCAGCCATGGCGTGCGGACGGAATTTGCCGCCGGAGCGGCGGCGATGGCGCTTGACTGGTCCGATATCGGCACGGTGGCGACTGATCCCGCGAGTTCGAAAATCCGCGACCGGGTCGGGTTCTTTGCCTTGCCCGGCACCGATCAGGTCTGGAACCCGGTCGCGAAGCGCTGGGACCGGCTGGCCGCGCCGCGCCCGGTGCCGTTCCTGGCCTTTGGCGGCTGGATCGCGGTGGTGCCGCGCGGGGCCGCCGATCCGAAGGCCGCCTGGGATTACATCGCCTTCCTGGCCGATCCGGCGCGGGCCACGCGCGACGTGATGACGGGCGCTTCGGGCTTCAACCCCTATCGGCTGTCGCAGCTGGACGACACCGCGGGCTGGTCGACCCTGATGGGGGCGCAGGCGGCGGCGGATTACCTGTCGGTGCTGCGCGAAAGCCTGTCGGCGCCGCAGACCGCGCCGGATTTGCGCCTGCCCGGCTATCCCGCCTACATGGCCGCGCTCGATGCCCGTCTTGGCCGGGTGCTCTCGGGCGAGATCACCCCCGAGGCGGCTCTGGCGGCGGCGGCGACCGACTGGGACCGGATCACCGACCGGCTTGGCCGCGCCAGCCAGCGCCGCCACTACCGCGAGGCGATGGGGCTGGAGGCGGCGCCATGAGCCTGTGGCGCGGCATTCAGGGGCGGCTGTTGCTGATCGTCGCGCTCTCGACGCTGGCGATGGCGCTGGCGGGGTTTGCGGCGATCCGGGCGCTGGATCAGATCGGCGAGGCGGCGGAAACGGTGACCGGCCGCGACGTGCCCGCGATGGCGGCGGCGCTGCGTCTGGCGCGGATCGGCGACCGACTGCAAAGCCGCGGCGCCAGCCTGATGGCCGCCAGCACCGCCGCGGCGCTGAGCGAGGCGCAACGCGCCATCGACGCCGATCTGGCCGCCTTTGCCGAGCAGATGGGCGCCCTGCGCGCGGCCGCGCCCACGGATAGCCCCGATCAGATCGCGACGCTGTCGGCCGAACTGGCGGCACGGCTGCGCGCACTTTCCACCGATCTCGACCGGCTGCGCGGCCTTGCGACGCTGCGCGCGGCGGAGCGGGCGAAGATGCTGGCACAACAGGATTTTCTGCGCCAGCTTCTGGGTCCCTCGATCCTCGCGGTCGAGGCGATCACCGCGGGCGAGACCCTGCCCGACCCGGAGATCTACCGCACCGCCGTCCGGTCTCAGGCGCCGCTTCTGGCCGCCGAACGGCTGACCGACCGGGCGATGTCGGAGCTGCTCTTGGCGGGCGACGCCCGCGAGGCGCAGGCGCTGCAGCGGGGCCGGGACGCCTATCGGCGCACGCTGGCGCAGCTTGAGGCCACCGGCGCGGCCCTGCCCGCGGGCCTGCGCGCCGATTTCGGCCGGGCGCTGGCCAGCTTTCGCGATCAGGCGGCGCCGGGCGGGATCTTCGATCTGCAGACGCAGGAGATGACCGCCCGCAGCGCCGCCGAGGCCGATCTGCGCGCCGCCGCCGCACGGGCCGCGGATCTGAAAGCCGCGGTCGATGCCCGGGTGCTGGCCGCCAGCCGCACCACCGCCGAGGTGACCGAAAACCTGCGCCGCACGATCCTGGAACGCACGGCGCAATTCGCCGCGATCGGCCTTGCGGTGATCCTGATCGCCGGGGGGCTGTCCTATGGTCTGGTGATCCGGCCGCTCTCGCGCAATCTGCGCGGGGTGACGGCGGCGATGGTGCGGCTGGCCGCGGGCGAACGCGACGCCACCGTGCCCGGTGCCAACCGCGCCGACGAGATCGGCGATCTGGCCCGCGCCTTCACCGTCTTTCGCGAAAACTCGGCGCAGGTGGAAAAGCTCGACCGGGAACTGGCGGAACGATCAAGCCTGCTGCTGGCGACCTTCGAGACGATGAAGGACGGCTTTTCCGTCTTTGACGGCGACCGGCGGCTGGTGGCCTGCAATCCGCAATATCTGGCGCTGCATGATTTCACCGCCGAAGATGTCGCCGCCGCCCCGACGATCACCCGGATCAACCGGATGCTGGTGGCGCGCGGGGTGCAGGCCAGCCTGCCCGACGGCACGCCGGTCGATCTGGATGATCTGGTGCCGCGGCGGCTGGCCGGGCCGACGCGGGTGGAGATGCGCTTTCCCTCGGGGCGGGTGCTGGAGCTGCGCTCGAACCCGATCCCGATGGGCGGCTTCGCCACGATCCACATGGATGTGACCGAAAGCCGGGCGACGCAAAGCCAGCTTCTGCATGCGCAAAAGCTGGAGACGGTGGGCCAGCTGACGGGCGGGATCGCGCATGATTTCAACAACATCCTGGCGGTGATCATCGGCAATCTGAACATTCTGGCGCGGGAACTGGTGGAAACCCCCGCGCTGAAGGCCCGCGCGGAGCGCGGTCTTTCCGCCGCCAACCGCGCCGCCGGGCTGATCAATCGTCTGCTGACCTTTTCGCGCCGCCAGCGCCTTGCGCCGGAAAATGTCGATCTGAACGGCCTTGTGCGCGGGATGCTCGATCTGATGCAATCCAGCCTTGGGTCGGGGATGCGGATCACGCCGGATCTTGCCGCGGATCTGCCGCGGGTGCGGGTCGATCCGGGGCAGCTGGAAAACGCGCTGATGAACCTGGCGGTGAATGCCCGCGACGCGATGGAGGGAGCGGGCGAAATCACCGTCATCACGCGCCGGGCCGCGGACGGCTTTGTCGAGCTGGCGGTCGCCGACACCGGCGCGGGCATCCCGCCCGACCTTCTGGAACAGGTCTTCGAGCCCTTCTTCACCACGAAACCCGTGGGCAAGGGCAGCGGGCTGGGCCTGTCCATGGTCTATGGTTTCGTGCGGCAATCGGGCGGCACGGTGACGATCGAGAGCGCCCCGGGCGCGGGCACCCGCGTCAGCCTGCGCCTGCCCGAGAGCACCGCCCCCGAGGCCCCCGCGCGCCCCGAAGGGCTGGACAGCGCCGAGGCCTGCATTCTGGCCGTCGATGACGACGCCGACCTGCTGGAGATCACCGCCGATCAACTGCGCCGTCTGGGCCATGCCGTGGTGACCGCGCCCGACGGGCTGACCGCCTTGGAAATGCTGAAGGAAATCCCGGAAATCGACCTGCTTTACACCGATCTGGCGATGCCCGGGCTGGGCGGGCGAAGGCTGGCCGAAGAGGCGCAGGCGCTGCGCCCGGGCCTGCCGGTGCTCTTCACCTCGGGGGCGCCGGGCAAGGCGGGGGCGGATCTGCCGAATCTGCTTCGAAAACCCGTCCCCGAAGAGTTCTGGCCGCCGCGATCCGCCTGACGCTGGAAGATCAGAGCCGCTTCACCTCGGCATCCAGCACATAGCCCGCGCCGCGTTCGGTGCGGATCAGCTGCGGCGCGCGCGGATTGGGCTCGATCTTGCGCCGCAGCCGCAAGATCAGCACGTCGATGGTGCGGTCGAAAACCTCGCCGCCATCCGCCCGGGTGCGTTCCAGAAGCTGATCGCGGCTGAGCACGCAGCGCGGCGCCCGCACGAACGCCTCGAGCAGCAGGAATTCCGCATTGGTCAGCGCCACGCCCTGCCCCGCGGGGGTTTCAAGGCTGCGCGCCGTCAGGTCGATCACCCAGCCCGCGAAACTGCGCCGGTCATGTTCGGTCAGCTCGACCGGCACCGCAGCCGCGCCCGAGCGGCGCAGCACCGCCTTGATCCGCGCCACCAATTCGCGCGGATTGAAGGGTTTGACCACGTAATCATCGGCGCCCATTTCCAGGCCGACGATCCGGTCCACATCGCCGCCCAGCCCGGTCAGCATGATGATCGGAATCGCGGATGCCGCCCGCAGCCGCGCGGCCAAGGTCAGCCCGTCCTGATCGGGCAGGCGCAGATCGAGCAGGATCAGATCGGGCGCCGCCGCCGCCAGCGCGGGCGCCACCTCGGCCGCGGTCGCCGCCTCGCTCACCTCCCAGCCGCGCGATTCAAGCTCGTAACGCACAAGCTCGCGCACATCCGGGTCGTCATCGACGATCAGAATCCTCACCATGCCGCAGGCCTCCCCCGTCGCAGCATAAGAAGGGATCGCCCGGCCCGCCAGCCTTGCGGCACACTCGTCCTCGCAGGGGGCATTTCCGCAATCAGGGTTATTGCACCGGGCCTGCGGGGTCTTCGCCCGGCCGGTCTTCCGCTTCGGCGATGTCGCCGGGGATGACATAGCTGCCGTTCAGCCAGCGCGCCAGATCGACATCGGCGCAGCGTTTGGAACAGAAGGGGCGGTAGTTCGCCGCCGTCGCCTTGCCGCAAATCGGGCAGCTCATGTCCGCCCCGCCAGCAGAGAGGTCAGCGCCACGCGGTCGCGCTTGCGCACCAGTTCGAAAAGCCCCAGCGGCGTCCAGCCCGCAAGGCTGGTTTCCGCCGCCTCGCCCTTGAAGGCGGTGCGTAGTTGCTGTTCCAGCACCAGACGGTCTTTCTTCGGCATCGGCGCGAAATCGACCACGACCTGACCGCCCAGACCCCGCAGCCGCAACTGCCGCGGCAGATCGCGGGCGGCGGCAATATTCGCCTTGAGCGCCGCGGCGGGCGAGGTGTCGGGGCCGGTGTTCACATCCACGGCCACCAGCGCGCGCGTGGGCTCGATCATCATGTGACCGCCGCCCGGCAGCGCCACGCGCGGGGTCAAAACCGCGTCGATCGCCTCCAGAACGCCATGATCTTCAAAGCCCTCCACCACCTCGTCGGGGGCGGGATCGGCCCATTCGCGCCAGGCTTCCTCGTGCGGCGCGGGGGCATCGACCAGCAATTCCGGGGCGCCGTCCAGATCGGCCAAAACCGCCTCGGCCAGCTCGCGCAGGCCTGCGATATCCTCGACGATCTCACCCTCTTCCGCGCCCTCGCAGGCCGAGCGCAGGATGAGGCCCATGTCCGAGCCCTCCATCACCACGCCTGCAAGCGCCTGCAGACCTTCCCGCGTGTCTTCCTCGCGGATGCGGCGCGAAACATTCAGCCCCGGCGCCCCGGGGGTGACGATGCCGTAGCGGCCCTTGAACAGAAGCCGCAGCGTCACCGGCACGGCCTTGCCAGGTTCCGCCCCGCCCGAGACCTGCACCAGAACCGATTGCCCCGGCGAGAGCCCCTTGGCGTCTTTCAGGAACCCTTTTTCACCGCCCGGAAGGGCGACGAACAGACCGCCCTGCCCCTTCATCGGGCGTTCGATCTTCGCGCGGCAGATCGCACCGGGCGCCAAAGCCATCGCATCGGACACATCGACCAGCAGATCTTCCAGCTGGCCATCGACCATCAGCGCGGCGGCCTCAAGCCCGCCGATGGCGCCCAGAACCACGATCCGACCCTTCATGCGCCTTCTCCCACCGCAACGCCCGCCGCGCGCAACAGCACGGCGGTCTCGGCCAGCGGCAGGCCGACGACGCCGGTGAACGAGCCCTGCAGCCAGGGGATGAACGCCCCGGCCAGGCCCTGAATCGCATAGCCGCCCGCCTTGCCCTGCCATTCGCCGGACGCAAGATAGCCGTTCACTTCGGTGTTCGAGAGCGGACGGAATTTCACCACCGTATCCACCAGCCGCTCGCGCAGACCGGCACTTGTCCGCACCGCCACGGCGGTCAGCACATGATGGCGACGGCCGGAAAGCAGCCACAGGAACTCGGCCGCTTCCTTTTCATCGGCGGGCTTGCCCAGGATCCGGCGCCCGCAGGTGACGGTGGTATCGGCGGTCAGGATCACCTCCTCCGCGCCGCAATCCAGCACGGCGGCCTTTTCGCGGGCCATGCGCGCGACATAGGCACGGGCATCTTCACCGCGCGCGGGGGTTTCATCGATGTCGGGAACGCGGACCTCGGCCGGGGTCAGACCCAGCTGACCCAGAAGCTCGCGTCGCCGCGGGCTGGCCGATCCGAGGATGAGCTTCACTTGAAGCGGTAGTTGATGCGACCCTTGGACAGGTCATAGGTGTTCATTTCCACCTGCACCCGGTCGCCTGCCAGAACGCGGATGCGGTTTTTCCGCATCTTGCCTGCCATATGCGCGATGATCTCATGGCCGTTTTCCAGCTCGACCTTGAACGTCGCATTCGGCAGGAGTTCCTTCACGACGCCGGGGAATTCGAGCATTTCTTCCTTGGCCATGGTCACTCCATTGGGGATACCCGCACGGAGGCGGCGGGCGCGCTTTCTTTGCGCCCGCTAAAGGCAGAATTCAAGGGCAATGTCAAGATTTGCGAGGGGATTCGGCCACGGTGCGGATCTGCACCGCCTGCAAGGGTTGCTCGGACCAGTGCTGAAACAGCAGCACCGAACCGTCGCGGCGGCTGTGCGTGACCTGGTCCAGATCGACGGTGGCAACGACCCAGCCGGGTTCGTCATAGCCGCCCCTCGCGATCACGCCATCCTCGGGCCAGCCCGCGTCGGGCGGCCCGTAGATCCCTGCGGCGCCGTGGTTTTCATCGACCGCGGGGCACCAGGGCGCCAGCCCGACAACCGGCGCCTGCACCGTCACGCACTGGTTTTCCAAGGCCCGCGCCTGCGCCCCGATCCGCACCCGGTTGTAGCCCGAAGCCGCATCGGTGCAGCTCGGCGCCAGCAGGATCTCCGCCCCCGCCTCGCACAAGGCCCGCGACAAAAGGGGAAATTCGCTGTCATAGCAGATCACGATGCCGATCTTGCCGATGCCGGTGTCAAAGAGGGTGAGTCCCCGCCCGGGGCCGATGGTCCAGTCCTCGCGTTCAAAGCGGGTCATGATCGCCTTGTCCTGATGGCCGATCCGCCCCGCCGGGCCGAACAGCACCGCGCGGTTGCGCAGATCATAGCCGTCCTGCGCCGGGCCCGAGGGGGCCAGGATGTAAAGGCCGAATTCGATGGCCAGCCCCTCGAAATGACGCTCCATCGCGGCGCGGTGGTAAAGGACTTCGGTGACGGCGCGGGTCAGATCGGCGGCGACCTCGGCCCCGCCCAGGCTCGCCAGTTCCATCGCCGCATATTCGGGAAAGACCAGCAGATCGGCTTTCTTCAAGGCCGCCATCTGCACCCAGGCGCGGGTCTTCGCCTCGTAGGCGGCCCAGTCCTCGGCCCAGTCGAGCGGATAGGCCGCCGCGGCGATGGTGACATGTCTCACAGCTTCCTCCCCCAGAATTGCAGCGGTTTCGCAGTCTCGCCCGCCGCGCCGACATCCGTCCAGCGGAAATGCGCGATCACGCCGGGCAGGGGCGCATAGCCGCGCTTGCGCCAGAACGCATCGAGCGGGCGATAGGTCGCGGGTCTGAGCGGATGATCTGCGGGGCGGATCACCGCGCAAAAGGCGCTGAAGCGGCGGCCAAGCGCCCGTGCATGGGCCTCGCGCGCGTCGAAAAAGGCGTGGCCCAGGCCCCGGCCGCGATACTCGGGCAAAAGCACCGATTCGGCGCAGTAAAAGACCGTCTCGAGCGGCAGGCCGGTCAGGGCGAAGGGGGCGGCGAAATCTTCCGCGTGATCTTCCAGCGGCGTGCCGGTGGCGGCGCCAACGAGCCGCGGCCCGTCAAAGGCGCCCACGACGACCGCGCCCGGAGAGGTTCGGTAGCTGTCGAGATAGCGGCGTTCATAGTCAAGCGCGCCCTCGTACAGATAGGGCCAGTCGCGAAAGACCGCGATGCGCAGCGCCGCGACATCCTCCAGCGCGGCATCCAGCGCCGGGCCGGTCAGAACCCGCACCTCCATCAGCGGACCTGACGGATCCAGTCGGCCAGGTTGTAATAGGTGGTGACGCGCTGGATGCGGTTGCCGCGCAGGGTGAAGAAGGTGCCCGCGGGCAGGATGTAGCTTTGGCCGCGGGCCTCGGGCAGGCCGTCGTCGGTGGCGATGTAGCTGCCGTGCACGGTGAATTCCGCCGCCGCGCGGCTGCCCGCATCATTCGCCATCACCACGATGTCGGTCAGCTTCTCGCGGTAACAGCGGGTCATGTGGGCGTTGAAATCGCGGAACTTTTCGATGCCGCGGCGAATGTCGCCCTCGTTGACGTGATGTTCGAAATCCTCGGTCAGAAGCGCCTCCATCGCCGAGGTGTCGCCCCGGTTGAAAGCGTCGTAATAGGCGGAAATCACGGCAAGGGCGGCGGCGCGGGGCATCGGGTCCTCCATCTGATCCCCCATCTGTGGCATGGGCGGCCGGTTTGGTCAAACCTTGGAACCGGCAGGGCATGGGGCAAAAGCGGCATGGGGTTCGGGCGGAATAGGAAACGCGACCCGCGTTTCCCCGCCCGCAGCGCCCGGTTGCGGCATGACCGCTTCAGCCCGCACCACAGAGGGCAGCGCCCGGCCCGCGGCCGAGAAGCGCCCGCCGGCCGGCTGCTGCCCGAGGGCCTTTGGGCCCTCGGGGGTCACAGGACCTCTGTGACGCATGGCCAAGGCGATGGCCTTGGCCAAGGTCAGCTCATGCCAGCGCCGCCCGCACGGTTTCCGCCATCGGCACCGTCGGCCGCCCGATCAGCCGCGAGAGGGTCTGGCTGTCGTCGTAAAGCGCCCCGGCCGTGCCCACCACCGCATCGGATTGCGCCAGCGTCGCGGCAAAGGCGGCGGGCAGGCCGAAGCCCTCCAGCGCCTTGGCATAATCCGCCTGCGTCATGTTCACATAGGCGACGGGCTTGCCCGCTTGCGCCGCGACCTCGGCCGCCAGCTCGGCCATGGTAAAGGCCGTGTCCCCCGCCAGTTCGTAGACCTGCCCCTCGTGCCCCGGCGCCAGCGCCACCACCGCCGCGGCTTCGGCATAATCGGCCCGCGGCGCGGCGGCATATTTCCCCTCGCCCGCCGCCCCGATCAGCGCCCCGTGGTCCAGCGCCGCGCCCAGATTGCCGGTCAGGTTTTCCGTGTACCAACCGTTGCGCAGGATCGTCCAGGCCACGCCCGAGGCCTTCAGCGCCGCTTCCGTCGCGATGTGATCGGCCGCGAGCAGCGTCATCGGCGAGGCCTCGCCCTTGAGCACCGAGGTATAGATGATCCGCCCCACGCCCGCGGCCTTGGCCGCCGCGATCGCGCTTCGGTGCTGCCCGGCGCGGTCGTTGAAATCATTGCTGGAAATCAGCACCAGCACCTCGACGCCCGCCAGCGCCGCCGCATCGGGGGCGGTATAGTCGAAGGCGCGGGCCTCGTATCCCGCGATGCGCGCGGGCGTGCGGGCAAGGGCGATGGGTGCGGCGCCGCGGGCTTTCAGCGCGGCAAGGACAAGCCTCCCCAGTTGTCCGGTGGCGGCAGAGACGGCGATGGTCATGGGCATTCCTTTCGTTGACTTGCCCGATCTGGCCACAGGTGCTATCAAAACGTAAGTACCCACATGAATGTAAGTATCCGAAAAACATGCACAGCCCCCCCGCCGTCCTTGCAGAACTGCCCCGCGGAGATGTTCTGGTCCCCGATTGCCCGTCGCGGCAGATCCTGCAGCATGTCACCTCGCGCTGGGGCGGCCTTGTGATGATCGCCCTTGGCCGCGAAACGCTGCGATTCGCGCAGCTGCGCCGCAAGATCGGCGGGATTTCGGAACGGATGCTGGCGCAGACGCTGCAGGTGCTGGAGGCCGACGGGCTGGTGGTGCGGCACGATCACGGCGAGGTGCCGCCGCGCGTCGATTACCGCCTGACGCCCGCGGGCTGGGAAATCGCCACGCGGGTCTTTGCGCTGGCCGACTGGATCGAGACGCATCTGCCCGATCTGCTGGCGCAGCGGGCGGAACAGGCTCAGGCCTTGGGCTGACCGAAACGGGCGAGGATATGATCACGGATCTGGTCGCGGGTCTGGCGGTAGTAATGCAGCCGCGCCTCGCGCCCCTCACCCAGCCCCGTCGGGTCCATGATCGCCCAGTGCTCGACCTCGATGTGGTAAAACCGCGTCAGATCGAGCGCCTGATGGTAAGACGCGGGGGAAAGCGCGATGACCAGATCAAAGGCCCCCAGATCGTCGCCCATCTCCTTGAGTTCATGGAAACTTCTGGCCTGATGCCGTTCCAGGTCGACACCGATTTCGGAACAGACCGCAATCGCGAATCCGTCGGTGTCCAGATCGGCCTTGACCCCCACCGACTGCACATAGACCTCGCGGCCGTAGAACTGCTTCATCATCCCCTCGGCCATCGGCGAGCGCGTCGCGTTATGGTCGCAGCAGAACAGGACGGCGTTGGGAAGCTTGCCCATCAGCTTACCGGGGTCAGCACGCAAACAAGGGTGAAGAGCCGCCGGGCGGTGTCGATGTCGATTTCGGCCTTGCCGGTCAGGCGTTCCTGCAGCACGCGGGCGCCCTCGTTGTGGATGCCGCGCCGGGCCATGTCGACCGCCTCGATCTGGCTGGGCGGCAGTTTCTTCACCGCCTCGAAATAGCTTTCGCAGATCTGGAAATAATCCTTCACCACCTGCCGGAACGGGCCGAAGGACAGATGGAATTCCGCCACCTTGGCGCCGGTTTCCAGACAGGTGTCGAAGACCAGCCGCCCGTCGCGCACCGAGAGCGTCAGCGCAAAGGGCCCCTCGGGCGCGGCACCGCCGTCCCGGCCGGGGATCACCCAGCTGTTGTCCTCGAGCAGGTCAAAGACCGCGACGCGGCGTTCCTGTTCGATTTCGGGCGTCGGCGCGGGCAGGCCCGAATCGTCGATGTCCAGACGGGTGATGCGGCTCATGGCGTCCCCCTTTCGTTCAGGGCATCCAGACGCGCGCGGACCGAAAGCCCATGCGCCTGCAGGCTTTCCGAAATCGCCAGCGTCTCGGCGGCGGGGCCAATGGCGCGCAGGGCTTCGGGCGTCATTTTGGCGAGCGTCGTGCGCTTGAGGAAATCCATCACCGAAAGGCCCGAGGAAAACCGCGCCGAGCGCGCCGTGGGCAGAACGTGGTTCGGCCCGCCGACATAATCGCCGATCGCCTCGGGCGTCCATTGGCCAAGGAAGATCGCCCCGGCATGGGTGATCCGGGCAGACAGCGCCTCGGGGTCGGCGACGCACAGCTCAAGGTGTTCGGGGGCGACGCGGTTAGAAAGCATCGCCGCCTCGGCCAGATCGCGGGTGACGATCACCGCGCCGAAATCGCGCCAGCTGGCGCCTGCAATCGCGCGCCGCTCCAGCGTTTCCAGCCGCTTTTCCACCGCCGCCGTCACGGCTTTCGCGAACCCGGCATCCGGCGTCAGGATCAGCGCCTGCGCCGATTGGTCGTGTTCGGCCTGGCTCAGCAGATCCAGCGCCACCCAGTCGGGGTTCGCGGTCTCATCCGCGATCACCAGAATTTCCGAGGGCCCGGCGATCATGTCGATGCCGACCCGGCCAAAGACCCGCCGCTTCGCCGCCGCCACGAAAGCGTTGCCCGGCCCGGTGATCTTGTCGACGGGCGCAATCGTCGCCGTGCCGTAAGCCAGCGCCGCCACCGCCTGCGCCCCGCCGATGCGGTAAACCGTGTCCACCCCGGCGATCTCGGCCGCCAGAAGCACCAGCGGATTGACCGCGCCCCCGGGCGTCGGGCAGACGACCACCAGCCGCTCCACCCCCGCCACCTTGGCCGGGATCGCATTCATCAAAACCGACGAGGGATAGGAGGCAAGCCCCCCCGGCACGTAAAGCCCGGCGGCCGAAACGGGCGACCAGCGCCAGCCCAGCTCCGCCCCCGAGGCCTCGGTCCAGCGCTCTTCCCTCACCGGCATCTGCCGGGCGTGATAGGCGCGGATGCGCTCTGCCGCGAGTTCCAGCGCCGCGCGCTCGGCCGCGGGCACGCGGGCGATTTCGGCCGCGATCTCGGCTTTCGAAAAAGCGAGCGTCGCGGGGGTCAGGTCGAGCCGGTCGAATTTCGAGGTGTAGTCGATCACCGCCGCATCGCCGCGGTCGCGCACCTCGGCGATGATCGCGGCCACCGTCGCATCGACATCGGGGCTGTCCTCGCGCTTCATCCCCAGAAGGGCGGTGAAACGGGTCTCGAAATCATCGGCGTCGGTGGTCAGGAAATGCGGCATCATGGGCTCCTTCTGGACCAAGGGGATAGAGCGAAGCGGGACGCGGGGCAAGCTTCGCGCGCGGCCCCGCCCTGCGGCATCCATCGCGCAAGGGCGTATTTGTTCCAAGAAAAAACCCATGCCGTTTCTTCTTGGCGCAAATACGCCTCTGCCTTGCGGGCCGGGCGCGGCGTTTCAGATCAGGCGCTTGTGCAGCGGGTGGCCCAGCAGCCAGCCACCGCCGCCGCCGCGGTCATCCATCTGCCAGCCCTGACGGCGATAAAAGCCAAGCGCGGTGTTGGTGGCGGTCAGCCGCGCCTCGACACGGCCGACGGCGCGCAATTCCTCTTCCAGCGCCGCCAGAAGCGCGCGGCCGCAGCCCTTGCCCTGCACTTCGGGGGCGGCAAAGAGCAGCCGGATCCGGCCCTCTCCGTCGGGCTGGTGGCGCCAGTCGATCGCGCCCACGGCGACGATGCCCTCGGGTTCCGCAACGAACAGCCGCTGGTCGGCGTCGTTCAGGATCGAGGCCAGCGCCTTCGGGCTGTTCGAGGCGACCCAGGGCCGGATGCGCTCCGGGTCGTCGCGGTGATCGGCCCGGCACAGGGCGGTGATCGAGGCGCCGATGACCGCCGACAGGACGGGAAGTTCCTCGGATCTTGCAGGACGGATCATGGTCTGGGCCTTCTATTCCGGGTGGGTCGGCGCCTGCCCCGAAACGGCC
The DNA here is from genome assembly GCF_000021865.1 of Rhodobacter capsulatus SB 1003. NCBI lineage: Bacteria > Pseudomonadati > Pseudomonadota > Alphaproteobacteria > Rhodobacterales > Rhodobacter > Rhodobacter capsulatus. The sequence continues at coordinate 2,752,203 of NC_014034.1, forward strand.
CGGTAAGGCCGCGTCACATCCCGCAGATCGACGGACAGGCATTCGACCCCCGCGGCAATCGCACCATCCCCCGCAAGGGTGATCACCACGCGCCCTGCCCCCTCGGCCTCCGGTTCGAAGCCGATGTCGAGCAGCGAGAGCACCAGATCCGGGTCCTTGCGGTCAAACCCCTGCGAGGCGACCTGGATCACATCCGAGAGCACCAGCAGCGCCTGCACCCGCTCGTAGGGGCGGCCCTCGGCCTCGGCTGCGGCCTTGTCCTCCCAGCGGAAGCGGTTGAGCAGCATCGAAAGCCGCCGGGCTTTCGGCTCGTAGCGGATTTCGGTCACCGGCAGGACGGCATCCTGAACCAGCGCGGCCAGCACGCCCAGATCCGCCGCGCTTTCCGCGCGCAGGCTCAGCGGCGCTTCGGCCCCGTCGTCAAACCGTGCATCCCGGCTCATTCGCCCTTCACCCGTTCGATCTGCGCCCCGACGGCGCGCAGCTTTTCTTCCACCCGTTCGTAGCCGCGATCAAGGTGGTAAACACGACTGACCACTGTCTCGCCTTCGGCGGCCAAGCCGGCCAGAATCAGGGAAACCGAGGCCCGCAAATCAGTTGCCATGACCCGGGCGCCTTTCAGCCGGTCGACGCCATGCACTTTTGCAACACCGCCATGCACCTCGATCCGTGCCCCCATCCGCGCCAGCTCGGGCGCATGCATGAAGCGATTCTCGAAAATGCGCTCCTCCAGCACCGAAGTCCCCTCGGCCGTGCACAAAAGCGCCATCATCTGCGCCTGCAGATCGGTCGGGAACCCCGGGAAAGGCTCGGTCACCACATCGACGGCGCGGATGCGGCCGTTCTTGCGTTTCACCTTCAGCCCGCGTGCGGTTTCCTCGACCGAGATCCCGGCGGCATCCAGTTTCTCGCAGAAGCTTTCGACCAGCGCGATCCGGCCACCCAGGCATTCCACCTCGCCGCCGCAGATCGCAGGCGCCAGCATGTAGGTGCCCAGCTCGATCCGGTCGGTGACCACGGGATGGGTTGCCCCGTGCAGCCGGTCGACGCCCTGAATGGTGATGTCCGAGGTGCCCTCGCCCTCGATCTCGGCCCCCATCGCGCGCAGGCAGCGGGCCAGATCGACGATTTCGGGCTCTCGCGCGGCGTTTTTCAGCACGGACGTGCCCTTGGCCAGAACCGCCGCCATCAGGAAATTCTCGGTCGCGCCGACGGAAGCAAAGCGCATCTCGTGCACCGCCCCTTTCAGCCCGCCGCGGGCCTGGGCGTGCAGATAGCCTTCCTTCAGCTCGATCTCGGCGCCCAAAGCGGTCAGCGCATCGATGTGAATGTCCATCGGCCGCGCCCCGATCGCGCAACCGCCCGGCAGCGAGACGACCGCATGGCCCAGCCGCGCCAGAAGCGGGCCCAGCACCAGATTCGAGGCCCGCATCTTCCGCACGATGTCATAATCGGCGACCGGGTTGATCGCGCCGTGGCACGAGGTGGCCAGCACCTTGCCGTCCTGCAGCGCGGTCACCTCGGCGCCGAGGCTGGCCAGAAGCTGCGTCATCGTGCGGATGTCGGAGAGCCGCGGCGCATTGGTCAGCGTCAGCGGTTCTTCCGACAGCAGCGTCGCGGGCATCAGCGCCAGGCAGGCGTTCTTGGCCCCCGCGATCGGGATTTGCCCGGAAAGCGGCCCGTTGCCGCGCACAAGGATGCTGTCCACTCGCTCACTCCTCCGGGCCGGTTTCGGCCGTCTTGTTGTTGTCTTCGGCCGAGCGCGCCCGTGCCTGCGCCTTGCGCCGCGTCAGATTGGCGCGCAGGGCGGCGGCCAGACGCTCTTCGCGCGTGGCGTCGGGGGGTGTTTTCCGGCCGGAGCTGTCCTTTGTCATGGGCCCTTTTAGCGAGGCCGATGAAATGTGTCGAGAGAGGGTGAATATTTGGCTTGCGCACCCCGCCCGAGTCGTCTAAATCCGCGCCACGGTCGGAAGCGACCAGCGTGAAAGCGCCGGATGCTGCAGTAGCTCAGTGGTAGAGCACTCCCTTGGTAAGGGAGAGGTCGAGAGTTCAATCCTCTCTTGCAGCACCATCCCTCCCAAAAAATCAATTGGTTAGGCGGAGATGGTGGCTGCTGCTATCTGTTACCCCGCGTTACCCCTGCCAGAATCACCCGCCCAAGCATCCACCAAACCTCGCTATTGCTTTCGCGCACGTCTGCCGCAGGGCCGAGGTGGCGGGCGTCGCTGCAGACGTTCCCGCGCGGCTCCTACCGATCAGCCGATCAGACGGTTGAATATCGCCTGCAAGCGAGCGTCGATGGCACCCCGTTGCCCTTCCGCGATCAGGTTCAGAAACTCGACCACCTGGGCATCCCCTAAAGCAATCATGAAGCCTCGGCCATCTTGGGCTGTGTCCCGGCACCGCGCGCACAGAGGCAGATGGATCCAGCACCATCCTGATAGGCGATGTGGCGGCTCCCGCCCGGGCGGCGGTTGAAGACACGCGCCGTCGCGCGGTCAAAGCTGACAGCTTCCATTTCTGTATCCTTGATGATGGGGAAATCGCCGCCCGACCTCACGCCGGGCGGCGGGGGTCAGGCGGCGCGGATGGCGACCCACCAGCCCTTGTGATCCACGACAAGGCGGAGGGCCGGGTCAGCCTTCATCGCGCCGTTCACCGTCATCATGGCGCGATAGACGACCGTGGTCGCGCCGTTGATTTCACGGGTTGCGTATCCACCACCCCAATCGACAGTGATCCCGCGTCCATCATCGTCACGGGTGATCTGGCAGAAGTCGGGCCGGAACGCCCGGTGCGCGCCATTTAGCACGGCAAGCGCGTCATCCAAGTTTTCAACATTCGTGTAGGCCATTGAGCGCCCCTTTCAGGGATAGGGCACTGGCGCGTGGGGGGCTCCGCCCGACCAACAAACACCAGCACCGGGTTTCGGTGTTCATGGTGAATCTGGTTCGGGCCATCTGGCGTGCTGCTCTCGGCAGGCCGCTCAAGGTTTCCGGTCCTGCCCCCGGGCCGTGGCGTGGCCCGAGGTCGGGCGCTCCTATCACAGGACAGCCTCGATATTGGCACCACCCTGCCACTTGTCAACCGCAAGATGTGGCTTGGCGCTCGGGGCGACGCGGGAACACAAAAAGAACATCGCGGGTCTTGTGCTGAGGGCTTCACGGCCCCATATTGGTGGTATGGCTCCCAGAAGGGCGGGCGCCAGTTACGTGTTTAAACTGTCAAGGCCAGCTTCCGGGGCGGTGCAGATCGCGAGTTCCATAATTCGGGCTCCTTTCGCCAGCCACGCGGGCGGCGTTGCGGCAATCCGGCAATACCACATTGCCAGGTGCGTCACAGTGTATACGACCACGTCAAAGACGAACGCACACCGCAGAACGGCGGGGGCGGAGATGTTAAGGGTCAGTGCGTTGACCCAATGCTCCGTCCCCACTCGTGGAGGGCCATGCAAGACGAGTTCGACTTCACCACCAAGGACCTGAAGCACTACCCCCATTTTGACGCCCCCCTCTCGCTGAGGGAAATCCGCCGCCTTGTCACCTCGCCAGAGAGGGTTGCGGCCAATTCGTTCTACCCGTTCTTCCTCTATGAGGAGTCATGGCAGCCGTACCGCTCTGCGGACGCAGCGAAGCCTGACAAGAAGACGCGCCCGATCCGGTACGGCGCCCGGCGCGATGCGTACATCTTCGCATTCTACCGGCGGAAGCTGTCGCGCCTCTATGAGGCGAGGCTTCGCACCTTGGGCATTGAGGACTGCCCCATTGCCTACCGCCAAGTTTCCAAGTCGGGACTGGGCGGCGGGAAGTGCAACATAGACTTCGCCAAGGATGCGTTTGACGAGATTGACCGGCTGGGCGACTGCGTTGCCGTCGCGCTCGACATCAAGGGTTACTTTGAGAACCTCGACCACCGGCGCATCAAGCAAATCTGGTGCGACCTGCTGGGCGTGGCTGAGCTTCCGCCCGACCACTATGCAGTCTTCAAGAATATCACCAAGTACCACTTCGTTGACCAGAGGACCACCTACAGGCGGCTGGGCTACTTCGGCCTGCGGGAGCGGAACGGGGAGATGATCGACGGCTTCCTGCGGCCCTACCGCGACATGCCCAAGCAGCTCTGCTCCAATGCTGACTTCCGGGCGAAGATATGCGGCGGGGACCCTGCCTATCCGTCCATCATCAAGAAGAACGACAAGCCCCATGGTGTGCCTCAGGGGGCGCCGATTTCAGACCTCATCGCCAACTTCTACCTTTTGGAGTTCGACGTGGTCATGGCGGCCTATGCTCGCGCCCGGGGTGGGCGCTACATGCGCTACTCTGACGACATCCTCCTGATCCTGCCCGGGGGTGCCAGCGAGGCCAGCGCCGCCGTCGCCTTCGCCACGGCGGAGATGCTGAACCACGGCCCCGAGTTGCGGATCAAGGACAGCAAGACCTGCGTGGCACAGTTTGAGCGTGTTGCGGGGGCGCTGCGCTTCCAACACCTCGCGCAGCGCCCGGACGAACCCGCCAAGAATGGCTTTGAGTACCTTGGCTTCCGCTACGATGGGCGCTGCGTTTATGTGCGCGACAGCACCATTTCCCGCTTCTTCGGGAAGGTCGCCGGGGCGGCCAAACGGGACGGGCGGCGGCATGTGGAGGCAAACCCGGCGATGGATGCCGGGGACCTGATTCGTGCGTTCGACTTCTCTCTGTTCTCGCAGCGCTTCAGTCGCGTGAAGAAGGAGAAGCTGACAGACGACTACCGCAGTTGGACGTTCTACTCATACCTCAAGCGCTCGGCAGAGGCGTTCGGCCCGAAGGGCGACCGCATCTTGAAGCAGGCTCGGGGCTTTGATGACTTCATGAAGGCAAGGGTTTCCGGGGCCATCGTCACGGCGGCAGCCAAACGCAAAGCGCCCGCCAAAACCGCTGCTTGAGCGGCTCCCAGCAGGCGCCTTCCGTCCTAGCTTCCCGTCTTAGGAGCCTCGTGGGCTGCAAGTCTTTGATTTCTTGGCTCCGGCGGTAGGCGCGGAGGGATTAAACCCAACTCGGCAGAATTGCCGATTAGTCCTTTAATATCAGGGCTTAAGCTGACCGCCCGTCCAGCCCGGCCATCATGCGTGTGTGCCTGACGTGCTTCGATTGTGTGCCTAGACTAGGCCGCCCGCACGGCAAGCGCCAGCCGCAAAAGCGATCAGGGCCGCATATTTTGGCGGAAAAATCCGAGCCACCACCTCGACCGAAGTGCAGCCGCGCAGCCCCCCCCCGGTGGCCGCCCGCCCTGGGCCCGTTCAGGTCGCCCAGCACGCTCCCGAGGCCGCCCCAGCGCCGCCCCTCCCGCCACCCCGGCACCTCTCCCGGTGCAGCCAAGGGCACCCAAATAGGCGTCCCTACTGCATGGGTGTCCGCCTCCCGGCTCAGTCAATTTACATTCACAACGTTCGTTGACATTTGATATTTGTTGCCCCACCTTGGTTCCGACAGATCAAACAGGGGGCCGCAGCCGTGCGCCAGTTCGTTATCTACCGCCGTGTCAGCACCGAAGAACAAGGCCGCTCCGGGCTAGGGCTTGAGGCCCAGAGCCGAGACGTTGACCTTTACCTTGCCAACTATGCCGAGACGCCCTTTGAGGTTCTGGGCGAGTTCCTTGACGTGACCTCGGGGCGGGACAACGACAGGCCAGAGTTGAACAAGGCGCTGGACCTGTGCCGCCGCACCGGGGCCGAATTGCTGGTCGCCAAGCTTGACCGCCTCTCCCGCCGCGTGTCCTTCATCGCCGCGCTTATGGATGATCCCAAGGTGAAGCTGCGGGTGGCCTCCATGCCGAACGCGGACAAGTTCCAGCTTCATATCTATGCCGCGCTGGCGGAACAGGAACGGGACTTCATCTCCCTGCGCACCAAGGCCGCGCTTGCCGAGGCGAAGGCCCGGGGTCAGAAGCTAGGAGGGCTGCGTGATGCCACCGGCAAGCGCAATGAGGCTATCCAGCGGGACGCCCGCAGCTTTGCCGAACGGGTGCGCCCGATAGTGCAGCCCATGCGCGCCTCCGGGGCCACCTTGGCGCAGATCGCAGAGGCCCTTGGCGGGGCTGGCATCGCGACACCGCGGGGCGGGGCGTGGACGGCAACGCAGGTCAAGCGGGTGCTGGACCGGCTGGATAGTGTTGCATAAATGTCACTCACCGTCACCCTATCTGTGTGTTTTCTCCGATTGTTTCAGCGGCAGCTTTTGTGACCACGCGACAACCCCCTGAGGCAGCGTAAGAAGTCACAGAAAGCTGCGCCCATATGTGCCCATTGCGGGATTATAACGTGATTTCCTTAGGTTGCACCGCGACGTTATGAAAGGGACACGTCAACAAACCGCAAGGGACACCACCGTGACAGCCGCCATAACCCACGCCATGGGCCTGTTCGAACAAGCCAAGGACCACGGCGTAACCCCCTATGGATCACCTAGCGCACACCGCGCCTTGGCAGCGTGTATCCAATCCTCCGGCCACCTCCTGACCATTGCCGAGGAAGTCGCGGCGGGGCGGCTGGATGGAGACATTGCGCGTCAGTTTCTGCGCGCCGCCGCCGTCTCGTTGCCTAGGGCCATGAAGGCCGTCGAAACCCTCCAGAACGCCGCCAAGCACTGACACAGCCAACCGATAGGAAACCGCCATGACCACCACCACGACCCCTGAAGCCGCCACCCTGAACGCCCTTCTGGCCGCTGCCGGGGACCGCCTTGACCAGATCGCAGGGGAACACCGCCTGAGCCGCGAACAGATCGTCGCCATGAACACCGCCCGCCTTACCGCTGAGTTTCTCTATGACCTTGCCGAGGGGTTTGCGCGGGGTGAGGCGGCAGCACCTATGCCCCGCAGCCCAGCAATGCCGCTTTCCGCCCGCATGGTCATGGCGAAGCTTGCAGAGCTGCAATTCGGCTGCGGCGTCCAGATCGCCCCCGACGCGGCGCAATGGCAGGGCCGGGACCATGCCAAGGGGCCGTTTGACGAAGCGGCGTAAGATCGCCCCTCCGGCATCTATCAGAGCAACAAGAGGCCCTGCTTCGGCGGGGCCTTCTGCTTTCCGCACGGGCCACGGCTAGCGTCTCCCATTCAAGTTGAAGGGGTGCCGAGGGGCATTTACCCCGCAAAGTTTGCGGGGTGAACACCCAACGAAATTCGTGGGGTGCGCATGTCCTCAACTTGAGGACTTACAGAAGCGCGAAATTCGCTCTTCCGTCTGCCCCCAGAAAGTTTCTGGGGAGGGAAGGCGGGCGGGCGGCGATCAAGCGCAATGACGCTGCGTTTGGTCACATGTCCCCTACGGGGGCCGTCCCCCCGAGGACGTAACCTTTACTCCGATTAAAACTATCCGACGAGACGGCGCTTCCCCCAAAAGTATTGGTGGGAAATTCCCGCCGCTTCCTCAATGGCGACGAGGTGAGTGAGATTTCTCGCTCCGATCTTGGAACAGGGTCTCAAATTGAGATCATGTTCCCGGCCGGGTATCGACACAGCCTCCGGTCTAACGTCAAAACTTCTGACGTTAGCTTCCCGAACACCCTGAAAATTTTTCAGGGTAAGTGCGTCCACACGGTCAACCTCGTCTCGGAAAGCGGCCTCTACAAGCTCATCCTCCGCGCCCAGAGGTCCGGCCCTGAACCCTCGGAGTTTTCGAGGGTATCGTCGGGAGAAGGTGGCGACGGGCGCAAGCCCGCAGATGCTTCAAATACGCCCGCACAGCGCCGTCCTCTCCCGCCCCATATCCCCCTAGGGGAAAACGGAAGGCGCGCCTAGGGGCAATCTTTGAGCCTCTCAGGGTCACCCATTTAGGACGCACTACAGGAACAGTCCACCCATTTAGGACGTACCACAGGAGCGGGCCAGTCCGTCCAATTTCCCCTTACTACAGGACACCCCAAGTCCGTCCCCCTCATCCCGTCAAACAACATCAACAATCCCAAGAGGAAACGACACAATGAGCCAGAACACCATCCACCTTACCGAGGCCGAGGCCGTCCGCATGGCCGATGAAGCCGCCGCCGCCCGCCGCAGCACACCTTACAACGGCTTCCAACCTGCCGCCATCACCTCCGACCGTCACGAAGTCATCATCCGGGGCGGTCAAGTTGCCGAGGTCAAGAGCGCCAGCAAGACGCTGGGCGTCCCGACCGGCTATGCCGAACATCACCGCCCCGGCTTCATCCGCATTCCCGGCGCCGGTGAGACGACGATTGCCGCCGCCAAAGCTGCCGGGTTCTTGCCGCATACCTGGCAGGAGGGCGATAAGCTCCCTTTTGACGACGCCCCCAAAGGTCCGCAATCGGACCCCCAGCGGGGCAGCGACAAGGCCACTGAGGCGGCCGAAGACAAGCCGCAGGAACGCACCGTTGCAGAGCACCGGGCCAAGGTCGCCGGGGACATTCTGGACCGTGCCGACAAGGCGCTGGGCGCAGAGGTGACGGACAAATACCTGAGCGATGCAGTCGAGACGGGGGTTATCCCCGAGGAAGGACTTCCCGAAGGTTTCACGCCGGTCATGGTGAAACAGGTCTACCAAGGATACGTCGCCCAAGCTGACGCAGTGCTGGCCCCCGTGGGCGCCTCCGTGGCGTTGCTGCAGGACATGCTGACCGATGACGAGCTTCGCCAAGCGCGCCATCATACCTTGTCCAAGGACAGCGACAGCCTTGCGGACCTCGGACGGGCTGCGGTCAACCGCCTCGCCATGCTGCCCAAGACCGACCCCGAGGGCTTCATGCAGATGGTCGCGGACATGCCCGCCGCCGAGCGCAAGTGCATCGACTTCGACAAGAAGCGCGGGGAATGGCTGGTCAAGATCCCCGGCAAGCCGACCATGAGTTACGGCGCTGCGGTCCGCATGGCCCTTGTCCGCGTCTGACGCTCTCCCCGAACACTGACTAGCGCCCCCGTTGACCACCGCGGGGGCGCCCTTTCGTCATTCTCTACCGTCACCCAGAGGAAACCCGACAATGACTGCTGAAATCTACACCATGCCGCCCCTGCCAACCGCGATCTGTCCCGGCTGCGGGGCCACCTTCACCCCGCCCGTGCTGCCCTCCCGCGCCCGAGGCAATGACACCACCTGCCGCGCCTGTGCCGCCGCCGCCATCGAAGCAGAGCGCGCAGCCGAACGCGCAGCTTACACCGACATGTGCACCACGGGGACCATCCTGAAATGAACGCAGAACACCCCATCGCCCGCCTTCTGAACCTCACCGCCGCCTTCGGCATCGACCCGGCCAAGCTGACAGCGCAATTCGACACGCTCCGGGGGGACCCGGACGCGGACGCCATGTCCGACAGCGAAGGCGCGGTTGTCGCCCGTGCCGTGCATGACCTCATTGAAGCCTGTGCCAGCGCGGATCGGATCATCAAAGCGGCGGTCATCGCCAAGGCCATCGGGGACTATCTGGCCGAGGCCCAGCGCCAAGCGCAAGAGCCGCCCCGACACCCCATGCAGCGCGCAAGGGACGCCATCGCAGCCCACGAACGGGACACCGGAACGCGCCCCTCTTGGGCCGACCGGAAGGCCGTTGCGGCCATCGCCAGAGCCGCCAGCGCGCCCCGTGACGTGGTGCGCTTCCTCTTGCGGTACCCCACCTGCACCCTCGGCATGGGGGCCTCTCAGTGAGCCGCAGCGTTGATTTGACGCCGGTCCCCGTATGGGTCGCCGGTAAGGGCTTGGTCAGTCCCCCCGGCTGGATCAGCCCGGAGACGCGGGCACTCATGGACAAGGCGCAGCGCGAATGCGCAGAGGCGGCAGAAGTCATCGCCGCGCGCAAGGCCAGTCCCCAGGGCGACGACAAGGGCGACGGGACACCTGCCGGGTTCGTCATCGACCCCACGGGCGGGCAGCGATAGGCCCACCGACTCACCCACAGGCCCGCCAAGGGGCCGTCTAGGTTTGCCATAGGCAGCCCACCTGAAACCCCGGAAGGCCCCTGTGCGGGCCTCTCCGTGAGTCCTGAGCGCCGCCCGCTCCGATCATCCACCTAGCCTTCGCATTGCCAGCTTCGTTTGTGTCGAGATTTCCCCTCGGCTGCCGATGCGTGCGGGGGTGACGGCCCGCCGCTGGGTGGATGATCCGAACGGGCGGGCGCTCTTCTCCTATCCTTCCATTCTCTCGCATGGCGCCCCTGCGCGACCCGTTCGGCTGATCCTTTCCGGCCCTTCGGGTGCCCGTGGTGGGGCTGCCGGGGGCGTCATGCCGGGGAATGGACCCCGATAACCACCACACAGAAAGGAAACCCATGAACGAACTGACGACCTTCCAATTCCAGCCCGCAGAGGGCACCGAAAGCGCCCGCCCGGTGCGCACCGTGACCATCGACGGTGAACCGTGGTTCATTGCCCGCGACGTGTGCGACGTGCTGGGCCTCGACAACGTGACGAAAGCACTCCTGAGCCTCGACCCCGATGAAAAGGCCCTGAATAATGTTCAGTCCCTTGGCGGCGCGCAGACGACAAACATCATCTCGGAAAGCGGCCTCTATGCTCTCGTGCTGCGGTCGCGACGGCCCGAGGCGAAAGCCTTCCGCAAATGGGTCACGGCGACCGTGCTGCCGACGATCCGCAAGACCGGCTCTTACGTTCGCGGCGAAGAAGCCTTTGACGTGACCACCGAGGCTGGCCTTGCTGCCGCGACGATGCACGTCATGGCCGCCCTGCAAGCGAAAGCGGACGGGTTCAAGGCGATGTATGAGGCCGCCAAGCCCAAGGCCGACGCCTTCGCGGTCATCGCAGAGGCCACGGGGTCTATGACCGTCACCGAGGCCGCCAAGGCCCTGAAAGCGAAGCGGGTGGACCTCTACGGCTTCCTTGAACATCGCAAGTGGGTCACGAAGGGCAAGGGGCGTCAGGCCACGGCATACGCCCTGCGCACCGGCTACATGGACACGCGGACCCATACGGACCCCCGAGGGCGCGTCCGCACGACCCCCGTGGTGACCCCCAAGGGCTTCGCCTATCTGGCCCAGGTCAAGGCTCAGAACAGGGCCTAGACGGTGTAAGGAAGGAGGGGGTTGACAGAGAGGTTTGCACCCTCCGGGCACCTGCGAATCAATTAGGACGCACTACAGGAGGGGGCCCCCCTTTACATGTTACTTAACATGTATGGGATGCTCAAAGTGAGCGACTAGGCGAGGGTATGACCAGCGTCCCGATAGCGCCTCCCACTCACTCCCCCTCCCCCTCATTCCTCCCCTGGGTGCTGACTATCAACCTCTGACAGGTCCACCCCGAGGGCCTTCTTCATCGCCTTCGTGGTCTGCCGCAGTTTCGCCACCTCGCCCCCATACACCCGATCCCCGACACTCCCGAGGGCGTGACCAAGGATCAGGTTTTGTTCCAGTGTCGCCACCTCGGCCAGAATGAGGGCGTCCTTCATGTTGTGCCGCAGCGAATGGACAACGTGTTTGGGGTCTTTGGTCACGGTGCGAAGGTGCTTCATCAACGACGCTGAGGCCGCGTCAGCGCCCCGCTCAGACGCATAGTCCGGGAACAGTAGGTTGCCCTGCCGGGGCAGCTTAAGGGCCTCCTTGGCGGCTTCCAGAGCGTCACCGACGAGGGGCACAGACCGGCGAGAGGCTTCGGTCTTGAGCCGCCTGTTTTCGTGCCATGTGACCTTGATATGCGGGAACTCCCCGCCCGTCGCCACGTCTTCGACCCGCAGCCCCGTGACCTCGGCAAGGCGGCATCCGGTCCCTTCAAGGATACGCCAGATCAGCCCCAAGTCGGCCTTGGCGTGGCCCATGATCCGCTCACGGACCTTCCGCAGCACAGTTGCAGGAAGGGGGTCACGTTTCTCCCCGTCCGACGCACGGCCCCGCACGGTGCCCAGAGTGAGCTTGTTAAACGGGTTCTGAAAGGTCGCCGGAAGGGGCAACTCAGTGGCCGCGAAGTTGATCACGGCTTTCAGCCCGTTCATGTCTCGCGCCACCGACGCGGGGCTGATCTTCTCGCCGTTGTCCTTGAACCGGGACAGCATGTAATCGCGGACCCTGCGCGCATCATCACGCGTCAGGTCAACAAGGACCGGATCAGACCCGAGGGCAGCGCGGACGTGGCCGACGATCCGCTCGACCTGCCCAGCAAACCGCGCCAGTGCCTCCTCTGCTTCGCCGCTCTTGGCCCGTTCTTCGAGATAGAGCCGCTTTGCGTCTTCGAGCGTCGCAGCGGGTGCGGGGTATCGCTTCGGCCCGAGGCGCAAAAGGTTGATCGTATGGCGCTCCACAGGGGGCACCCCGATAGGCTCAAAATGGTCTTGCGGGAAGCTATCGGCCAGTGAGTCGGCGGCAAGCTCTAACTCTCCCTCCGTCGCGCCGCGCTCGATCAGGTCAGCCCGACGACGCAGCGCCTCGGCATAGGCCGCCCGGTCTGACGCCTCCGACGACGACGCAGCCGCAGCCCCGGCAAGCCGCCGCTTGGCCTCGGCAATCTCGCGCTCAACTTCGGCATGGTAGCGGGGATAGGCGGCCAGAGCGGCCTTCTCAGAATCACCCAGCTTGCGCTTGAACTCGCGCTTGGTGATTACGGATGCGACCTCTTTGGGAACTCTCCGGCGATACTGCCAGCTTCCCGATTTGGTGCGCTCTACATGCTTCAAGACCATTCCCATGTGTGCCTCGCGTGTGCCGCAATGTGCACCGAGAGGGACGCAAAGTCACTGAAATCCTTGATATTCAGGACTTCAACTTGGGATTATGGCTCCGGCGGTAGGGATCGAACCTACGACCAATTGATTAACAGTCAACTGCTCTACCGCTGAGCTACGCCGGAACACGAGGGGGTGTATAGCGGCGGCTGAATCGGGGTGCAAGGGGGGGGCAACGTTTTTTTCGTCGCCCGGAAACATGTCTTCATCGACCGTTCCTGTCATCTTCATCAACCGCCCCTCTCGGCGTCAGGCGGGGGAAACGGGCGCGTCCCTTGGGCAAAAGGGCAATCGCGCCCGCAATCGCCTGCGCGCCCCGACGCCGGGTCCTCCGCGGGAACCGCGCGCGCAGCCCTCCGCCCCGGCCGTTCACGAAAACGTTTCCTGTCCGGGCGATGACCCCGTCGGCGCCGCAGCGGGGCGCGCGGCGAATCGCGCCCTCGCCCGTCGGGCCGACCGGGTCTCGCCGGGGCGGACACCCGCCGGGCCCGACACAAAGCTGAGGCAAATACTCATATTTATTTCTTGACGGATTTAGTCATGCATGCGATCCCGATCCGGCCCGACAGCGGGCGACATGACCTTTCCAGCCCCGGAGGCCCTGCCATGACCCTTTCCCCGCGCGCCCTGCTTCTGACCTCGGCCCTGCTTGCCCCCCTGCCCCTCGCGGCGGCCGAGCTCAATCTTTACACCTCGCGCGAGCCGAAACTGGTCGAGCCGCTGCTTTCTGCCTTCACCGCCGAAACCGGGATCGCCGTCACCACCGTCTTCCTCAAGGACGGGCTGGCCGAGCGCGTCGCGGCCGAGGGCGCGGCCTCGCCCGCCGATGTGCTGATGGCGGTCGATGCCGGCAACATGGCCGATCTGGCCGCCAAGGGCCTGACGCAAGCCATTGACTCCGAAGCCGTTCTGGCCGCCGTGCCGAAAGAGCTGCGCGACCCGGAAAACCAGTGGGTGGCGCTGTCGATGCGGGCACGCGTCGTTTATGCCGCCAAGGATCTGGGCCTGACCGCGATCACCTATGAAGAACTTGCCGATCCGAAATGGGCGGGCAAGATCTGCATCCGCTCGGGCCAGCACCCCTACAACACCGGGCTTTTCGCCGCCTATCTGGCGCATCACGGCAGCGCTGCGACCGAGACCTGGCTGACCGGGCTCAAGGCCAATCTGGCGCGCAAGCCCGGCGGCGGCGACCGTGACGGCGCCAAGGACATCCTGGGCGGCATCTGCGACATCGCGGTGGCGAATTCCTATTACGTCGGGCTGATGCGGACGAACGAGAAAGAGCCCGAGCAGAAGGCCTGGGGCGAGGCGATCACCGTGCTTTTGCCCAGCTTCAAGGACGGCGGCACGCATGTGAACATCTCGGGCGCGGCGATTGCGAAACACGCGCCGCACAAGGCCGAAGCGGTGAAACTGCTCGAATATCTCACCTCGGATGCGGCGCAAAAACTCTATGCCGAGGCGAATTTCGAATATCCGGTCAAGGGCGGGGCGGAGCTGGCGCCGATCGTCGCCGCCTTTGGTACGCTGACGGTCGATCCGCTGCCGCTGACCGAGGTGGTGAAAAACCGCAAGGAAGCCAGCGCGCTTGTCGACAAGGTCGGTTTCGACAACTGAGCCCGGCCATGGCCGTGACCGATCTGGCCCCGCGCCTGCCCGGGCGCCTGCGCCCCCGCCCCCTCCCGGGGGGCGGGTCGATCTGGCTTTGGGCGGCGGGCGGCATCGCCGCGCTGGTGCTGGCGCCGGTGGCGGCGCTGCTTTGGCAGGCGGCGCAGGGCTCGGACGGGCTTTGGGGCCATCTGTGGGCCTATGTGCTGGCGCCCGCGCTGGGGCAGACGGTGATCCTGCTGGCCGGGGTCGGGATCGTCGTCACGGTTCTGGGCACCACGCTCGCCTGGCTGGTGGCGGCGCATGACTTTCCGGGCCGCAGGCTGCTGGATTGGGCGCTGCTTTTGCCGCTGGCCGTGCCAAGTTACATCATCGCCTTCGTCTATCTGGAGGTGACCCATCCGCTCGGCCCGCTGCAAGACGGGCTGCGGGCGCTTTTGGGCTACGCCTCGCCGCGGGAGTTCCGGCTGCCCGACATCCGCTCGATGCCGGGGGCGATTTTGCTTTTGGGGCTGGTGCTTTATCCCTATGTCTACCTGCCGGTGCGGGCGATGTTCGCGATGCAGGCGGCGGGGCTTCTGGAGGCCGGGCGGATGCTGGGTTGCACGCGGCGGGGGCTGCTGTGGCGGCTGGCGCTGCCGCTGGCCCGTCCGGCGATCGCGGCGGGGGCAAGTCTGGCGCTGATGGAGACGCTCAACGACATCGGCGCGGCCGAGTTTCTGGGCGTGCGCACGCTGACCGTGTCGATCTATGCCACCTGGGTCACGCGCTCGGACCTGCCGGGGGCGGCGCAGATCGCGCTGGTCATGCTGGCCGTGGTGGCGGCGCTGGTGGCGCTCGAACGCTTCGCCCGGCGCAGGCAGCGCTTTGCGGGCGGGGCGCAACGGATGCGCCCGCTGGTGCCGGTGCGGCTGACGGGGCTGCGCGGCTTTGCGGCGCTGGGGCTGGGGCTGGTGCCGGTCCTGCTGGGCTTTGGCGTGCCGCTGGCCTGGCTTTTGTCCGAGGCCGTGACGCGGATCGCCGAGACCGGGATTTCCGCGCAGCTGCGCGCCGAGATGCGGGCGACGCTGCTTTTGGCGACGGCGGCGACGGTGGCGGTCGTGGCGGGGGGGCTGGTGGTGGCGCTGACGGCGCGGCTGTGCCCCGGCGGGCCGGGCGCGCTGATCGGGCGGCTGGCGAGCCTTGGCTATGCGATGCCCGGAACCGTGGTGGCATTGGGCGTGCTGGTGCCGGTGGGGGCGCTGGACCGGCTGCTCGACGCGGCGGCGCGGGCGGCTCTGGGTCAGGGCACCGGGCTGGTGCTGATCGGCTCGGGGCTGGCTTTGGGCTATGCCTATCTGGTGCGGTTTCTGGCGATCGCTGTGGGCGGCTGCGAAAACGGTCTGGCGCAGATCCCGCGCGCGCTCGATCAGGCGGCGCGCAGTCTGGGCCATGGTCCGGCGGCCAGCCTGCGCCGGTTGCATCTGCCGCTTCTGCGCCCGGCCCTGATCGCTGCCGCGCTGCTCGTCTTTGTCGACACGATGAAGGAGCTTTCGGCCACGCTTCTGCTGCGCCCGCTGGGGGTCGAGACCTTGGCCACCCATCTTTATGGCGAGGCGGCGCGGGGCAGCCACGAAGACGGCGCCATCGCGGGCCTTGCCATCGTCGCCGTGGGCATCCTGCCGGTGATCGCGCTGGCGCGGCTGGCGCAGCGGCGGGGCGCCTAACCGGCGCGGGCAAAGACCGCGGTCACCGCCAGACCCGGATCCGCCACCACCCGGCCCTGCCCGACCAGTGCCACCAGATGCGCGAAAAGATTGCGCGACGCCGCCCGGTGCAGGGCCGCGGGCGTATCGGCATAGACCCGTCCGGTCAGCGTGGAAAGCGTCGCGGGCCCCTCGGTCAGGGCCTGCAGGATCTGCGCCGTGCGGGCCTGCCGATGCGCCGCAAGCTCGGCCAGCCGCGCCGCGGGATCGGGCACCGGATCGCCATGGCCGGGATAGAACACCCGCGCCCCCTGCCCCGCCAGCCGGTCAAGCGAGGTGAAATAAGCCTCCAGATCGCCATCGGGCGGCGAGATCAGCGTCGTCGACCAGCCCATCACCACATCGGCGGTGAAGACCGCCTCGCCCATCGCGAAACACAGGTGGTTGCCGAAATGCCCCGGCGTGTGCAGCGCCGTCACCGACCAGTCGCCCAGCGCCAGCCCCTCGCCATCCGCCAGCGTCTCATCGGGGCGAAAGCCCGCATCCACCCCCTCGCCGCCGCCCGCCAGCCCGGCCTTGGCCAGCGCCCGCATCGCGGCCGAGCGCCCCGCCGCCGCATCGCCAAAGGCGAAGACCGGCGCCCCGGTCAGATCGGCCAGCGGCCGCGCCGCCGCGGAATGATCGAGATGCGCATGGCTGACCAGAATCGCCGCCACCCGCTCGCCCGGGGCAAGGCGGTCGAGCAGCGCGCGCAGATGCCCCGGATCGGCGGGCCCGGGATCCAGCACCGCCACCGCGCCCCGACCCAGCACATAGGAACAGGTGCCCCGCTGCGTCAGCGCCGAAGGGTTGGGCGCCACAAGCCGCCGCACGCCCGGTTCCAGATCCTCCATCCCTCTTCCCCTCTGCCGCTGTCAGGGCTAGGTTGTGGCATGAATTTCGCTTGGCTCAAACACTTCCTGCCGCGCGGTCTTTACGGCCGGGCCGCGCTGATCCTGATCCTGCCCGTCGTCACCATCCAGCTGGTCGTCTCGGTCGTGTTCATCCAGCGCCATTTCGAGCGCGTGACCGAGCAGATGACCACCTCGATGCTGCGCGAGATCGCGCTGGTGATCGACCGCGCCGAGACCGCCGAGACCCAGGCCCAGGCCGCGACGCGGATGGCCGAGCTGGCACAGGCGCTGGATCTGCAGCTGGACCTGCCCGCGCCCCGGCCCGTTCCCGCCGCCGACCGGCGCGAGATCACCGATTTCACCGGGCTGACCGTGCAATCGACGCTGCGCGCGGGCCTGCCGGGGATGATCGCGCTGGATCTGACCGCGGGCGGGCGGGTGCAGCTTTGGGTCGCGACGCGGCACGGGCCGCTTTACATCGGCTTTCCGCGGATCTGGGTCTCGGCCTCCAATCCGCATCAGCTGCTGGTGCTGATGGTCTTCGTCTCGGTGCTGATGACGCTGATCGCGTTTTTGTTTCTGCGCAACCAGTTGCGGCCGATCCAGCGGCTGGCCCGCGCCGCCGAGGCCTTCGGCAAGGGCCAGGTCGCGCCCTATCGCCCCACCGGCGCGCTGGAGGTGCGGGCGGCGGGCAAGGCCTTTCTGGAAATGCGCGACCGGATCGAACGGCAGACCGAAAGCCGCCGGCTGATGCTGTCGGGGATCAGCCACGATCTGCGCACGCCGCTGACCCGGCTGCGGCTGGGTCTTTCGATGCTGCCCGAAGAGCCCGAGACCGAGGCCGAGATCGCCGCGATGGCGCGCGACGTGACCGAGATGGGCAAGATGATCGACGCCTTCCTGAATGTCGCGCGCGAAGAGGCGATGGCGGGCGAGCCCGAACGGGTGGAGATCTGCGCCTTTGTCGCGCACGTGGTCGAAGATGCCGTGCGCGCCGGGCAGCCGGTGCAGCTGGTGGCCTGCCCCGATGCGCCGGTGCAGGCGGTGCTGCGCCCCGATGCGCTGCGCCGGGCGCTGGAAAACCTGATCGGCAATGCGGTGCGCTATGGCACCCGGGCCGAGGTTTCGGTCACGGTGCGCCCGCGCAGCCTGCGGCTGGTGATCGAGGATGACGGCCCCGGCATCCCCGCCGAGCGGCGCGAAGAGGCGATGCGGCCTTTCACCCGGCTGGATCCCGCGCGCAATCAGGACCGCGGTCAGGGCGTCGGGCTGGGGCTGGCGATCGCCGCCGACATCGCCCGCGGCCATGGCGGCAGCCTGACCCTGCTCGAGGGCAAGCGTCTGGGCGGGCTGGCGGCGGAACTGTCGCTGCCGCTTTAGGCGCCGCATCAGCGGATCGGCCTAGAGGATCAGCACGAAAAGCCCGACCCAGATCCCCGCCCCGGCCAGAACCGAGGGCAGGATCCACCAGCCGGAGGCCGATCCGGGCGCCGCGACCTTCTTTTCGTCAGAGGGCGCGACCGGAGGGGAATTTGACAAGGCGGCAGATCCCGGCCTGGCTTCGCATCGCTCATCACGCCCGCGCTCCCACGCTGCCCCGCCCGCCCGCCCGGGACCGATTCTTGCAACCTCAGGGTAAGGTTCGGACCGAAGCCGCTTCAACCCCCGGTCTGCGCGGCGGCGGTTTTTCGCCCGCCGCCCGGCGCAAAAGGTCAGCTGGCGGCGCAAAAGGCGCGCGCAGGCCGCCGCTGTGCGGGTTGTCGCGCATTCGAACCAAGCCGGGCTTGCGATGCGGGGCGTTCTGCCGCAGTGTGAAGACTTGATGACGGCGGGGCGGGCTGTCGGTTCGGCGCAGTTGAACTGTGCCTCCCCCCCCCCTAGATATGGGGCATGGGAAGGGACGGGTTGCCAATCGCGGGACCAGTGCCTTTCGCCGCAAACAAGGACAGACAATGACCGCACTCCCCTCCACCCATCCGGTCCTGCCGCTGCGCGACATCGTGGTGTTCCCGCACATGATCGTGCCGCTTTTCGTCGGCCGCGAGAAATCCGTCCGCGCCCTTGAAGAGGTGATGGCCGACGACCGGCAGATCCTGCTGGCCAGCCAGATCGACCCGTCGATCGACGACCCCACCCATGAGGGGATCTTCCGCGTCGGCGTGCTCGCCAATGTGCTGCAGCTGCTGAAACTGCCCGACGGCACGGTCAAGGTGCTGGTCGAGGGCAAAAGCCGGGTGCGGATCACCGATTTCGTCGAAAACGACCGCTTCTTCGAGGCGCAGGCCGAAACCCTGACCGAGGTCGAGGGCGATCGCGACACGATCAAGGCGCTTCTGCGCTCGGTCGCCGAGGAATTCGAACGCTACGCCAAGATCAAGAAGAACATCCCCGAAGAGGCGATGGCCGCGGTGTCCGAAACCCGCGAGGCCGACAAGCTCGCCGATCTCGTCTCGGGCCATCTCGGGCTTGAGGTCAAGCTCAAGCAGGAGCTGCTGGAAACGCTGGATATTTCCGAGCGGCTGGAAAAGGTCTACGGGCTGATGCAGGGCGAGGTCTCGGTCCTGCAGGTCGAGAAGAAGATCAAGTCGCGCGTCAAGTCGCAGATGGAAAAGACGCAGCGCGAATATTACCTGAACGAACAGATGAAGCCCATTCAGCGCGAGCTGGGCGATGGCGAGGACGGTCAGAACGAGCTCAACGAGCTTGAGGAAAAGATCGCCCGCACGAAACTGTCGAAGGAAGCCAAGGACAAGGCCGAGGGCGAGCTGAAGAAGCTGCGCTCGATGAGCCCGATGTCGGCCGAGGCGACGGTGGTGCGCAACTATCTGGACTGGCTGCTCAATCTGCCCTGGGGCGTGAAAAGCCGGGTGAAGAAGGATCTGATCGGCGCCGAAAAGGTGCTCGATGCCGATCACTACGGGCTGGAAAAGGTCAAGGAACGCATCGTCGAATATCTGGCGGTGCAGGCGCGGTCGGACAAGCTGAAGGGGCCGATCCTGTGCCTTGTCGGTCCGCCGGGCGTCGGCAAAACCTCGCTCGGGCGGTCCGTTGCCCGCGCGACGGGGCGGGAATTCATCCGCATCAGCCTTGGCGGCGTGCGCGATGAATCGGAGATTCGCGGCCACCGGCGCACCTATATCGGGTCCATGCCGGGCAAGATCATCCAAGCGCTGAAAAAGGCCAAGACCACCAACCCGATGATCCTGCTCGATGAAATCGACAAGATGGGGCATGATTTCCGCGGCGATCCGGCCTCGGCGCTTTTGGAGGTTCTCGACCCGGAACAGAACGGCACCTTCGTCGATCACTACCTCGAGGTCGAATATGACCTCTCGAACGTGATGTTCCTGACCACGGCGAACAGCTACAACATGCCCGGGCCGCTTCTGGACCGGATGGAGATCATTTCGCTTGCGGGCTACACCGAGGACGAAAAATCCGAGATCGCCCGTCAGCACCTGATCCCCAAGCAGGTCAAGGCGCATGGGCTGAAGAAGGGCGAATTCACCCTGACCGACGGCGCGCTGTCGGATATCGTGCGCTATTACACCCGCGAAGCCGGGGTGCGGAACCTGGAACGCGAGATCGCGAAAACCGCCCGCAAGGCGGTGACCGAGATCCTCAAGGCCAAGGGCGCGGTGAAATCGGTCACGGTCGATGAGGCGAAGCTGGGCGATTATCTGGGCGTGAAGCGGCACCGCTATGGTCTGGCCGAGGCCGAGGATCAGGTGGGCGTCGTCACCGGTCTGGCCTGGACCTCGGTCGGCGGCGATCTGTTGCACATCGAGGCGCTGAAACTGCCCGGCAAGGGGCGGATGAAGACCACGGGCAAGCTGGGCGACGTGATGAAGGAATCGATCGAGGCGGCGTCGAGCTATGTCCGCTCGATCGCGCCGGAAATCGGGGTGAAGCCGCCGAAATTCGAGACGCTGGACATTCACGTCCACGTCCCCGATGGCGCGACGCCGAAGGACGGTCCCTCGGCCGGGCTGGCGATGGTGACCTCGATCGTCTCGGTTCTGACCGGCATTCCGGTGCGCAAGGACATCGCGATGACCGGGGAAGTGTCGCTTCGCGGCAATGCGATGCCGATCGGGGGCCTCAAGGAAAAACTGCTGGCGGCGCTGCGCGGCGGCATCAAGACCGTGCTGATCCCCGAGGAAAACGAAAAGGATCTGGCCGACATCCCGGCCAACGTCAAGGAAGGGCTGGAGATCATCCCGGTGACCCATGTCCGCGAGGTTCTGACCCGTGCGCTGGTGCGCGCCCCCGAGCCGGTGGAATGGGACGAGGCCGCCGAGGAAGCCGCCGCCGCCGCCCGGGCCGCTGCCAAGGCCGAAGCGGCGGGCGCCACGGCGCATTGATCTGCCCCTGAAACGGGCTCTGACGCGCCCCCCTTGCGGGGGCGCGTTGTTTTTTCCGGGCCCGGCCTTGCACCGCATGGATTGTTGCGCCGTTGCGGCCTAACCTTGGCGTGACAGCAAACCGATGGGGCCGAGATGCGCAAATCCACGAAGAAATCCACCGCGGCAAAGGCCGTGCACCCGGAGCCGGTGCCCGAAGAGGTCGCACCCGGGACGACGCCCGAAGCGGCACCCGAGACCGCACCCGAGGCGGCCCCCGAGACGGCCCCCGAGACGGCCCCGGTCGCGGTGCGGGTGCAGGTGAAGAAAAAGGACTTCGTCGAGCGCGTGGTGCTGCGCAGCGGCGCCAAGAAGCCCGCCGCGCGCGATCTGACCGAGGCGGTGCTGGCGGTGCTGGGCGAGGCGCTGGCGAAGGGCGAGACGCTGGTTCTGCCGCCTTTGGGCAAGATTTCGGTGGCCCGCGCGGTCGGCAAGTCGGGCGGCGAGATCCTGCATGTGAAGCTGCGGCGGATGGCTTTGCCGGAAGATGCGAAAAAGGACGAAGATTCCGCGACAGACCCCCTTGCGGATGCCGAGGAGTGAGGCTAAACACCGCTCCACCGGGCGATTAGCTCAGCGGTAGAGCGCTTCGTTCACATCGAAGATGTCAGCGGTTCAAATCCGTTATCGCCCACCATCATTCCAAAAGGCGCTGGAAAGTTTCCAGCGCCTTTTTCCTGTCCGAAGCCGGTTTACCGCCAAAACCCCCAGGCCGCGGGCCTTGGGGGCGGTTCAGCGGGCGGGCGGCGGGCCGGGCTCAGGAGCCCGGCTTTTGCGTGTCGGGGGTGTCGGGCTTGCCGGTGCCGGGCAGGGTGACGCCGTGCTTTTCCATGTAGGGGCGGAAATAGTCGCGGAAGGCCTCGAAGCTTTCGGCCAGCATCAGGAATTCGGCGCGGTTCATCACCAGCACCTTGGTGTCCTCGATCGCATGCACCGAGGTCTTGCGTCGTGTCGCCCCCAGAATCAGCCGCTCGCCGAAATGGCCGCCGGGACCGATCACCCGCGTCGTCATCTCGCCCGTGTCGGGGTCGGTCCGCACCATCTGCACCGCGCCCGAAATCACCGTGTAGAACCCGTCCGAGCGGTCGCCCGCCTGATAGATCCGGTCGCCGGCGCGGAAATAGACATGCCGCATCGGCGGCTTCTGATAGGTGCGCAGCTGCACGAGGCTGCGCGCCCCCAAAAGATCCAGCGACCAGTTGATCATCACCCGGATGCGGGTGCCGATGCCGGGCAGAAGCGCCAGATAATAGGACCGCCAGATGAACCAGGCCGGAAAGCCGGTGATGTTGCGCCCGAAAATGTCGGCGACGCCGCGTTTCGCCCCCAGCGAGGCCAGTGCCCCGCGCGAGCTGTAGGCAAAGACCCCGGGCGCCCGCCCCTTCAGCACGGCGGTGATGTTGGCGGCGACGCGCTTGGCCTCGCGCACGGCGAATTGCGCGGTGGGCGGGGCGAAATCGTTGCGCTCCGCGGCATCGTCCTTGAGAGGGATCAGCGCGCAATCGCCCAGCGCCCAGACATCGGTCCGGCCCTTGACGCGCAGGCTGCGATCCACCGCGACGCGGCCCTTTTCCAAGGGCAGCCCCATGCGCAGGATCACCGGCAAGGGCGCATTGCCGATCGTGGCGACGATGGTGCGGGTGTCGATCACCTCGCCGTCGCTGGTCACCAGCTGCCGATGCGTGGCCGAGCGCACGCCGGTGCCCAGTTTCAGCTCGATGCCGTGGCGTTCCAGATGCGCGGTGGCGTAATCGGCCAGCTCTTTCGGCATCTCGTTCAGGATCCGCGGCGCATATTCGACCAGGAGCACGCGGACCTCGGACGGGTCGATGTTGGAATAGAACGGCAGCGAGCGGTCGAGCAGTTCCTTCATCTCGCCCACGGTCTCGACGCCGGAAAAGCCGCCGCCGACGACGGTGAAGGTCAGCGCCCCGCGCTTGGTGTCGGGCAGCGCGGTGACCTGCGCATGTTCAAGCTGCTCGATCACATGCTCGCGCAGACGCCGCGCATCCTCGAGCGTCTTCATCTTCAGCGCATGTTCCTCAAGCCCCGGCATGCGCGAGAAATCCGCCCCCTGCCCCAGCGCGATCACCAGATGGTCATAGGGCACCTCGGTCGGGCGGCGCTGGATGCCCTGAAAGACGATCACCATCTTGCGCTCGAAATCGACGCTGTCGACGACGGCCTTGCGCACCTGCACGCCCTTGAGCAGGAAGCGCAGGGGCGAGACCGCATGCGCGGGCATGATCGAACCCGCGCCCACCTCGGGCAGAAGCGGCTGGAAGACGAAGTAATTCTCGGCGTTGATCAGCTCGATCTCGGCTTTGCGGCCCAGCCTGCGCGCAAGCGCGCGGGCCGTATACATGCCGCCGAAACCCCCGCCCAGAACGACGATCCGCGTGGCCATGACACCCTCCATGCTGCTGCGCGAAGCATAGCCGAACCGCGCCGGACCGCCAGAGCCTATTCACGCCCGCCCGGCCCCGCGATGCAGGAAGGTGACCAATGTCTTGCCGGACCGTCTTGCCAGGGGGCTGGTGCCGGCGGAGGGACTCGAACCCCCGACCCCCTGATTACAAATCAGACGCTCTACCAACTGAGCTACGCCGGCCACGGTGCTGAAATAACCCTCCGGCCGCCCCGGCGCAAGACCGGACGGCGGGGCTTTGCCTTCCCGGCTTTGACCGCTATGGTGGCGCAAGGAGAACACCCAATGCATCTGGTCTTTCATCTGGGCGCGCATGCCACCGATGACGAACGCCTTGTCAGGACGCTGGCCACCAACCCCGAGGCGATGACCGCGGCGCAGTCCCATGCCCCCGCCCCCGCCGCCTATCGCATGGCGCTGCGCGATGCGCTGATCGGGCTCCGCGGGCGGCCTGCCGATGCCGAAACGCAGGACCGGCTGCGCGCGGCCTGCCTGCGCGGCGCCCGCGGCCCGGTCGAGCGGCTGGTCTTCAGCTACGAGAATTTCCTCGCCCTGCCCGAACGCGCGATCGGCGCCAGCGGGCTTTATCCGGCCGCCGCCGACAAGCTGGTGCCGCTGGCCAATCTGTTCCCGCAGGACCGGACCGAGTTTCATCTGGGGCTGCTGGACCCTGCGCTGCTTCTGGTGGCGCTGGCGGCGCGGCAGCCGGGCCGGGATTTCACCGAGATGCTCTGCGGCCATGCCCCCGAGGATCTGCGCTGGGGCCCGGTCGTGGCGCGGATGGCCGAGGCCGCGGACCGGGTCGGCGCGAAACTCGTGCTCTGGTGCAACGAGGATCTGCCGCTGCTGTTCCCCGAGGTGCTGCGGCAGATGGGCGGGCTGCCCGAGGCCGGGGCCTTGATGGGCGAATATGGTCTGGTCGAGGAGCTGATGCAGCCCGAGGGCGCCCGGCGGCTGCGCGCCTATCTGGCCAGCCACCCGCCGCAGACGGCCGAGCAGCGGCGCAAGGTGCTGATCGCGTTTCTGGAGAAATTCGCCCGTCCCGAGGCGCTGGTGGCCGATGTGGCGCTGCCGGGCGTCAGCGCGGATCTGGTGGCCGAGATCGCCGCGCGTTACGCCGCCGATCTGGCCGGGATCGCCCGCCTGCCGGGCGTGACGCTGATCACGCCCTGACGCAGGCCAGCGCGCTTACGACATGCCGAGCGCGGCCTTGTAGATGTCGAGGATCGCCTCTTCCTCGGCCAGATCGTTCTTGTCGCGCTTGCGCATCGCGATGATCTTCTTGATCACCTTGGTGTCGTAGCCGCGGGCCTTGGCCTCGGACATGATGTCCTTCTGCTGCTCGGTGATGTCCTTCTTTTCGGCCTCAAGATGTTCGTATTGCTCGATGAACTGGCGCAGCTCGTCCGCGGCCACGGTATAGGCGTCGTTCGACATGAAGGCTCTCCGAAGGTCGTTACGCGGGATGAAGCCCCTGACTAGCGCAGCCCCGCCCCCCCTTCAAGCCGCAACCCGGCGGCATCGGCGGCTTGCCAAGACCGCCCGTGCAGGGTAGCCCGGACAAAACGGAGGCGGTGATGGACTTTCTGATCTGGGCAGGCGCGGCGGTCTCGCTTTTGGGGATGATCGGCATCCTTTATTGCGCGGCGCAAGTGGCCAAGGCGAAAAAGGCCGGGCTGGACGATGCGGGCCTGCGCGCGGCGCTGCGCGGCATCGTGGCGATGAACCTGGGCGCGCTTTTCGTTTCGGTGATCGGGCTGATGCTGGTCGTGCTGGGCGTGACCTTCAAGTGAAGCGCTCGGCCAGGGTCTGGCCGTCGCGGATGAGCGCATCGAGCAGCGCGGGCGGCGGCGGCGCCCCCTCGGCCGTCAGCGCGCGCAGCCGCTTGCGCAGCGCCAGCGCGCCGATCCGGTCGGCCTGAAACATCGGCCCGCCGTGCGGCGCGGGAAAGCCAAGCTCCACCCCCGCCATCAGATCGATGTCGCCCGGCCGGAACGCCTCGCCCGTCTCCAGCGCGGTCAGGCCCGGCAGCGCCAGCTCGGCCAGGATGCGGGCCAGGATCTCGGTCTCGGACAGCGGGCGCGGCACGATCCCGGCCTCGGCGCGCAGCGCGGCCAGCGCCGTTTCGGCGGCTTCGCCCGTCCCCCCGCCCAGCACCGCCAGCGTCGCCAGAACCGGGCCCGGTTCGCCCCCGGCGGCGATCAGCCGGGGGAAGCTCCGCTCGGCGCCCAGCCGCGCGGCACGGGCAAAGGGCCCCTCGGCAAAGCCCCAGCGCGTCAGCGCCGCATCGACCGCCTGCGGCGCCGCCCCGGCCAGAACGCAGCGATCGGCCGCGCCAAGCCAGGCCGCCTCGACCCGCAAGCCCAGCGCCCGGGCATGGATCACCCGCATCCCGCCCGCGCGCAAGACCGCCGCCAGCCGTGGCAGATCGGCCCGCCGTTCGGGGGTCGCCGCCCAGATCGCCGCAAGGCGCTGGCTGCGGTCGATGCCCAGCTCGCCCGGGCCGGGTGCCGTGCCCGAAAGCGCCAGAACCGCCCCCGCAGGCAGGGCCTGCCGCAGCCGGTCGCGCTCTGCGATGCTGGCGGGTTTCGCAATCACCAGATCAGTCGCCCCGAAAGCCTCGGGCGTGGCCACCGGATCCAGCCGCGCCCAATCGGCGGCGCGGCGGGCGGGATCCAGCTGCCCGGCCGCCACCGCCTGTTCCTGCGCCCGGGCGATCCCGGTCAGAAGCTGCGCCAGCGCCTCGGGCGCGGTGGTGCCGATCTGCACCGACAGCCCGCGCCGCAACAGCGCCCCCGCCTGCGCCACCGAAGGGTTCCAAAGCGCCACCCGGGCCACCGGCGCGACCGCCCCGGCCGGCACGGCGGCAAGCGTTTGCGTGGCCGCCCGCGCCCGGGCCAGATGGCGCAGCGCCGCCGCCGTCTCGCTGCGGGACAAATCGTCATAAGCCACCGCCTCGACATCCAGCGCGGCGGAAAGGGGCAGCAAAAGCGCCGCCTCGGCGACTTCGGCGATGCGGGCGATGGCGGGCAGATCGGCGCGCGCCGGATGGCGGGCCCGCGCCGCCGCCAGCGCATCAAGCGCCGCGCCCGGGTTCGAGAGCGCGCCCTCGCGCGGGGAAAACGGCGCCTCCGGGCCCAGCGCCGCGACGCGCAAGGCCTCGGTCAGGGCGGCGGTCTCGATCGTGCCCTCAGAGGCGACGGCATCGCACAGGCCCAGCGTCATCGCCTGCGCCGGATCCAGCACCCGGCCCGAGAGCAGCACCTCCAGCGCCGCCCCGCCCGCGCGGCGCAGCAGACGCACCGTGCCCCCCGCGGCGGGCAAAAGGTTCAGCCCCGCCTCGGGGCAGTGAAACCGCGTCGTCGCCAGCGCAAGGCGCAGCCCCGCCGCCTGGCTCAGCGCCAGCGCCCCGCCCGAGATCGTGCCCGACAGCACCGCCACCACCGGCACCGTCGCCTGCAAAAGCCGCGTGCACAGCGCCGCAAGTGTCGGCTGCTCGGGGCTGTAATCCTCGGCCGGGTCGATGCCGCAAGGCCAGCCCCCCGGGCCCGCGCGCAGAACGATCGCCTGCAGCCCCGGGGTGGCGAAAGCCTCGGTCAGCGCGGCGTCCAGCGCCCGGCGCAGCGCCGGATCGAAGCCGCAATCCTTCGGCCCCGCCGCGGCGCCCTCCAGCGTCACCAGCGCCACACCATCCCGCCGCTGCACGCTCACCCGTCTTGCCATGCCCCCTCCGGTTTTGCCGCAGGTTACGCGCGCGACCCCGGTCACGGCAAGCGCAACCCGGCCCCAAGCCCCGGTCGGAACAGGAAAATCTTCATGACCCCGCGGGCCTTGGCCGAAGCCGGGGTCTCAGTGCCGGGCGGCGTGGTCGCGGCAGAAGGGGGTGGCGGGCAGAAGATCCAGCCGCTCCTCGGCGATCGGCTCGCCGCAGCTGACGCAATAGCCATATTCGCCGTCGTCCATCCGGGCCAGCGCCGCCTCGATCATCCGCAATTCGGCCCGCGCCGCATCGCCCAGATCCTGCAACACCTCGTCCCCTTCACGCTCGGTCGCCATCTCGGCCCAGTCCTTGGCCTCATGCGTCTCGAACTCGTCCGAGATCTGCGCGATCCGCGCCGTCAGCGCCACCTTGCGGGACAAAAGCTCCGCCCGCCGGAGATCAAGGGATTTCATCGCATCCTCCTGTCCTGCCCGATCGAAACGCAAAACCCGGAAAAACGCCTTGATTCAGGTCAATCGACAGGCCCGGAGACCCGGTTCAGAAGCTGGAGCCGATCTTCAGCGGCGGCAGATCGCCCGCCGGATCCTCGCCGCCGAACCCGTCCAGCGTCAGCCCCATCGGCGGCAGATCGTTGCCGCTGTCGAAACCGCCGAGGCCCCCCAGACCGCCCAGACCGCCCAGATCGCTGCCGCCCTCCAGACCGCCAAGGCCGCCCAGACCGCCGCCACTGCCGGGCAGCGGATCATAGGCCGGGGAATCGATCCGGTCGAGCGGCGCGCGCGGCCCGCTGGGCGCCGATTTCCCGGCAAAGGGGCTTGGCCCCGCCTCGAAGGGCGGCGGCACGACGCGGCGCACCTTCGGTTCGGGCGGCGCCATCAGCTCTTCTTCCTCGTGTTCGATCAGCCGCACCGCGCGCAGGCCGCGATGCTGCCCCAGCCGCGCGGCAGAAAGCTTGCGCCGCCCCACCCCCTCGACCGTCAGATTTTCCAAAGCGTCCGAGGGAATCGGAATGTCCATCCCGGCGCGCAGCCGCATCACCGCCGCCAAGGGCAGCGTCACCCGATGCAGCACCGCATCAAGCTGCGCCGAAGCGCCCATGACCGAATTTTCCAGCCGATGCGCCCATTCCGCGGCCTCGCGGTCGGGGCTGATCGGCCCTTCGTCGGCAAGCCCCGGCAGACGGCGCAGCGAATGGCCGCGCCCGTTCACCGGCACCGCCCAGATCAGCTTGCCCTTGCGTTCGAAGCCGACACCAAAGCCGATTTCCAGCTGCCAGAGCCGGTAGCCCATGTCTTCAAGCAACAGGCCAAGCGGGCGCGGATCATCCAGATAGGAGGCGTAACGGAACCCCCCCGCCCAAATGACGGCCTCGGTCTCGACCAGGCTTTCCTCGATCATCGCCAGCGTGGTGTCCAGAAAATCGACCACCATCGAGGCGTCGATCCGCGTCGGCTTGCGCGGCGGCGGCGGGCCCTTGCCCAGATTGCCGGTCGTCTGCACCTCGATCAGCACCGAAAGCGTCTCGGGCGGCAGGGCGATGATGCCCATGCTTTCCTCGGGCCCCTCGATGATGGCGATCAGCGAAAACGGATCGATCGCCTCGGGCAGATCGGCCAGCGTCCGGCGCCCCTCGCTCACCTGCAGGACCTGCGCAGGCAGCTGGAACATGTCCTGCGCCACCTTCGAGACCGCCTGCACGATCGCCCGTTCGGCCGTGACCGGAGAGCCGTCCGCCGCGGGCCTGCCCGCCTCGGCCTTGCGCCGCATCACTGTCTGAAGCCGTTCTTCCGTCATCCCGTCCCGCCGTTTCCCTGTGCGTCGACGGATAAGGAATCGCAGATCAAGGTTTACAAAAGGTTGAGATCGGCGCCGGAACTTTACACTTTTTCGCGGTCTTTCCCGGGGCTTGCCCCGCCGCCCGCGGTCGGGCCCGCGCCCTGCCGCCGCAGCGGCAGCGTCACGCGGAAGGCCGCGCCGCCCTGCCCCGGCAGATAGTCGATCGAGCCGCCAAGATTGGCCATGATCTCGCGGCAGATCGCAAGGCCCAGCCCCGCGCCGCCCGCCTTCGAGGTGTCGGTCAGCCGCGAGAATTTCTCGAAGATCAGCCCCTGCGCGGCCTTGGGAATCCCCGCGCCATTGTCGCAAAAGTCGATCTGCACCAGCTTGCCGCGCTTTTTCACCTCGATGCGCAGCACGGCGCGTTCGGCGCCGCAATATTTGCGCGCATTCGAAATCAGGTTGATGAAGACCTGCACCAGCCGGTCGGTATCGGTGAAGACCGGCATGTGTTCGGAGGGAAAATCGCGGTCATAGCGGAAATCGCGCTCGGGCCGGGTGGACGACGCCGCCTGCACCGCGCGGTCGATCAGGTCATGCAGGTTCGCCACCGAGATGTTCAGCTGCACCTTGCGGTTTTCCAGCACCGCAAGATCCAGAAGATCGTCCAGCAGACGGGTCAGGCGGCGGGCCTCTTCGTGAATGATTTCCGCATATTGCGCCCGCAGCGGCTCGGGCAGCTCGGGCTCCATCAGGATTTCGGAAAAGGCCCGGATCGAGGTCATCGGCGTGCGCAATTCGTGGCTGATCTGGCCAAGGAACGCATCCTTTTGCACCGAAAGCGCGGTCAGCTTCGCATTCGCTTCCGAGAGCGCGCGGGCGGTGCGGGCCAGTTCCGCCGATTTCGCCTCGAGCTGGGCGGAATATTCCTTGATCTCGGCCGCTTCGTTCGCCACCGCGAGCAGATCCTGCACCGAGACCGCCGCGCCGCCGGTCAGCTGCGAAATCATCGCATGCGCCGTCGCCGCGCCGACCGAACCGGCCAGTTGCCGTTCCAGCGCGGCCAGAAAATCCGGCGTCGGATCGGGCAGGAAACCGCGCTTGCCCTGCGCCGCCGCCTGCGCCTGAAAGAACAGCTGCGCCTCCTCGGCGCCCAGAATGCGCTGCGCCATCGACAGAAGATCCTCGGCCTCGGCCTGGGTGCGCGACCAGCCGCGCGCGCCCGGCCGCCCCTCGAAGACATTGACAAAGGCGACGCCCTGCAGCCGCTCCACCGGGCCGGGGAAGGACAGGATCGAAAACACCAGGAAAGCCAGGGTGTTGAACAGAAGGCTCCAGAGCAGCGCATGAAGCAGCGGATCCAGTCCCCGAATGCCGAAAAGCGCCTGCGGCCGCAGCCAGGTCAGGCCAAAGGGCCCCTCGGCCATCAGCTGCGCCGAAATCAGCCCGCTTTCGCCCACCGAGGGTAGGAAAAGCGCATAAAGCCAGATCGCAAAGCCGATCAGAAGTCCGATCGCCGCGCCCAGATGCGTCGCCCCGCGCCAGTAGATGCCGCCCAGAAGCGCGGGCAGCACCTGCGCCGCGCCGACAAAGGCGATCAGCCCGATCTCGGCCAGCGCCTCGGTCCCGCCCGAGAGCTTGTAATAGCCGTAGCCCATCGCCAGCACGAGCCCGATCGAGAGGCGGCGCGACATCAGCACAAGGCCGCGGACATCGCCGCGCTCGGCCGGTTCGTCGCGGTAGATCGCCAGCCACAAAGGCGTGACGACATGGTTCGACACCATGGTGGAAAGCGCGATGGCGGCGACGATCACCATCGAAGTGGCCGAGGAAAACCCGCCCAGAAAAGCCAAAAGCGCCAGCGTGCCGCGCCCCTCGGAGAGCGGCAGGGTCAGCACGAAAAGGTCGGGGTTCGTCCCGGCGCCCGGATGGCCGAGCCCGACGACGGCGATCGGCACGACAAACAGGCTCATCAGCATCAGATAGGCCGGAAAGGCCCAGCTGGCGGTGCCCAGATGGCGCTCGTCGGTGTTTTCGACGACCAGCACCTGAAACATCCGCGGCAGCGTCAGCACCGCGGCGGCCGAAACGAAGGTGAGGCCCGCAAAGCGGCCGGGCTTCAGGCTCCACTCGGCGATATCCGAGGCGTCGATCCGGGCAAGAATGTCGGAAATCCCCCCCGCGACGCCCCAGACGACCCAGATGCCCACGGCCAGAAGCGCCACCAGTTTCACGATCGCTTCCAGCGCGATGGCGGTGACGACGCCGTGGTGACGCTCGTTCGCGTCCAGATTGCGGGTGCCGAACAGGATGGTGAAAAGCGCCAGCCCCCCCGCGATCCAGAGCGCCGTCGCCGATTGGTCGGGCAGCGCCCAGGAGCCGGGCGTCTGCGCCGCAAAGACGCCAAAGGACAGCGTGACCGATTGCAGCTGCAGCGCGATATAGGGCGTGGCCGAGGCCACCGACATCAGCGTGACGATCACCCCCAGAAGGTTCGACTTGCCGTACCGGTTTGAAATCAGATCGGCAATCGAGGTGACGCGCTGGGTCCGGCCGATCCGCACCAGCTTGCGCAAGACCCACCACCAGCCGACGAAGATCAGCGTCGGGCCCAGGTAGATGGTCAGGAATTCCAGCCCCGAACGCGCCGCATAGCCCACCGCGCCGTAAAAGGTCCAGGCGGTGCAATAGATCGAGAGCGAGAGCGTGTAGACCCAGGGGCTGTGCAGGAAGCGCAACCGGCCCCGGGCGGCGCGGCGCTCGGCGACGAAGGCGATCAGGAACAGCACCAGCACATAGACCAGCGAAACGCCGACCAGCACGTCAAAGGGCATGGCTCAGCCCTCGCCGGTTTCGGGGCGGCTGCCCTCGGCCTCTTCCTCGGCGTCAAGCGCCGGGGCAAGACCACGCGCCAGCGCGGCGGCGGCCAGGATCAGCCCGACCCAGACCGCAAAAAGATAGATCATGCCGCGCGCGGTATCGGGCACCGGCGTCTCGCCCGGATGCCAGAGCATCGGCAGC
Source organism: Rhodobacter capsulatus SB 1003 (assembly GCF_000021865.1). Lineage (NCBI taxonomy): Bacteria > Pseudomonadati > Pseudomonadota > Alphaproteobacteria > Rhodobacterales > Rhodobacter > Rhodobacter capsulatus. Next base: position 2,784,393 of record NC_014034.1, read on the forward strand.
AGGATCAGCACCAGCCCGACCAGCGGCAAAAGCCGGGCCGCATCCATCATCCGGCGGCGCCGATAGGAGCGCCGGGCCAGAAAAAGCGGCGTGCCGGACCCCGGCATCAGCCCGCCTTGCCCGATCCTGACAAGGCCGGGCCCGCCAAAGCCGGGTCTGCCAGAACCGGGGCGGCGATCGCTTCAAGCGCGGCCAGCACATCGGCATTGGCGAAGGGCTTGGCCAGAAAGGCCGAAGCGCCCGCGGCGGCGGCGGCCTCGCGGTCGCGGACCTGCCCGCGCGCGGTCAGCATCAGCACCGGCGTGCGGCCCAGATCGGCATCGGCGCGCAGCTCGGCCAGAATTTCCAGCCCCGAACAGCCCGGCAGCATCAGATCCAGAATGACCGCCGTCGGCCGCAGCGTCGCGATCCGGGCCAGAGCCGCGGCGCCCGAGGCCTCGACGGTCACATTCCAGCCCGCCCGCGTCAGGATGAACCGGATCGCCTCGGCGATGTTCGGCTCGTCCTCGACCAGCAGCACTTGCTTTTCGGCCATGATCGTCCTCCTCCCCCGGGCCAATCTATCCACGCTTGGCCCCGCGCTGTCAAACCGCCGTCAGCGCGCCGCGATCAGCGAGGGCTCGCGCCGGCCGGCGCAGGCCAGCCGCGGGCAGACCCGGCAGGAGGTGCCGACCGGCCGGGCGGTCTCGAGGCGGCTGGTGGCGGGGGTGACCAGCATCATCGCCTCCATCAGCACCGGGGCGTCGAAACTGGCCGCGGCGCCCTCGGGCGGGCGGGGGGCGGCGAAGGCCCAGGACTGGAAGCGCTGCGGCAACCGCCCGGCCATGTCGAGCGTCAGCCGCAAGGGCTGCATCGGCCGCGAGAGCGCCTCGTAAAGCGGCCAGAGCGGGCAGCCCGCGGCCGAGCGCGGCAGGGCAAAACCGGGCAGCGGGCGGCGCAGGGTCAGCGTGCCCGAGCCGTCGCAGACGACAAGGCCAAGCGGCGGCAGGTTCGCCGCGCCCTCGGGCAGGGTGGCCAGACGGCGGAAGACCGCGGCCATCGGCGCGCCGAACCGCGCCGCCAGCCGCGCCGGGTCCAGCCCGGTCTCGCTCAGCGCGGCCAGAAACGGCTTGAGCGGCAGGATGCGGCTGTCGGCCAGCGCACGGGTCAGATAGGAAAGCGCCAGATCGCGCGCCGCCGAGGCGGCGAGTTCCGGGGCCTGGGCGATCAGCTCGGCCGGGTCGGGCGGATCGGGACGCTCGAAATCGGGCAGATGCCAGCCGCGCGCCGAAAGCCAGGCTTCGAGCTGGTCGAGCGGCGCGGCCAGCCCCGAATCCGTCGCCTCGATACTGTCAAGATAGGCCACCAGCCCCTCGGCCGCCGCGCTCAGCCGCAGGCTTTCCGAGGCGATCGAGGACAGGAACCGCGCCTGCCATTCCGGTTCGATATCCGGGGTTTCGACCAGAATCGCCGCGCCCGAGCGCAGCGAGGTCACCGCCGAAAGCACCTCGTGCAATTCGTCAAGCAGATAAGGATCCTGCCCCATCCGTTCGGAATAGGTCTCCACCACCCGCTCCAGCGCCGCGAGGCGGGACTGGCGGGCGGCCAGAACCTTCGCCCAGCCGGGAAAGCGGCCGACGAATTCCTCGATCCGTTCCAGCTCGGAGGGGTCGATCAGCGCGCCGACGGCATCGCCCGTGCCCGTCCCCGCGCCACCGGCCACCCCGGCCGCAGCCTCGCGCAGGGCTTCGAAAAGCGCGCTTTCGGCGCCTTCGGACAGCGCCACCGGCGCGACGCCCAGCGCCTTGGCAAAAGTGTCGAGCAGCGGCTCGGAAACCCGGCGCCGGTTGTGTTCGATCAGGTTGAGATAGGCGGCCGAAATGCCGACCGCGCGGGCCAGATCGGCCTGCCGCAGTTTCAGCGTCAGCCGCCGTTCCCGTATCCGCGTCCCCGTCAGGGCAGACCGTGCCATCGCTTCCCCGCTTGCCGACCGGCCCCAAGGGGCCCGTCACGCCGTCACTTGCCGGAACTTACCGGCAAGCTTCGGAAATACAAAGCGATTCAACACGCCCCGGCCGGTTGCGCCGGGTTTTCGCGGCCGATGCCACGCGACACTGGGGGCCACGCGACACTGGGGGCCACGCGACACCCGGGGCCACGCGATACCGGGGCGCCAGGGCGCGGCAGGGCCCCGCCCAGCGATCAGCAGGGGTTTTGCACCGTCACGCTCGAGAGCGTCGACAGGTCGGACACGCCGCCTTCGCATTTTTCGGGCGCTTGCGTGCAGCCCGCAAGGGCGGCAAGCGCCACAGCGGCAACAAGGGCAAGCGACGCCTTGCGGGTGGATGTGCAGGTCATGTGCGGCCTCCTCCAGAACGCGGTCGCCGCGGGTTGGCCCGGGCGATGTGAACTACATGGTTCACAGCATGCGCCGCCGCCCCGATCCCTGTCAAGCGGCCTGAAGATTCAGTCGAAACTGCGGAACCGCGCGCCATAGGTGACGGCTTTCTGCGAACACAGATCCATCGCATATTGCAGCCAGACCGAGGCTTTCTGCCCGGAGCCCTGCTTGTCGACCGAGAGTTTCGAACGCCCCTGCGCGATCGCCGGGCCCATGTCGGCGTCGATGTCGCGCAGCCGCTTGACCCAGAACTGCGCCGCCTCCTCGAAATAGCTGCCCGGCGGCGCGCCGCTGGACACGATCGACTGCGCCACGGTCAGGCAATAGCCCGCCTCGACATCCTGGTTGGGGGTGTTGAACAGATGTCCCGAGGGCGCGGCGAACTGGCTTTTCCAGACCCCCCAGAACAGGCCCGCGACCAGCAGCAAAAGCGCGGGCCCGCCCCCCCAGACCAGAAGCGGGGACAGCTGCTCCTCCGGGTTGACGCGCGGTTTCGATTTCTTGCTGGCAGTCGTGGGCATGGCATCCTCCGCCCCCAGAATGGCGCAGAATGGTTGAGAATCTGCCAACGGCGCACAGGAATGCGGGGGCGGTCACCCGCCCCCGGCCCGCTCAGTCCAGCGTGTCGAGCACCGATTTCAAGGTGCCGATCAGCTCGTCGATCTGCGCTTTCGAGATGATCAGCGGCGGGCTCATCGCGATGATGTCGCCGGTGGTGCGGATCAGGATGCCTTTTTCATAAGCCTTCAGGAAGGCGCTGAAGGCGCGTTTCGTCGGCTCGCCCGCGATCGGCTCCAGCTCGACGGCGCCGATCAGCCCCTCGTTGCGGATGTCGATGACGTGACGGGTGCCGCGCAGGCTGTGCAGCGCCTCCTGCCAATAGGGGGCCAGCTCGGCGCAGCGCTCGAAGAGCCCCTCTTCCTTGTAGGTTTCCAGCGTCGCGATGCCCGCGGCGGCGGCGATCGGGTTGCCCGAATAGGTGTAGCCGTGGAAGAGCTCGATCATGTGCTCGGGCCCCTGCATGAAGGCATCGTGCACGGCCGCGGTGGTCAGCACCGCCCCCATCGGAATCACGCCGTTCGTCAGGCCCTTGGCCGTGGTCATCATGTCGGGCTGCACGCCGTAATGCTGCGCCGCAAAAGCCGAGCCCAGACGCCCGAAGCCGGTGATCACCTCGTCGAAGATCAGCAGGATGCCGTGCTTTTTCGTGATCTCGCGCAGGCGCTGCAGATAGCCCTTGGGCGGCAGCAGAACCCCGGTCGAGCCCGCCATCGGCTCGACGATCACCGCCGCGATCGTCTCGGCGCCATGCAGCGTGACGATGCGTTCCAGCTCGTCGGCCAGGTTCGCCCCATGTTCGGGCTGGCCCTTGGAAAAGGCGTTCTGCGCCGGAAGATGGGTATGCGGCAGGTGATCGACGCCGGTCAGCAGGCTGCCGAACATCTTGCGGTTGGTGACGATGCCGCCGACCGAGATGCCGCCGAAGTTCACCCCGTGATAGCCGCGCTCGCGGCCGATCAGCCGGGTCCGGGCGCCCTCGCCGCGGGCGCGGTGATAGGCGATGGCAAGCTTCAGCGCGGTCTCGACCGATTCCGACCCCGAGTTGGTGTAGAACACATGTTCCATCCCCTCGGGCGCGATCTCGATGATGCGGTTGGCCAGTTCGAAGGCCGCCGGATGGCCCATCTGGAAGGCGGGCGCGTAATCGAGTTCCGCCGCCTGTTTCGCGATCGCCTCGCTGATGCGCGGACGGCAATGGCCCGCGTTGCAGCACCAAAGCCCCGCCGTGCCATCCAGCACCTGACGGCCATCGGCGGTGGTATAATGCATGTCCTTGGCGCCCACGAACATCCGGGGCGCTTTCTTGAACTGCCGGTTCGCCGTGAACGGCATCCAGAAGGCGTTGAGATCATTGGGCGTCTTGCGGTCGAGCGCCATGGAAGTCTCCCTGAAGGGCCCGGCTTGGGCCAAATTTTGCGCCCGGATCTCGGGCCGGGTCGTTTGACCGAACGGTCAGCATCAGGCTAACATCGGCGCGGGCGGCGTCAAGCTTCCCGCGCCTGATGAAAGGACCCGACCGCATGCCCTCCGATCCGATGTCCGCCGAACCGATGCCGCTCGAGCCCGCCGCGCGTCCGCTCACCCGCATCCAGAAGCGCAACATCGAGGCGATCCTTGAGGCGGCGCTGGAGGTGTTTTCGGCGCAGGGCTTCCGCGGCGCGACGCTGGATCAGATCGCCACCGCGGCGGGGCTGTCGAAGCCGAACCTGCTTTATTACTTCCCCTCCAAGGAGGCGATCCATCTGGAGCTGCTCAGCTCGCTGCTCGATGACTGGCTGGCGCCGCTGCGCGAGATGCGCGCGACCGGCGAGCCGCGCGACGAGATTATGCGCTACATGCGCCGCAAGCTGGAGATGAGCCGGCAGATGCCGCGCGAAAGCCGGCTTTTTGCCAATGAAATCCTGCAGGGCGCGCCGCGGATGGGGGGCACGCTGGCGGTCGATCTGAAGGCGCTCGTCGATGAAAAGGCGGAGATCATCCGGGGCTGGGCCGCGGCGGGCAAGATCGCCCCGGTCGATCCGCATCACCTGCTGTTCTCGATCTGGGCGCTGACGCAGCATTACGCCGATTTCGACGTGCAGGTCCGCGCCGTGCTCGGCCCCGGTCACGATCCCTTTGCCGAGGCGGAGCCCTTCCTCGACACGCTCTTCGAGCGGCTGCTGCGGCCCTGACCCCGATCGCGGCGTTAACCCTTTGGCGAAATGACGGGTTTTGGTAACTCTTGGGTAACTTGCCGGGCGCATCCTTGTCGACAGGGGTAAAACCGCGAGGAGAGTGGGGAAATGGACCGCATATCGGGGCTGATGCCCCAAGTCGGATGGTCACCTTTGCTGAGCATGGTGCCACCAAAGAAAGCGCCGGCGACGACTGTCGAACCGGCAAACACGTCGTCCGGCACGAATTCCGGCATGGGGGCCGAGGTCGGCACCCAGGCGCAACCCGAGCGGAGCGCGCAATTGCAGGCGCGCAACCGCGACGTGGCGGTCGAGACCGCCGTTCTGGCGCAAAGCCGCGCCGAAGCGGTGCCCGACCCGGATGCGCCGACCGGCCCGCCGCCGACCTTCGACGTCACGCCGCTCGAAGCCAAGGCCGCCGCGCTGATGGCGGTGCCGCCACAGGAGGAGGCGCCCGCCGCGGCCAGTACCGCGCCGCGGGAGCCCGCGCAACCGCCCGCGGAGCCCGCCGTTTCGGCCGAGCCGCAGGCGCCCGCCCCGGCCGAGGCCGCGCCGCGCGCCGAGACCGCGCCGGAGCCCGCGCCGCAACCTGTGCCGCAGCCCACGCCGGACTGGCAAGCCACTTCCGAGACGGCAGAACCGAGTCTCGACGTCGTGCGCTGAACACGGCCGGGCTTGCGTCCCGGCCCTGCGCATCCTTCGCACGCCCGCGCCGCGCGGGCGGTGTTGCGGATCTTCGGCCGCACCGATGCCTTGCCGCCGTCCCTCCGGGTCGCGCGGCCGATGGCACAGGTGCGGCCCGTTTTCATCGCGAAATCCGCCCGCCCGGGACCCTCCGGAGCCTTTCCCCTGCGTCATCCGTTCACGCTTTCCTCGCCCGCGCGCCTCGCGTATAAGCGGGGCACATGAACGCGCCCCATCGATGCCCCGGGGCCCCTGAAGAGTCTTCCGAGGACCGCATGACCAAACAATCGCATGAAAACGACGTCGCCTTCATTCAGGCGCTGGCGGAGTTGCTGAACAAGAACGACCTGACCGAAATCGCGGTCGTGCGGGAATATGGCGAAGACGACAGTCTTGAAGTGCGCGTGGTGAAACAGGCGACCGTCGTTGCCGCGCCCGCCCCGGTCTATGCCGCCCCGGCGCTGGCAGCCCCCGTCGCGGCCGCGCCCGCCGCTGCCGCCGCCCCTGCCGCCGCGGCCGACGCCGATCCGGCGAACCACCCGGGCGCCGTCACCTCGCCGATGGTCGGCACCGCCTATCTGGCCCCCGAGCCGGGCGCCTCGGCCTTCGTCAAGGTCGGCGACACGGTCAAGGAAGGCCAGACGCTGCTGATCGTCGAGGCGATGAAGACGATGAACCACATTCCGGCGCCGAAATCGGGCACGGTGAAGCGCATTCTCGTCGACGACGGCTCGCCGGTCGAATACGGCGCGCCCCTGATGATCGTCGAGTGAGGTCGCAATGTTCGACAAGATCCTGATCGCCAACCGGGGCGAGATCGCGCTGCGCGTGATCCGTGCCTGCCGCGAGATGGGGATCGCCTCGGTGGCGGTGCATTCCACCGCTGACGCCGACGCCATGCATGTGCGCATGGCCGATGAAAGCGTCTGCATCGGGCCGAACCCCTCTTCGGAAAGCTACCTTTCCATTCCCGCGATCGTCGCCGCCTGCGAAATCACCGGCGCGCAGGCGATCCACCCGGGCTATGGCTTCCTGTCGGAAAACGCCACCTTCGTGCAGGTGCTCGAAGATCACGGCATCACCTTCATCGGCCCGAAGGCGGAACATATCCGCATCATGGGCGACAAGATCACCGCCAAGGACACGGCGAAAAAGCTGGGAATTCCGGTGGTTCCGGGCTCTGACGGCGGTGTGCCCGACTTCGAGGCGGCGAAGAAGGCCGCCGCCGAGATGGGCTATCCCGTCATCATCAAGGCCACCGCGGGCGGCGGCGGGCGCGGCATGAAAGTGGCGCAATCGGAGGCGGAACTCGAAATCGCCTTCCGCACCGCGCGCAGCGAGGCCAAGGCCGCCTTCGGCAATGACGAGGTCTATATGGAGAAATATCTCCAAAGGCCGCGTCACATCGAGGTGCAGATCTTCGGCGACGGCCGCGGCCGCGCCGTGCATCTGGGCGAGCGCGATTGCAGCTTGCAGCGCCGCCACCAGAAGGTGTTCGAAGAGGCCCCCGGCCCCTGCATCACCCCCGAACAGCGCGCCCGCATCGGCGGCATCTGCGCCAAGGCGATGGGCGAGCTGGGCTATTCCGGCGCGGGCACGATCGAATTCCTCTATGAAGACGGCGAATTCTACTTCATCGAGATGAACACCCGCCTGCAGGTGGAACATCCGGTGACCGAGGGCATCTTCGGCGTCGATCTCGTCCGCGAACAGATCCGCGTCGCGGCGGGCGAAGAAATAGAATTCACGCAGGAAAACCTGCAGATCCGCGGCCATGCGATCGAGGTGCGGATCAATGCCGAACGGCTGCCGAACTTCGCCCCCTGCCCCGGCAAGATCACGCAATACCACGCCCCCGGCGGGCTGGGGGTGCGGATCGATTCGGCGCTTTATGACGGCTACAAGATCCCGCCCTATTACGACAGCCTGATCGGCAAGCTGATCGTGCACGGCCGCGACCGCAACGAGGCGCTGGCCCGGCTGAACCGCGCCTTGGGCGAGCTGATCGTCGATGGCGTCGACACCACGATCCCGCTGTTCCGGCAATTGCTGGAAGAGCCCGACATCCTGAAGGGCGATTACTCGATCCACTGGCTCGAGAAATGGCTGGCCAAGACCTACGGCTGACGAAAGCGCCCCCGCAAGGGGGCGTTTTCAGCTCTTCGGCCGCAGCACGCAGGTGGCGCGGCGCTTGCCGGTGGGGCGGAAGTAATCCGCGACAAAACGCCGCTTGTTCGGCCGCACGTCGGACCAATCCACCCAGTCGGTCCGGTAGCCCAGCACATCCGCCATCGCCTCGAGCGCGCCAAGGCTCGGAATGCCGATCAGCGCCTTTTCCTGCCCCGCGACCTGCGCCAGCGCGTTCAGATCCTTGCTGGGATCCTCGCGCACCAGATCGATGACCTGCCCCGGCCGCTGCGAGAATTCGCTGTCGAGCAGCACCAGCCGCGGCTGGAACCGCGTCACCAGCTGCAGCAGCCGGAAATGGTCCATGATGTGGTAAAAGATGCCCAGCACGCCGATCACGTCATAGCGCGCGCCCGCGGCCAGATCGGCCTCCATGCCGTCGAAAATGTCGCCGCAGCGCAGCGTGACCCGGGCGGCGGCTTCGTCTTGCGGAAATTCGGCGAAGCGCTCGATCAGATGCGGTCGGCCCTCGATCCCCACCACCTCGGCCGCCCCCGCCGCGGCAAAGGCATAGGACCAGCGCCCGTCATGCGCCGCCAGATCCAGAACCCGCGCCCCCGCCAGATCGGCGGCAATCGGCGCGATCAGCTTGCGATGGCGCTGATTGAGCCGCCCGATCGCGTAATCATCGCTTTCATACCGCGCGACCGATCGCAAAAAATCGAAAAATCCCATGGCATTGCCGCGCTTTCGTGTCAAACTCGGGAAAGTCTATGGATCGGGGTGATGGTTGGCAACAATGACGGCAGGGCTTAGTCCGGAATTACTGCTTTCGGCCTATGCGCAGGGCATTTTCCCGATGGCAAGCGCCAGAGACGCGGCGGATCTGCATTGGTTCGAACCGCGGCTGCGCGGCGTGGTTCCCTTGCAGAATTTCCACATCTCGCGGTCCCTTGCCCGGGTCATCACCCGCGAGACTTATCAAATTCGAACAAACACCGCGTTTCGGGCCGTGGTCGAAGGCTGCGCCGACCGGCCCGAGACCTGGATCAACGCGGCGCTGTTCCGCCTCTATGACGCCCTGCATGAGCTCGGCGCCGCCCATGCGGTCGAGGTCTGGCAGGGCCCGGATCTGGTGGGGGGGATCTTCGGGGTGACGCTGGGGGGGGCGTTCTTTGGCGAAAGCATGTTCTCGCGCGCGCCGAATGCGTCGAAAGTGGCGATGGCCTATACGGTCGACCGGCTGATCCGCGGCGGTTTCAGCCTCTTCGACACGCAATATCTGACGCCGCATCTGCAAAGTCTGGGCGGGGTCGAGATCCCCCGGATCGAATATCGCAGGCGCCTGCGGGTGGCGCTGGGGCAGAGCGCGGACTTCACCGCCCCGCCAGCCGCAACGGCTCAGTCGATCTTGCAGCGCAGAACCCAGACGTCGTAGCGCTGATGATCCAGCGCCGAAAGCGCCGGGTTCTGCGCGATCATCCAGCCGCGAAACACCTCGCGGCCGATCGCGGTATCGGTGATTTCCAGAAAGGCATAGGCGTTCGAGGCCGGGTCATCGGCCGGATAGCGGCAATCGGTCAGCCGCACCGAAAGCGAGCCATAGTCAAGGCTTTGCCCGACCGACAGCGGCAGGTCGGTCGCCGCCCCGGCGATCTTGTCGAGCCCGCGCAGGGTGGCGCCGGGGGCCTCGGCCAGGCCCTCGGGGGCCTCCTGCGCGCCCGCGGCCCCGGCCGTCAGCAGAACCGCGACCAGCGCCGCGCGAATCATGGCGCCGCCCCCTCGGGGGCTTTCTCGCCATCCTTGGCACCGGCGAATTTCATCATCAGACCCAACGCCGAGACCGCGCCCTGGGTATCGACGATCTCTTCGCCCGGGCCCAGATTGACCGGGCTGCCGCCGGGCAGGATCTCGACGAAGGCGCCGCCCAGAAGCCCCTCGGTCGCGATCAGGATCTGGCTGTCATCGGGAATGTCGACGCCCGGTTTCATCGCCACCGTGGTATCGGCAAAAAACGTCTGCGGGTTCAAAGCGATATCGGTGACCGAGCCGACCTTGACCCCGGCCATCCGCACATCGGTGCCGACGGTGATCCCCTCGACCGAGCGGAACGAGGCTTTCAGCGGATAGCCGCTAGCCGCGGTGCCGAAGCTGTGCCCCTGCCCCGCCCACAGAAAAAATCCGACCGCGACGGCCAGAACGGCCGCCCCGGTAAGCACTTCGACGCGATTTTCACTCATGATTTCCAGCCGGTTGCACGGAAGGACGGGGGATGCGGGCGCGGTTACTCCGGCTGCCAGGCATCGTAATCGCTGCGGGCCGCGGGCTCGGCCCGACGCAGCGAGCCCGGCGGCACGAAAGCGGTGGCCAGGCCGGTCTGATTCTGCTGATGCGGCAGTTCCCAGGGCTTGTGATCCAGCGGCGCCCGGGTCGGCGGCTCGTTCCAGGTGAAATGGATCCAGCCGTGCCAATCGGGGGGGATGCGGCTGGCCTGCACTTCGCCGTTGTAGATCACCCAGCGCCGTTTGCCATCCTTGCTTTGGTAGTAGCAATTGCCCTCGGCATCCTCGCCGACCTTCACCCCGTGACGCGCGGTGAAGATCTGGGTGCCGAGAGTCTGGCTGTTCCACCACGTCAGCAGGCGCAGCAGGAATTTCATATCTCACCTCCGCATCTTTGGCCCCGTTATAGCGGCAGGGCCACCAAGGTCCAGTGTTTTGCGGACCCGTTCAGCACAAAGGGCGGGTTTCCCCGCCCCTTCCGTTTCACGACGACCGGGGCTCAGCCAGCGGTCTTCGGTTCCTTTTTGCCCGAGGTCTCGGCGTAGATCAGCAAGGGCTTGGCGCCATTGGCCATTTCCACCGCCTCGTCATTCACCACCACCTCGCGCACGCCTTCCATGCCCGGCAGTTCGAACATCGTGTCAAGCAGGATGTCCTCCATGATCGAGCGCAGGCCGCGCGCGCCGGTCTTGCGCTTGATCGCGCGGGCGGCAATCGCCTTCATCGCATCGGGGGTGAAGGTCAGCTTCACGCCCTCGATCTCGAATAGCCGCTGGTATTGCTTGACCAGGGCGTTCTTCGGCTCGGTCAGGATCGTCACCAGCGCGGCTTCGTCCAGATCTTCCAGCGTCGCGATCACCGGCAGACGGCCGACGAATTCCGGGATCAGACCGAATTTCAGCAGATCTTCCGGCTCGAGTTCCTTGAACAGCTCGCCCGCGCCCCGCGATTCCGGGTCCTTCACATCGGCGCCAAAGCCGATCGCCGAACCCTTGCCGCGCTGCGCGATGATTCGATCCAGCCCCGCAAAGGCGCCGCCACAGATGAACAGGATGTTCGTCGTGTCCACCTGCAGGAATTCCTGCTGCGGATGCTTGCGCCCGCCCTGCGGCGGAACGCTGGCCACGGTGCCTTCCATGATCTTCAAAAGCGCCTGCTGCACCCCCTCGCCCGAGACATCGCGGGTGATCGAGGGGTTGTCCGACTTGCGGGTGATCTTGTCGACTTCGTCGATGTAGACGATGCCGCGCTGCGCCCGTTCGACGTTATATTCGCTGGCCTGCAGAAGCTTCAGGATGATGTTTTCGACATCCTCGCCGACGTAACCGGCCTCGGTCAGCGTCGTCGCATCGGCCATGGTGAAGGGCACGTCCAGAATCCGCGCCAGCGTCTGGGCCAAGAGCGTCTTGCCGCAGCCGGTCGGACCGATCAGCAGGATGTTCGACTTCGCCAGTTCCACATCCTGTTTCGAGCCGTGGTTCAGACGCTTGTAATGGTTGTGCACCGCAACCGAGAGCACGCGCTTGGCATGCATCTGCCCGATCACGTAATCATCCAGCACCTTGCAGATGTCGCGCGGCGTCGGCACGCCATCCGTCGCCTTGAGACCGGTGGTCTTGGTCTCCTCGCGGATGATGTCCATGCACAACTCGACGCATTCATCACAGATGAACACGGTCGGACCCGCGATCAGCTTGCGCACCTCGTGCTGGCTCTTGCCGCAGAACGAACAGTAGAGGGTGTTCTTGCTGTCGGAGCCGGAATTGTTCGCCATCGTCATCCTCGAATGGCCCGACCCGGGCCTTTGGGGGCTGTCCTGGGCCGAAGTCTAGGACAGCACCACGTTCTTCTCAATCGCAAATTCCCCGCTCCGGTTAAGAGCGGTCATCGATTTGTCATTTTCCGCCGTCGAGGCTCGGCCGCGCCGAAAGAATCTCGTCGAGATGGCCCCATTCCAGCGCCTCCTCGGGCGACATGAAGCGGTCGCGTTCCAGCGCCTCGGCCACTTCCTCGAGCGAACGGCCGGTGTGGCGGACGTAGATCTCGTAAAGCCGCTGCCGGATCTTCTCGGTCTCGCGGGCGTGGATCATGATGTCCGTCGCCTGACCTTGGAACCCGCCCGAGGGCTGGTGCACCATGATGCGCGAATTCGGCAGCGAGAAGCGCATGCCCTTTTCGCCCGCACAGGCGATCACCGAGCCCATCGAGGCCGCCTGCCCGATCACCAGCGTCGAAACCTTCGGCCGGATGTATTGCATGGTGTCGTAGATCGCGAGGCCCGAGGTGACGACACCGCCGGGGCTGTTGATATACATGGAAATTTCCTTCGAGGGATTCTCGGCCTCGAGGAACAGCAGCTGGGCGCAGATCAGGCTCGACATGCCGTCATGGAACGGCCCGGCCAGAAAGATGATCCGCTCCTTGAGCAGACGGGAATAGATGTCATAGGCCCGCTCGCCGCGCGAGGTCTGCTCGACCACCATCGGCACCAGCGTATTCATGTAAAGGTCGACCGGGTCTTTCATTCGCTGCCTTTCCTCGTGATGTCCGCCAAGCCTTAGCGCGCGTCTCTTACCCAAGTCTTAGTGTCGCGCGGCCCCCCCTGCAAGGGCAGCGACTTAAAAGAGAGGAGTTGGAATGATTCTTGGCGATTAATCGGGCGGAAAGAGTTGCGCGCTAGGCTGTGCGACAAATGTTCTCGGGGGAACCGTCCCCGCAACCGGAGCCAGCCCATGAAATCCAGCGCAGCGATGCTTGTTCTCGCGCTTCTCGCCCTGCCCGCGCAGGCCGAGGATATTTCACCGCAAGTCAAGGAAATCGTGGAAAAAGAGCTGCGCGCCTGGGCCGCGGATCCGGCCCTTGTCGCGGCGGTGATCGCCGCGAACGAAGCCCATGCCGCGCTGAGCCAGCCGCAGATCGAGTCGCTCGACGCCGCCTGGCGGACCGAACTTGAAACCAGCACCCGTCCGACCATCGATCCGATCCTCGCCGCGCCGGAATCGCAGGCGCTCAAGGCGAAGATCGAGGCTGGCGGCGGCCGCTTCACCGAGGCTTTCGTCACCGACAGCCACGGGCTGAACGTCGCCCAGGCCGGTCCGACCTCGGACTACTGGCAGGGCGACGAGGCGAAATTCCTCGAAACCTTCCCGAAGGGCGCCGAGGCCATCCATGTCGGCGAGGTGGAATTCGACGAATCCTCGCAAAGCTACTCGGTGCAGGCCTCCTTCACCGTGATCGACCCCGCCAGCAAAGCCCCGATCGGGGCGATGACGGTGGGTCTCAATGCCGAAATGATCCAGTAATCCGGGGTCCGAGATGAGCGCCAAGACGTCCGCTTCCGTCAGCTTCTTCCATTCGAGTTTCTTCCGCGCCACCCTTCTCGTCGCCGCCTCGGTGCTGGCGGTCGTGGTCTCGATGACGCTTTACAACGTGCACACGACCACCGAGCTGGCGCTGAAACAGCTGCAGCAACAGGCCCAGGGCGCCAGCGGCATCATCGCCAAGCAGCTGGTCGGGCCGATGCGCTTTTCGGACAAGCTGCAGCTGGGCAAGGCGCTGCAGGACGTCGTGGACGATCCCTCGAACCCCGCCGACATGATGATGGCGGTGAACGAAAAGGGCGAAGCGCTGGCCACCTATGCGGCCGAGGGCGCCGACACGGCCGAGCTGACGGCGATGGCGCAGACGCTTGCCGGACAGAAATCCGTCGTCACCTCGGAAGACGGGCTGACCATCGCCACCCCGGTCACCGGCGCGACCAGCGGCACCGTCCTTGGCTATGTGCTGTCGCACTGGTCCGAGGAACAGACCGATGCCGCGATCGCCTCGGCCACCCGCACCAGCCTGATCGTCTCGGGCCTGATCCTGATCGCGGCGATGCTGCTCACCAGCTTCTTCTTCCGCGCGATGATCTCGCTGCGGCTGGGCCGGATCAACACCGCGATGTCGGCGATCGCCGACGGTGCCCTGGCCACCGAGGTGCCCTATACCGGGACCAAGGACGAAATCGGCCATATCGCGAAATCCCTTGAAGCCTTCCGGCAATCGCTGGAGCAGGCCGAAGCCACGAACCGCGTCGCGCTGATGCGGGGCACGGCGCTCGCCTCGGCCTCGACCGCGATCATGCTGACCGACACCGCGCATGTCATCACCTGGGCGAACGAGGCGATGGTGAAGCTGATGCGGGTGCATGCCGCGGCGATCCGGGCGCGCAATCCGGATTTCGACCCGGACAACATGATCGGCTATCGCGCCGACCGCATCGTCGAGGGCGGCACCGAGATCGCGGGCGAGATGGACGCCGGGAGCCGGGCCTCGCTCCGCATCGAGCAGGATCTGGCCTCGGGAACCCTGGTGGTGGAAGCGAACCCGGTGATGACGCCGGATGGCACCAAGATCGGCCATGTCGCCGAATGGCATGACATCACCGAGGCGCGGCGCAATATCGCGATCACCGAGGCGATCGATGCGACGCAGCTGCGGGTGGAATTCACCCCGGATGGCCGGATGAGCGCGGCGAACGTGGCGATGTGCGTGATCTCGCAGCGCGACGAGTCGCAGCTGATCGGCATGGATTTCTCGCGGCTGGTGCGGGTGGCCGCGACCGGGGAAATGGCGTTCGAGGCGATTGCGCGCGGCGAAAACGTGATCGGGCGGCTTCTCCTGTCGATCGACGGCCAGGAATTGCTGCTCAACGGCGCGATGACGCCGGTGCGCGACCGCAAGGGCACGATCCGGCGCGTCGTCGCCATCGGCACCGACATGTCGGAGATCGAATCCCGCGAGGCGCACGCCCGGATCGAGCGCGAACGCGCCGCCGCCGAACAGCGTCAGGTGGTCGACCAGCTGCGCGACGCGCTGCGGCATCTGGCCGAGGGCGATCTGACGCAGGCGATCCGCGAGCCCTTCCCGGGCGATTACGAGACGCTGCGGGTCGATTACAACGACGCCACGGCGAAGCTGCGCGAAGCGATGGCGATGGTGCTGGAAAACTCGAGCCTGATCCGCACCGAATCGGGCAGCATCTCGCGCGCGGCCGAGGATCTCTCGCGCCGGACCGAGCAACAGGCCGCGACGCTCGAGGAAACCGCCGCGGCGCTGAACGAGCTGACCGCCTCGGTGAAATCGGCGGCCGATCGCACCTTGAAGGCCAATGACATGGTGGCTCTCGCCCGGCGCAACACCGAATCGAGCGGCCAGGTCGTGCGCGAGGCCGTGCAGGCGATGGGCGAGATTTCCGAAAGCTCGAACAAGATTTCGCGCATCACCTCGGTGATCGAGGAAATCTCCTTCCAGACCAACCTTCTTGCGCTGAACGCGGGGGTGGAAGCCGCCCGTGCGGGCGAAGCCGGGCGCGGCTTTGCCGTCGTCGCCTCGGAAGTGCGGGCGCTGGCGCAACGGTCCTCGGAAGCCGCGCGCGAAATCGCCGGTCTGATCTCGGATTCGGCCGGTCAGGTGAAACGCGGCGTGGAACTGGTCGGACAGGCGGGCAGCGCGCTGGACGGCATCCAAGGCTCTGTCGCCGAAATCGTCACCTTCATGTCGGACATCACCGCCTCGACCACCGAGCAATCGGCCGGCCTGAGCGAGGTCAACACCGCGATCCTGCAACTGGATCAGGTCACCCAGCACAATGCCGCGATGTTCGAGGAAACCTCGGCCGCCAGCCAGTCCCTGGCCCGCGAGGCGGACGGGCTGAACGACACGATGAGCCGGTTCCGCCTTGGCACGCAGCAGGGCACGGGGGCTGCCGCAAGCAACTTCCGGTCGACCCGCCCGGTGGCAGCGCCGGTCGCGCCCGCCCCCGCCGCCGAGCCGAAGGCGCCCACGCCGATCCGTGCGGCCACCCCGGCCCCGGCTCCGGCTCCGGCCCCGGCTCCGGCGCCGCGCGCCAGTGCCCGGGCCTCGAATCTGGCGGTCAAACAGGCGCCTGCCGAGGACAACTGGGAAGATTTCTGATCCGGCTCAACTGCCGCGATAGGTCGAATAGCCGTAAGGCGACAGCAGCAGGGGCACATGGTAATGTGCCCCTGCGTCATTCATCCCGAAGCGGATCGGAATTTCGTCCAGAAACAGCGGCTCTGCCGCGCCCTGTCCGTTCCGGCGCAGATAGGCGCCGACGTGGAAGACCAGTTCGTAACAGCCGGTCGCAAAATCCGCCGCCGCCAGGATCGGCGCATCGGTCCGGCCATCGGCATTGGTGCGGCTTCGGGCCAGCGGATGGCGCCCCGCGGCGTCGATGCGGTTCAGCTCGATCTCGATGCCCTCCGCCGGGCAGCCCCGCGCGGTATCGAGCACATGGGTCGTCAGATATCCGGCCATAGCCCCCCTCTTCCGCCGTGCCCCCGCTCGCCGCGATGTCGCACGGCGAGATGCGAAACGGATGATTTCCTTTTCGAAAAAAACCTGAAACTCTCTGTCATGCAATCCCCCTGCAGCCGGACCGGAGGCTAAGATGACCCGATATCCCAGAGACATGCGCGGCTATGGCGGCTCTCCGCCCGATGCGCGCTGGCCCGGGAAAGCCCGGATCGCGATTTCTCTGGTGCTGAACTACGAAGAGGGCGGCGAGAACTGCATCCTGCATGGCGATGCCGCCTCGGAAGCCTTCTTGTCCGACATCGCGGGGGCCGCCCAATGGCCCGGCCAGCGCCACTGGAACATGGAATCGATCTATGAATACGGCGCCCGCGCCGGGTTCTGGCGGCTGCATCGGCTGTTCACCGGGATGGCGCTGCCGGTCACCATCTATGGCGTCGCCACCGCGCTGGCCCGCAGCCCCGAACAGGTCGCGGCGATGAAGGCGGCGGGCTGGGAAATCGCCAGCCACGGGCTGAAATGGGTCGAGCACCGCGACATGCCCGAAGAGGAGGAACGCCGCCAGATCGCCGAGGCGATCCGGCTGCATGCCGAAGTCGTGGGCGAACGCCCCCGCGGCTGGTATACCGGGCGCTGTTCGGCCAATACCGTGCGCCTGACCGCGGAAGAAGGCGGTTTCGACTGGATTTCAGACACTTACGACGACGACCTGCCGTATTGGCGGCGCTTCGGAAGCCACGAGCAGCTGATCATCCCCTACACGCTCGAAGCCAATGACATGCGCTTCGCCACCGCGCCGGGCTATATCGAGGGCGAGCAGTTCTTCACCTATCTGAAGGACAGCTTCGACACGCTTTACGCCGAGGGCACGGCCGGGACGGCAAAGATGTTTTCGATCGGCCTGCATTGCCGCCTGATCGGGCGGCCGGGCAAGATCGCGGGGCTCAAGCGCTTTCTGGACTATGCCCGCAGCCATGAGGGGGTCTGGTTTGCCACCCGCGGCCAGATCGCGGCGCATTGGGCCGCCACGCATCCGCCGCAAGACTTTGACCGGCCAAGCGAAATGACGCGAAGCGACTTCGTGGCCGCGTTTGGCGCGATTTACGAACACAGCCCCTGGATCGCCGAAAAGGCCCATGCGCTGGAGCTTGGCCCCGCGCATGACTGCGCCGAGGGCATCGCCAGCGCGCTGGCGCGGGTGTTCCGTTCGGCCCCGGAAACGCAGCGGCTGCGCGTGCTCAAGGCCCATCCCGATCTGGCCGGAAAACTTGCCCGGGCGCGGCGGCTGACGGCGGAAAGCACCGCCGAACAGGCCTCGGCCGGGCTCGATGCGCTGACCGATGCCGAACGGGTGGCATTTGAGGAGCTCAACCACGATTACACCGAAAAATTCGGCTTCCCCTTCATCATCGCGGTGAAGGATCACACGAAACCGGCGATCCTTGCGGCCTTCCGCCGCCGGATCGCCAACGACCGCGCCACCGAATTCGCCGAGGCCTGCCATCAGGTCGAACGCATCGCCTGGCACCGACTGAAGGACCTGCTGCCATGACCGGCTATTACACCCCCACCGGCGGCCTGCCGCCGCAAACCGCGCTGATGACCGGCCGCGCGATCTTTACCGAGGCCTATGCGGTGATCCCGAAAGGCTGCTTTTCCGACATCGTGACCAGCTTCCTGCCGGGCTGGACGAAGACGCGGATGTGGCTGATCGCGCGACCGATGAGCGGCTTTTCGGAAACCTTCAGCCAATATGTGATGGAGGTCGGGGCCGATGGCGGGGCCGACCTGCCCGATGCCGACCCCGGCGCGGAACATGTGCTTTTCGTCACCGACGGCGCGATGTGGCTCTCGCTTGATGGCCAGGACCACGAGCTGGCTTCGGGCGGATATGCTTACATTCCCGCGGGCTGCAGCTGGTCGGTCAAGAACGGCGCCGATGATCCGCTGCGTTTCCACTGGATCCGCAAGCTTTGGGAACCGGCGCCGGGGCTGGAAAAACCCGCCGCCTTCGTGACGAACGAGCGCGAGATCAAGCCCGTCGCGATGCCCGAGACCCAGGGCCGCTGGGCCACCACCCGCTTCGTCGATCCGACCGATCTGCGCCATGACATGCATGTCAACATCGTCACCTTCCAGCCCGGCGGGCTGATCCCCTTCGAGGAGACGCATGTGATGGAGCACGGGCTTTATGTCCTTGAAGGCAAAGCGGTTTACAAGCTGAACCGGGATTGGGTCGAGGTCGAGGCGGGCGATTTCATGTGGCTGCGCGCCTATTGTCCGCAGGCCTGCTATGCCGCCGGGCCGGGGCCGTTCCGCTATCTGCTTTACAAGGATGTCAACCGCCACGCCCGTCTGCGCGGCGTGCTTGGCCGCTAAAGGATCAGGAAAGCCCGGAAATCGTTGACATTCGTCAGCGTCGGTCCGGGCTTCACCTGGGTTCCCAGCGCGGCGAAGAAGCGATGCGCATCATGCCCGGCCAGCGCCGCCGCGGGGTCAAGCCCCCGCGCGCGGGCCTTGGCCAGACTGTCCGGGCCAATCACCGCCCCCGCCACCTCGGCCGCGCCATCGACGCCGTCGGTATCGGCCGCCAGCGCCCAGATCCCCGGCGCGGCATCCAGCGTGCGCAGCGCCGATAGCAGAAATTCAACATTCGGCCCGCCCAGACCGGGGTTTTCCCGCAGGGAAACTGTACATTCCCCACCCGAGAGCAAAACCAGCGGCGCCCCCCCCGGGCGACGGGCGCTGGCATAGGTCCGCGCCATCCGCGCCAGTTTCGCCCCCAGATCCGCGGCTTCGCCGGTCAGCGCATCGCCTTGCACCCGCACCGCGCAGCCCTCTGCCCGGGCCAGGGCCGCCGCCGCCGCGAGCGATTGCGCGGGGGCGGCGACGATGACGGTCTCGCAGCGCGACAGCGCAAAGGCGCCCGGGGCCAGCACGCCCGAGCCCGCACGCAGCCGCGCCAGCACCTTCGGCGGCACCTCGATGCGATGATCTTGCAGGATTTTCAGCGCCTCGGCCGGGGTGGTGCCATCCCCCACCGTCGGCCCGGAGGCGATGAAGCTCGGGTCATCTCCCGCCACGTCGGAAATCAGCAGCGCCCGCATCTGCGCCGGAAAAGCCGCCGCCGCCAGCTGCCCGCCCTTGACCGCGCTCAGATGCTTGCGCACCGTGTTGATCTGCTCGATCGGCGCCCCCGAGGCCAGCAGCGCCGCGGTCACCGCCTGTTTCTCGGCCAGCGCCAGCCCTTCGGCCGGGGCGCAAAGCAGCGCCGAACCCCCGCCCGAAATCAGCGCCAGCACGAAATCCCCGGGCGCCAGGCCGCGCAGCAGATCCAGCATCCGCCGGGTCGCCGCAACCCCCGCCGCATCGGGCACAGGATGCGAGGCCTCTATGATTTCAATGCCTTGGCACGGCCGTGCATGGCCATACCGGGTGATCACCAGCCCCTCGCAGGGGCCCCAGAGGCTCTCGACCGCCTCCGCCATCCGCGCCGAGGCCTTGCCCGCGCCGATCACCACCACCCTTCCGGGCGGGCGCGGGCCCAGCACCCGCGGCAGAACCTGCATCGGGTCCGCCGCCGCCACGGCCGTTTCGAAAAGCCTGTGCAACAAGTCCGTCGGGGTCAGGAAAGCCACGTTTCATAATCCGAGACCAGCAGATGAAGCGGGTCCTCGTCCTCTTCGATATCCGCGAAACGACCGATCGGATCGCGGAAGATGTTGTCGGTGCGGTCGTCATTGACCGTGGAAACCTCGCCGATCAGTACATCTCCCCCCTCGCCCCAGAAGGCGTGCCAGTTGCCCGGCATCAGGGTCACGCTTTCCCCGGGCGCAAGCCGCAGGATACCGCCCGCAGGCAGGCATTTCGTCACCCCGTCCGAGGCGACAACGACGGGCGCCCCGGGGTCAAGCGCCCCCGCGGCATCCGAACTGAACATCTCGACCGCCAGCGTCGCGCCACCGCGATTGATGATATCTTCCGCCTTGACGATATGGCGGTGCAGGGGCGAGAGCTGATTTTCCCGCGAAATCATGATCTTCTCGGCGTAGCACAGGCCCCCGCCCCGGGCGAGATCCGCGGCCCGGCCATTGCGGGCGGTGAACAGGAACAACCCCATCCGGGCGAAATCGCCCTGACCGTAATCGGTGATGTCCCAGCCCAGACGGGCCGAGACGATGCCGTCGATCTCGGCGCGTCGCGCCTGCATCTCGCGCGGGGACCAATGGGCGAAGGGGGGCAGGATCTGGCCGAAGCCGCGCAGGAAGGCCTCGGACTGGCGCAAGATGGTGTTGATCTCGGATCGCTTCATGGCCGCACCTCTGCCCCGAGGGTTGCGCAACACCCGATCACAAGCAAGTGAAAAGCGGGGGGAAATCCCCCCCGCGACGCAATCCGGGCGAAGTCTCTACTTTCGGGTGATCCGGCCATCGACGGCCGCCGCATAGGGCGAGTGCCGTGCCAGAAATTCCGCCGTCACATCGGCCAGATCGGGACCGAAGTCATAGGCATTCATCCCCTCGGCCGCGAACATCCTGTAGCCGTCGCCGCCGCCGCGCAGGAAGTTGTTGGTCACCACGCCATAGGTTGCCGTTACGTCAAGCGGCGCCCAGCCGAGCGCGGTCGCCACCTGCACCGCGCTGACGCGCGCCCCCGCGGGCTTGGCCGGATCGAAGCTGTATCTCAGCCCCGCCACCTGCGGAAACCGCCCCTCGCCCTCCTCGACCGCGCCGACGCCGTTTTCCAGCGCCGCCAGAATCGTCGCCCCCTTCGCCTCGAAGGTCGAGAGCGTGTTCTGGAACGGCAGAACGGTCAGCACCTCGCCCATCGTCACCGGCCCGGCATCGATCGAGGCCCGCAAGCCCCCGCCATTCGTGATCGCAATCGCGATGCCCTGATCCTTGACCCGGTCCAGCATCGCCTCGGCCACCAGATTGCCCATCGCGCATTCCGTCTGCCGACAATGATCGCGCGATCCGTCGATCTCGGAGGTGCTTTCGGCAACGACCTTGTCGCGGATCTCCTGCAGCGGCTTGGCCAGCTCCGCCACCCGCGCCGCCACCGCCGCATCGGGCGTGACCGAGGCATCGAGCAGAATGGGTTCCCCGCCCGCCGATTTCAGATGGCCCGCATCGTCGAAGGTCAACACCAGATGGCCCAGATATTTCGAATAGGCATAGGCCGAGACGACCGGCACCCCGCCGACCATCGTCGGATAGGCGGCGCCCTTCGGGCCGAACAGCGTGTGCGAATGCCCGCCCACCACCGCGTCGATCCCCGGAACGGCGGCGGCGATCTCCTGATCCTTGACGAAACCCGTGTGCGGGATCGCAATGATCTTCGTCACCCCCTGATCGGTCAGCGCCTGAACATCGGCCTTCAGGCTTTCGATCTCGTCCTGAAAGGTGATGTCGGGCCCGGGCGAGGAAGTTTCCACCGTATCGGTCGCCAAAGCCGAGACCAGACCGATCTTCTCGCCCCCGGCCTGCAGCACGACCGTATCGAAGATCTTGTCCTTTAGCGATGAGCGGCTCAGATCCAGGTTGCCGGAGACCAGCGGAAATTGCACTTTTGCAACAAAAGCCGCCAGACCCTCGGGACCGTCGTCGAATTCGTGGTTGCCCACCGCCATCGCATCATAGCCGATCTTCGACATGAATTCGGCGGTGTCCGCGCCCTTGTAGGTGGTGTAGAAAAGCGAGCCCTGGAACTGATCGCCCGCATCCAGCACGATCACATTCTGCCCCGCCAGCTCTGTCCGCAGCGCCGCCACCTTCGCCGCGACGCGGGCGATGCCGCCAAAGCATTTCGCCTCGGCGGCGTCCTTCTCGGAACAGGTGCTGTCGTATTTGTTGATCTCCTCGATCCGCGAATGCAGATCGTTCGTATGCAGGATGTGCAGCGTGTAATCGGCCTGGGCCGCCCCGGCGGTCAGGGCCAGCGCGGCGGTGGAAAGCAGCAGACGGACGGACATTCGATCCTCCTCGGTTGAGAATGGGCCTACTGTGACGCGCGCGGGGCGGCGCTGTCAAAACCGGATTGGGCTTTTCCGCGGCCTGCCGCGGGACGGCGCCGGGACGAAAGCCCGCTGCCGGGGATTGACCATTTTCCGGGCAACGGGCATGAAACCTGCATGCTGATCTACAAGATCCTCCGCCGCCCCGAATGGGATGCGCTGTGCGCCGCGGGTGAGACCGCGGGGGCCCCCGTCGATCTGGCCGATGGCTTCATCCATTTCTCCACCGCTGCGCAGGTCGTCGAGACTGCGGCGAAGCATTTCGCCACCGAAAGCGATCTGGTGCTGGTGGCGGTGGCGATCGAACCGCTGGGCGCCGATCTGAAATGGGAAGTGTCGCGGGGCGGCGCGCTTTTCCCCCATCTTTACCGCCGCTTGCGCCGGGCCGATGTGGTGTGGGACACCGCATTGCCGCTCGGCCTTTGCGGCCATATCTTCCCCGAGGCGCTGTTATGAACATCACCGAACGGCTGGGGCTGACGCTCCTGCACGGGCTTGACCCGGAAACTGCGCATGGTCTGGCGCTGAAAGCCCTGCAGATGGGGCTTGTGCCCGGTTGCGGCCCGGTGACCGGGGCGCGGCTGGCAACGACGGTGGCGGGGCTGGCGCTGCGGAATCCGGTGGGGCTGGCGGCAGGATTCGACAAGAACGCGGTGGCGCTGGGGCCGCTGATGCGGGCAGGCTTCGGATTTCTCGAGGTCGGCGCCGCGACCCCGCGCCCGCAGGAAGGCAATCCGAAACCGCGGCTGTGGCGGCTGGCGGAAGATCGCGCGGTGATCAACCGCTTCGGTTTCAACAACGAGGGGATGGAGCCGATCGCGGCCCGTCTGGCGGCGCGGCCCGCGGGCGTGCCGGTCGGGCTGAACCTTGGCGCGAACAAGGACAGCGCCGACCGGGCCGCCGATTTCGCCACGGTGCTGAAGCGCGCCGGCGCGCATATCGACTTTGCCACGGTGAACGTGTCCTCGCCCAATACCGAAAAGCTGCGCGACCTGCAGGGCAAGGAGGCGCTCGCGGCGCTTTTGCGCGGGGTCCTTGCAGCGCGGGCGGAACTGGGCCGTCCGCTGCCGGTCTTCCTGAAGATCGCGCCGGATCTGAGCCCGGCGGAGCTGGAGGACGTGGCCGAGGTCGCCCGTGCGGTGGGGATCGACGGGATCGTGGCGACAAACACCACGCTCTCGCGCGAAGGTTTGAAAAGTGCAAGTTCAAGCCAGGCGGGCGGGCTTTCGGGCGCGCCCTTGTTCGAAAAGTCCACGCGGGTACTGGCACATCTCTCGAAGCTGACAGAGGGGAAACTGCCGCTGATCGGCGTCGGCGGGATTTCCTCGGCCGAGGAAGCCTATGAAAAGATCCGCGCCGGGGCCTCGGCGGTGCAGCTTTACTCGGCGATGGTCTACAAGGGGATCGGTCTGGCGGCCGAGGTCGCGCGCGGCCTGGATGCGCTTTTGGCGCGCGACGGCTTTGCTTCGGTCGCGGAAGCCGTGGGCACCGGTCGCAGCCGCTGGCCCTGACCCGCCCGTAGCTGCGGGGGTTTCACACCCCCGCACCCCCGTGGCGTATTTGCGCCAAGAAAAAGCACAGACTTTTGCCCGTTCACCCTGGCGCAAATCTCCCGGGGGGAGAGTGGCGCAGGCAAGTCGGGGGGCGGCGCCCCCCGCCTCCGGTCAGGCCCGGTTCATCCGGTTGTCGATCAGCTCCTGCACCACGCCCGGATCGGCCAGCGTCGAGATGTCGCCAAGCGCGCCATAGTCGTTCTCGGCGATCTTGCGCAGGATCCGGCGCATGATCTTGCCCGAGCGCGTCTTCGGCAGGCCCGGCGCCCATTGGATCAGATCGGGCGAGGCGATCGGGCCGATCTCGGTGCGGACCCATTTCACCAGATCCTTGCGCAGATCCTCGGAAGGCTCGATCCCGTTCATCAGGGTCACATAGGCGTAGATGCCCTGGCCCTTGATGTCATGCGGATAGCCCACCACCGCCGCCTCGGCCACCTGCGGATGCGCGACGAGCGCCGATTCCACCTCGGCCGTGCCCATCCGGTGCCCCGAGACGTTGATCACGTCATCGACCCGGCCGGTGATCCAGTAATAGCCGTCCTTGTCGCGCCGACAGCCGTCGCCGGTGAAGTAATAGCCGCGATACTGGCCGAAATAGGTCTCCTGGAAGCGGTCGTGATCGCCCCAGACCGTCCGCATCTGCCCGGGCCAGCTGTCGGAAATGCAGAGCACCCCCTCGCATTCGACCTCGCCGATCCGCACCGCGGTCTGCGGGTCCAGCACCACCGGCTTGACGCCAAAGAACGGGTTCGTCGCCGAGCCCGGTTTCGTCGGTGTCGCGCCGGGCAAGGGCGTGATCATGTGCCCGCCGGTCTCGGTCTGCCAGAAGGTGTCGACGATCGGACATTTCCCTTTTCCGACATATTTGTCGTACCAGACCCAGGCCTCGGGGTTGATCGGCTCGCCCACCGAGCCCAGCACCCGAAGCGAGGAAAGGTCATATTTCTCAACCCATTCCGGGCCCTGACCCATCAGCGCGCGGATCGCCGTCGGCGCGGTGTAGAACTGATTGACCTTGTGCTTTTCGCACACCGCCCAGAACCGCCCCGCATCGGGCCAGGTCGGCACGCCCTCGAACATCAGCGTCGTCGCGCCGTTCGCCAAGGGCCCGTAGATGATGTAGCTGGGACCCGTCACCCAGCCCACATCGGCGGTGCACCAGAACACGTCGCCGTCCTTGTAATCAAACGTGTATTGGTGCGTCATCGCGGCATAGACGAGGTAGCCGCCCGTCGTATGCACGACGCCTTTGGGTTTGCCGGTCGAGCCCGAGGTGTAGAGGATGAAGAGCGGATCTTCCGCATTCATCGGGCGGGGCGGGCATTCCGGGCTGACGTGCTCCATCAGGTACAAAAGGTCGACATCGCGGCCATGCACCCAGCTGATCTGATCGCCGGTGTGCTTGACGACAAGGCAGCGCACCTTGTCCGAGCAGTGCAGAAGGGCGGCATCGGTATTCGCCTTCAGCGGCGTGCGGCGGCCACCCCGCGGCGCGGTATCGGCGGTGATCACCAGTTTGGCGCCGCAATCATTGATCCGGTTCGCCAGCGCATCGGGCGAAAAGCCTGCGAAAACAATGGAATGGATGGCCCCGATCCGGGCGCAGGCGAGCATCGCATAGGCCGCCTCGGGGATCATCGGCAGATAGATCACCACCCGGTCGCCGCGCATGATGCCCTGGCTGAGCAGCACGTTCGCCATCCGGTTCACCTTTTCGGAGAGCTCCTTGTAGGTGATGTGACGCGCCGGTTCCTTCGGGTCATCGGGCTCGAAGATGATCGCGGTCTGCAGCGCGCGGTCGCGCAGATGCCGGTCGATGCAGTTCACGGACGCGTTCAGCACCCCATCCTCGAACCATTTGATCGAGACCTTGCCGAAGGTGAAATCGGTATTCTTCACCTTGGTATAGGGCGTGATCCAGTCGAGCCGCTTGCCCTCGCGCCCCCAGAACGCATCCGGATTCTCGAGCGATTCCCGATACATCTCGAGATATTTCGCGCCATTCGCATGCGCAGTCTCAAACCCCGCCGGAACCTCCCGCATCTCGGGCGCTGCGACCACCTGTTCCTGCTTCCCCATCTGTCCCTCCCTCTCTGACGGCGCGTCCCGGGCCTTGGAAACCCGTCACACCCCAAGGCATCATTCCCCTAGGGCAATGTAAAGGGATTGTCACACCCAATGTAATTGTCCATTCCGACTAGGGGATTTTGTAAATTCGTTCACAGTGGGGATGGGCATTTTTGTAAATTTCGTGACTTTCCCGCCCTGTTCACGGTTTCGGGAGCAGGAGCACGGGCCGGGGCGCGAGGGCGCGGGGGGGCCGCGGCGATCTGCCGCGGCAGGGCTTGTGGCGCCCGGATCCGCAACGGCGGCCGAATCGTCGCTCAGGCGGCGTCGAGCCTCGCCAGCGCCGCCTCGGTGTCGGGGCAATAGCACAAGAGCGGTTCGGTCAAGCCCTGGGCGCGCATCGCCGCCTCGATCGCGGGCGTGGCGCCCAGCACCATCAGCCGCTCTCCGCGACGTCCCAGTTTCTGCGCCATCTGCCCGATCATCCGCGCCCCGGTGCTGTCGACGAAGCCGACCCCGGAGACATCGAGCAGAACCGCCCGCGGATGGCTGGCGATCCGGTCCAGCACCGAGCCCAGCCGCGCCACCGAGCCGAAAAACACCGCCCCGCGCAGGTGATAGGTGACGACATCGCGCCGCGCGGGACCGGTGCTGCGGGCATGCGTCACCCCCTCGTCCAGCGCGGTCATCTCGGACATGTGGCGGATGAAGACCAGCCCGCCCAGCGCGAAGCCCAGCACGATGCCCTCGGCCAGATCGCGAAAGACGACGACGACGAAGGTGACGATCAGCACCAGCGCATCGCCCTTGGAAGAGCGGATCAGGGCGGCCATCTCGTGCCGCTCGATCATGTTCCAGGCAACGATGCCCAGAAGCCCGGCCAGCGCGGCCAGCGGGATGTAGCCCGCCAGCGGCGCGGCGACGATCATGAAACCGAGGATGAAGAGCGCATGAAACATCCCCGCCGCGGGGCCGCTGGCGCCGGCGCGGACATTGGTTGCGGTGCGCGCGATGGTGCCGGTGACGCAAAAGCCGCCAAAGAGCGCCGCCCCCATGTTCGCCACGCCCTGCGCCACCAGCTCGATGTTCGAGCGGTGCTGCGTGCCCGACATGCCATCGGCGACCATCGCCGACAGAAGCGACTCGATCGCGCCCAGCAGGGTGAAGCTGAAAGCCCAGGGCAGCGCCGCCCGCACCGTCTCGAGCGAGATCTCGGGCAGGGCCGGGGCGGGCAGAAGCCGCGGCAGGCCGCCAAAGCGCGACTGGATCGTCTCGACCGGCAGGTTCAGCAGCGTCGCCGCGAGCGTGATCGTGGCGATGCCCAGAAGCAGGCTGGGCAGACGGGGGGCAAAGCGTTTGAGCGCCTCGATCAGCGCGACGGTGGCCAAAGCCACGCCCACCGCGGTCGGGCTGACCGTGTCACGCGCCGCCCAGAGCGCGGAGAGTTTTTCCAAGATCGGCCCGGGTTCGCCCCCCGCCAGGGTCAGCCCGGCCATATCCTTGATCTGGCTGGCGAAAATGATCACCCCGATGCCCGAGGTGAAGCCCACCGTGACCGGATAGGGCATGTAGCGGATCGTCGAGCCCAGCCGCAGAAGACCGAGCACCGCCAGCATCCCCCCCGACAGGAACGTCGCCAGCACCAGCCCCGAAACCCCGGTCGCGGTGACGCAGGCCAGCACCAGCACGATGAAGGCCCCCGCCGGACCGCCGATCTGATAGCGCGATCCGCCCAGCGCCGAGATCAGGAAGCCGCCGATGATCGCGGTGAACAGGCCCCGCTCCGGTCCCACCCCCGAGGCAATGGCGATCGCCATCGACAAGGGCAGCGCGACAATCGCCACCGTCAGCCCGGCCAGAAGATCGGCACGCAGCCGCGCCAGATCGTAGCCCTCGGCAAAGGCGGTGACGGACATCGGCAAAAGGGGCTCGGCCCCGACCCTTGCGGGCAGGCTTTCATTGCGCATGGCGGCTTCTTCGTTATGGATACGGGGCAGCAAACAGCGCCGCCACGGTCGCTGTCAAGCCCGATGCCCTCACCATTCGGAGAGACAATGTCCGAAACGCGAAAAGATCCCGTGCAACCCGCCGATGACGAGGCCCGCCAGCTGGCGCGGGAGCTGATCACCGCCGCCCGCTTTGCCGCGCTGGGGGTGATCGACCCCGAGACCGGCTTTCCCTTCGTCAGCCGCATCGCGCTTGGCACGACGCCCGAGGGCGGTCTGTGCACGCTGGTCTCGGGGCTTTCGGCGCATTCGCGCGCGCTGCGGGCCGATCCGCGGGTGTCGCTGCTCGTGGGCGAGCCCGGGACAAAGGGGGATCCGCTGGCCCATCCGCGGCTCACGCTTCTGGCCACGGCCAGCCCCCTGCCCCGGACCGCGGCATTGCAGGCGCGCTGGCAGACCGATCACCCCAAGGCGAAGCTTTACATCGATCTGCCGGATTTCTTCTTTGTCGGCTTTTCCTTGCGCGCGGGGGCGCTGAACGGCGGCTTCGGCCGCGCCTTTCGCCTGGCCCCCGCGGATCTGACCTGAGGCCCCGCCTCAGTTCGGCGTGTCGATGCGGATCACCACGTTGATCTTGCCCTTGGCGGCCTCGGGCCAGGTCACGTTGACCAGATTTTTCCCCGCGCCCTGCTCGGCGGTGATGAAGGGCATGGCCGTGACCCGGGCGCCCGCGGCATTGGTGATCGCCCCCACCGCCACCACGCTTTCGACATGCCGCGCCCAGCCGCCAAAGGGCAGATAGGCCGCGGCATCGGCGCTCCAGACCGATTGCGCGCTCGACTGCGTCACCTGCACCATCACCGGGTTCACCGTCATCTGGCTCACCGCGTTGAAAATGTTGTTCTGGAACGTGATGTTGCGCATCCGCGCATAGTCGAGATCGGCAAAGCTCGTGTCCACCTTCTCGATCCGGTTGATGTTGCCGTTCAGCGCCTTGAAGACGTTGTTCGACACCGTCAGCCCCTGGATGTAATGGCCGCTGCCATAGGGCTTGATCGAGAGCCAGGTCACCCAGGCCGCGACATCATCCATGATGCAGGTGTTGCCGGTCATCGTCAGCCCGCCAAAGGAATATTGCGTGCCGAGGTTCGGATCGGGCGAATATTCGTTCGTCCATTCGATGAAGTTGTTGTCGATGTAATTGCCGGTCACCGTCGATTGCACGTTGGGCGTGGTGAAGACCAGCCCCGGCACCCGCGGCCCGTCCACCTGCCCGTCGCCCTGGAACCAGTGGTTGCCCACGATCACATGGCCGGTGCCGTCCAGCACCATCGTCGTGCCGAAGCGCACGAAACGCGAATCGCGGATCTTGGTGTCATTCGCATTGACATTGACACAGACCGAGGTCCGGTTCTCGACATTGACATCCAGCTCGTTCGACAGGAAATCGCAGCGGTCGATGTAGAGGTTCTGGCACCCCCGCCCGATCGAGGTGATGGCGCGGTCCTTCGGCTTCACCATCCAGCAATCGCGCAGCCCGAACGTGTCGCCCTCGCGCGCCAGCAGGATGCCGCTTGCCACCCCGCCCAGCAGGAATTCGACATTGTCGATGGTGAAGCGGGCCAGATAGTCGAAGCCGGAAAAATCAAGCGCGTATTTGTAGCGCCGGAACGTGTAGCTGCGCGTGCCCGAACCGCCGTAAAGCGGCTGCGACAGCGTCAGCTTGGCCGCGCCGGGATCGACCGCCAGCACATAGACCTCGCGGCCGACGCCGGTGCCGCTCACCCGCGCGCCGACCGGGATGTTGGCGATATTCGTCACATTGCTCAGCGTCGTCGATTGCGACGTGGAATAGGTCGCGTTCGAGGTGACGGTGGTGGTGCTCCAGGCCGTGTTGTCGCTGACCGAGATCTGCCCGTTCGCCAGCACCCGCCGGTTCGACCAGCTCGAAGTATCGGGCACCGCCGCCTTGACATCGATCGGCCCGGTCAGATCGACCCGCCGCCCGCACAGATCGAAGATGTTGTTGTCGGTATAGGACAAAAGCGCCTGCAACCCCTTCCTCAGCGCCAGTTCCTCGTCGCCGAAGGCCTTCGCATAGGTCGGAAAGTCGAAATTCTTCTGCAGCACCAGCCGCGCCGCGGTCGGCATGATCAGCGTGCCGGTGAAGCGGATCGGGCTGTCGATCGAGAGCGAGGACCCGATGCGGTAGCTGCCCTCCGGCACGATCAGGCTGCGCCCGTCGGCGGCGGCATCGGCGGCCAGAAAGGCGGCGCGGTCATCGGTGGTGCCGTCGCCCTTGGCGCCATAGTCGCGCACATCGACCACATCCATCATGTCGCGCAGGAAAGCTTCGGTGATATCCTCGATGACGATATCCTCGATCCGCACCACGCCCCCGGTCTGCCCGGTCAGATCCAGCCCGAAATGGCCATAGACAGGCACCGTGCCCCAGGCCATGTCGACACCCGCGCGCGTGCCCGAGCCGACGATCGCCTGCACCGTCACCACCTTGCCATAGGTGGTCAGCGTGACCGGGCTGGCCACTTCGACCAGCCCGTTCACATGCGCATTCGCCGCGCTCATCGCATAGCCCGCGATCCGCACCGCGCAGAAATTGCCCGAGACCGCCTTCACCTTGGCGGTGATGCGCAGATAGACGCCGGGCAGGATCGGCGTCTGCCCCATCCAGCGCAGCTTCTGCGTGCTCTGGGTCTTGGTCATCTCCAGACAGGTGCCGAAATCGGCATCCGCCGGCACCAGCGCCGCATTCACGGCCCCCGCATAGGTGGCCGATCCCGCCGTGCCATTCTCGCTCGACCATTGGCCCAGCCCCAGTTCGAAAGCAGAGGGGGTCAGGTTCACCCCATCGGTGATCGCGATGTTCATCCGAAACTCCTTCGTGTTCGGCCCGCCCCAAGATGCGGCACGCAAAGGCCGGGCGCGGCGCAAACACGCCACGCGACCGCCACCGGCGCTCCGCAGGATCGGGGATTTCACCGGGCCATCACGCCCCGGCCAGACCAGACCTAGCCGTGAAAATTGAAGAAGATCTGACGACAGCGCGCGCTGCCCGGCCCCCGGACAACGCGCGCAAAAGTCTTTTGCATCAAGGGCTCAGCCCGTGATCAGGCCTTGATCAGCCCGCCCGCCAGCGCGGTTTCCATCAGCGCGATGGTTTCGCTGACGCCATAAAGCGCGATGAACCCGCCAAAGCGCGGCCCCTGGCTTTGGCCCAAGAGCACCTCGTAAAGCGCGGTGAACCAGTCTCGCAGCGGCTCGAACCCGTGTTCGGTGCCGACGGCGAAGACGATCGTCTGCAGCCCCTCGGACGGGTCCTCGAATTGCAGATGCAGGTCGGTCGCGGGCAGCGCCTTCAGCCGTGCCAACAGATCCTCCATCGCCGCGCGTTCCTTGTCGGAGGGCAGCCGGAAGGTCCGGGTCGGCGCGACGAAATCATGGAAGTAGCGCACCGCAAAGCCCGCCGCCGCGTCCAGATCGGGGTGGGTTTCGGGCGTCGCCTCGGGCGCATAGCGCTTGATGAAGCCCCAAAGCCCGGCCTTGTCGCTTGCCCCCGCCACCGAGGCGAGGTTCAGCAGCATCGCAAAGGGCACCACCAGGTTCGACTCGGGCGGCTGGCCGCCGTGAATGTGCCAGACCGGGTTGTCGATCTGCTTCTCGACCGGCTGCGTCGGATAGGCGCGCAGCTGCTGATGGTATTCATCCACCGCTTTCGGGATCACATCCCACCACAGCCGCTTCGCCGTCTTCGGCTTTTGATACATGAAATAGGACAGGCTTTCGGTCGCCGCATAGCTCAGCCATTCGTCGATCGTCAGCCCGTTGCCCTTCGACTTGGAAATCTTCTGCCCCTGATCATCCAGGAACAGCTCATAGGTGAAATGCTCGGGCTTCCTGCCGCCCAAGACCTCGCAAATGCCGTCATAAATCGGCGTGTTGGTCGAATGGTCCTTGCCATACATCTCGAAATCGACATCCAGCGCCGCCCAGCGCATGCCGAAATCGGGCTTCCACTGCAGCTTCACCTTGCCGCCCGTCACCGGCAGCGTCCATTCGCGGCCGTCCTCGTCGTCAAAGGTGATCAGCCCGTTCTTCGCATCGACATGCTTCATCGGCA
Source organism: Rhodobacter capsulatus SB 1003 (assembly GCF_000021865.1). Lineage (NCBI taxonomy): Bacteria > Pseudomonadati > Pseudomonadota > Alphaproteobacteria > Rhodobacterales > Rhodobacter > Rhodobacter capsulatus. The sequence goes on from NC_014034.1 coordinate 2,816,642, forward strand.
CGTAAAGCACGCGGCCGGTTTCCGGATGGATCGGCAGGAAGCAGGAATAGGTCTGCTGACGTTCTTCGCGCAACGATTTCAGCATGATCGCCATGATCGCGTCATAGCGTTCGGCGCAAAGCATCAGCATCTCGTCGAACTTGCCGGACTTGTAATAATCCGTCGCGCTGGCGAATTCATATTCGAACCCGAACGTGTCCAGAAACCGGCGCAGCATGGCGTTGTTGTGATTGCCGAAGCTGTCGAATTCGCCGAACGGATCGGGCACGGCGGTCAGCGGCTTTTGGATATTCGCGTAAAGCAGCTCCTGCTGCGGCACGTTTTCGGGCACCTTGCGCATGCCGTCCATGTCGTCGGAAAAGCACAAAAGCCGCGTCGGAATGTCCGAGATGATTTCAAACGCGCGGCGGATCATCGTCGTGCGCGCGACCTCGCCAAAGGTGCCGATATGCGGCAGCCCACTCGGGCCATAGCCGGTCTCGAACAGCACATGGCCCTTTTTCGGCGGCGCCTTTTCGTAGCGTTTGAGCACCCGACGCGCTTCCTCGAAAGGCCAGGCTTTGGAGTTCATCGCAGCGTCGCGCAGGGTGGTCATGGTCAAATCCTCATCCGGGCGCCCCATGCGCCTCGCGCCTGACCTATTGAACGGGGCCTGAAACGTCAATAATTCTTGCGGCAGACCCAGAAAAGGAAACGCCCGTGACCGACACCCTGCCCTCGCTTTCGCCGCAAGACGCGCTTGTCGCCGTGATGGTCGCCGTCTCGGCCTCCGACGCGAAGATCCGCACCGCCGAACTGGTCGCCATCGAGCGGATGGTGAACCACATGCCGATCTTTGCCACCTATGACATCGACCGCATCCGCATCGTGGCGCAGACCGTCTATGCGCTCTTCGAGGAAGAGGAAGGCATCGCCGCCCTGTTCGGTCTCGTGCGCGCGGCGCTGCCCAATCATCTTTACGAAACCGCCTATGCGCTGGGCTGCGACGTGGCGGCGGCCGATGGCGTGCTGCACCAGCCCGAGCTGCGCATGCTGGAAGAAATCCGCGACGAGCTGACGATCGACCGGCTGCATGCGGTGGCGATCGAATGGGGGGCGCGGGTGCGCCACGTCACGCTCTGACACCGCCCGATGTCGGCCAAGCGCCCCGACACGCCGCAAAGCCGATTGACACCGCCCCATCGCGCCCCCATCTTCAGCGGGCCTTGGTCCTGCGGCACGCCGCCGCGGGGTAATAGGGAAGCCGGTGCAACTCCGGCGCTGCCCCCGCAACTGTCAGCGGCAAGCCTTCTGCAACACCCACTGGCCCCGGCCGGGAAGGGGCAGCAGGCGCCCGAGCCGCAAGCCAGGAGACCTGCCAGGCCAAAGACCATCCCGGGCGGCGGGCCCGGAGGCATGGACCCCGCTTGCGCGGGCCGCGCCTGTCCGCCCTCGGCCCGACACAACGGAGCGGCCAGGCCATGGAACCGAAAGACACGACAACGAACACCGCCTTCAAGGGCTACACGAACAGCACCTGCCCGTTCCTGCCCTGCCATCCGGGGGTGAAGCGCGCCTTCAACTGCCTGTTTTGCTACTGCCCGCTCATCGCCTATGAATGCCCCGGTCCCTATCAGACCTACACCGACCGCAACGGCTTGACGCGCAAGGATTGTTCCGCCTGCACCCTGCCCCATGACGGCTACGAGCAATCCTGGAACTTCATCCAGAAATGGCTCGACTATCCGCAGCCCTGGTCGGGCAAGCCGCAGACCGAGCCGCCCACCCCGCGCCCCCGTCCGCCGGGGGCAACCGATCAGCCGTAAAGCGTCGCCCAGCGGGTGATGAGCTGGCTCTGCAGCAGTTTCGAACGCCCGACCCAGCCGCGCGAGCCCTCCGCCTGCTCGGCCTCGCGCGATTGCGCCCGCCGCGCCAGATCGCCGGTGAAGATCGCAAAGGTCAGCTCGGTGCCGTCGGGCGCCGTGATATAGCCGGTCAGCGTCGAGACGAAATTCAGCGTCCCGGTCTTCGCATCGACGCGGATCTGCGCGCCCTTGACCTTGCCGCCCGCCTCGTCGCGCAGGTTGAACGGCTTCATCAGGCCCCGCAGCCCGACCTTCGGCCCCAAAAGCGTCACCGCCCTGACCATCTCGATCGGCGCGATCCGGTCATCGCCGCCCAGACCCGAATGATCGACGAACCGCGCCCGCGTGCCGCCCAGCCGCCCGCTCAGCCAGTCGCTCATCGCCGCGCCCGAAGCGCCGCGCGCCGCATTCGCCCCCCGCGCCGCCGAGGCCGTCATCCCCACCGCCTCGGCGGTGATGTTGGTCGAATATTTCATCATCGAGCGCAGGATCTTCGGCAGCGCCTCCGAGGGCTGGCCGACCAGAACCCGCGCCCCCGCAGGCAGCGCCCGCACCGGCTCGGGGGCGGGCAGATCAATGCCGCGCGCCCGCGCCAGCGTCTGGAACACGTCGCCCGCATAGGCCTCGGGCAGCCGCACCGGCAGCCAGCGGCTGCCATCCTTGCCCAGCGCGCTTGCCGCCACCGTCCAATGCTCGCGCCCGCCCGCCTGCCGATACTCGAACAGCGGCGCCTGCCGCGCCACCGCCGCCACATCGGCCGTATAGACCTTGGGCACATGGCGCTCGGAGCGCGCATCCATCGCCAGCGCATAGCCGCCCTTGGCCCGCTTCCATTCGAAATGGACGCGGTTGTAATTCAGGATCAGCCCGGAAATCGCCGGGTTGTAGCCCACATGCACCGGCTGATCGGCCGCGATCGCCTCGGCATAGGGCAGCGCGCCGCCCCAGACCAGAAACCGCCCGCGCACGCCCGTCACCCCCTGTTGCGCCAGCGCCGCCGCCAGATCGGCCAGCCCGTCGGTGCTCAGCGTCGGATCGCCGCCCCCCGCCAGGATCAGATCGCCCTCGACCCGCCCGCCCGAGACCGGCCCCGTCGCCAGCACCCGGGTCTGAAAGCGGAACTGCGGCCCCAGCGTTTCCAGCGCATAAAGCGTGGTGATCGCCTTCGCGGTCGAGGCGGGCGCCATCGGCTTGCCGCCATCGCGCGCCTCCAGCACCAGCCCGCTGCGCGCATCGGCCACCACATAGCCGACATCGCCGCCCAGCCGCGCCGCCGCGATCAGCTCCTCGCCCGACAGCAGTCGCAGCGCCGCACCCTCGGCCCGCAGCACCGCGGGCGTGGCCAGACCGGCCCCCACCCCCAGCATCCCGCCCAGGATCCCCCGCCGCGTCACGTCCATGCCCGTCTCCCTTCCGCTGCGTCCCGCCAATCGCCCCCGGCCCGGATCGCAGACGAGGACAGATCGGACATCGGCATCTGCACGAAACACCAGGCGGGCAAGTCCGCGCAAGCCAGAAGCCGCGCCTGCGCCGCACGAAGCCGTGCGCGTGCGAAGATCCGGGCCGCAAGCGCCTGCCGCGCCACCATCCGATGCCCCGGCCGCGCCAGCACCCCCACCGGCACCGCCGCCAGAATCGACCGCCAGTCCTCCCAGCGGTGGAACTGCGCCAGATTGTCGGCGCCCATCAGCCAGACGAATCGCACGCCCGGATAAAGCGCCTTCAGCCGGGCCAGCGTCTGCGCCGTGTAGCGCGTGCCAAGGCCCGCCTCGAGCCCGGTGACCACCACTTTCGGATCGGGCATCACCCGGCGCGCCCGGGCGATGCGTTGCGCCATCGGCGCCGGGCCGCGGGTCTTCAGCGGATTGCCCGGGCTGACCAGCCACCAGACCTGATCCAGACCGAAGCGGCGCAGCGCCTCGCGGGTGATATGGGCATGCCCGGCGTGGGCCGGGTCGAAAGACCCGCCCAGAAGGCCGATGCTCTGGCCGCGCGTGGCGATCGGAAACCCCTGTCTCATGCCCCTGCCCTACCCGATCGGTCCGGGCTGCGCCACCGGCTTGTGACAGCGCCGCGACAGCCGTTCGGGCCGGCGGTTCAGGTCTGCGACCGCGACCCGAAGCGCAAGGGCGCGATCGTCCAGCGCCCGCGCCCGGCGCGTTTCGATTGATACATCGCCGCATCGGCCTCGGCCATCAGCTCCTCGGCCAGCGCGGGACGGCATTCCAGCGCGATCGCCACCCCGATCGAGGCCGAAATCCGGCAATCCACCCCGTCCAGCCGGATCGGCTCCTCGATCCGGCCGATCAGCCGCTCGGCCATGGCCTCGATCATCGACCGCTCGACCGGGCCGCGCAGCAGGATGATGAATTCGTCGCCGCCCAGCCGCGCCACCAGATCGCCGCGGCGCACCTCGTCGCGCAGCACATGCGCCGCCCGCACCAGCACCGCATCGCCCGCCGCATGGCCCAGGGTGTCGTTGACCTGCTTGAAGAAATCCAGATCGAGATGCAAAAGCGCAAAGTTCCGCCGCCCACGCGTCGCCGATTTGACCGCATGGCCCAGCGCCGCATCGAAGGCACGCCGGTTCGCCAGCCCGGTCAGCGGATCCAGCTGCGCCTCGGTCTCGGCCTCGGCCTTGGCCAGCCGCAGCCGCCCGGTCAGGGCGGTCAGCTCGCCCAGAACCGCCGCCTTCGCCTCGGCCAGAAACAGGAATTCCATCGCCAGATCGGAAGCGGCGAAATCCGCCTCGGTCAGGCCGAAATAGCGCACCGCCTCGGACAGCTGGATGCCAAAGGACAGGTTCACCAGCACATCGGCCTGTTCGCCCGGGCCCAGCGCCACCGCAAGACCGCGCAGGTTGAACATCGGATAGCGCACCAGCGTCATCACCAGCCGCCGCCCGGTCAGCGCGACCTCGCGCCCGGGCTCGACGCCCCGGGCCCGGCGCAGGGTGAAATGGCGGGCGAAATCCGCCCCCTCCGCCCGCTCCGGCCCCTGACCGACGATCCGCGCCAGCGTCGGCCCCATGGCGCGGATCCGCCCGCGCGCATCCAGCCACAGAAACATCGGCATCAGCCGCGCCAGCATCTCGGTGTTCAGCGTCAGCACCGGCTCCGGCGCCGGGACCGACGCGGCCACGGGCAGGATCCGGGTCATGACGCCTCTCCCATCTCGGGGGCGGCCAGATCGAACTGGCGCGCAACATGATAGGTGGTGAAATGCAGCTCGACCTGCACCCGTTCCGCCCCCTCGCGCGGCTCGAGCAGGTCGATCAGCACCAGGGCGCCGTAATCATCGGCCATCGCCCGCATCAGCCCCGCCATCACCGCGCCCCAGCCCGGAAAACGGCCGCGCACCAGCAGGGTGAACCGCCCCTGCGCCTCGGATTGCAGCGTCAGTTCCGGCAGTTCCAGATCGGGCAGCGCCATCTGCGCGCGGCCCTGCAGATCATCAAGCGAAAACAGGAATTCCAGATAATCCGGGCCGCCAAAGCGCAACAGCCGCCGCAGCGGTTCGGTCTGCGCCACTTCCGCGCCGATATCTTCCAGCAATTGCTCGCGCGTCTTGCCGGTCAGCCCCTCGGCCACCGCCAAAAGCGCCTCGGTCGTGTCATCGGCATAGGTCAGCATCGCCTCGAACCCCTCGGGGCCAAGGCGCAGACGATCGGCCACCTCGCGCCAGACGGCGCTGCCGTGGTGCTTGCACAGGAAAGCCTGAATGGATTTGTTGACGATGCCGAGCATGGACCCTCCTCGCGCGGACCATAGCGCAACGGCTGTTAACAAACCCCCAATCCGGAAGCGGTCACGGCGTGATGCCGACCTGCCAGCGGCCCAGCCGCAGCACCTGCACCGTCACCGAGGCCGTCTCCGGCGCCCCCGCGCGCAGCGCCGCGATCATCTCGGCCACCGAGACCGTGTCCCTGTCGCCCAGCACGATCTGCCCGCCCCGGACCCAGTCGCCGCTCTCCTGCCGCCGCAGGACCTGCACGCCATCGGCGCTGAAATACCCGGCCGCATTCAGGAAAACCGCCTCCGGTCCGGGCACTTGCGGCAAAAGATCGGCCAGAACCAGCGCGCAGCGGCCGCTGCCGCCGCCCGCCGCCGCGGCACAGCCGCCCAGATCCGGCGCCCGCAGATCCCCCGCCAGCGTCTCGGCCAGCCCCTCGGGCCAGGCCGCGCCCGCAGGCCACAGCGTCACCGCCGCCCGCAGCCGGTCAAGCGCGGGCGCCCCGGTTTCAGCCGCATGCTCGAACTGCCAGCGCCCCTCGGCCGTTGCCAGCTGCTGCAGCCGTTCGGCCAGCGCCGCCTCGTCGCGCGCCCCGAGCCGCTCCAGCCCGCGTTGCCCGGCAAGGCCCCAGTCGTGCTTCATCTCCCACAGCGGCAGCTGCGCCACCGTCGCCCGCCCGGCCTCGAACCGCGCCAGCTGCGAGCGCACCGCGATCGCCTCGGGCGAGAGACCCGGGCTCAGCCACAGCACCGCCAGCGCCAGGATCGCCAGCGCCATTGCCACGTTCACCCGCCGCAGCGCCGCCCGCCAGCGCCCCCCCAGACCCAGCGCCAGCAGATAGCCCAGCCCGTAGCCCGCCACCACGAAGGCCAGCGCCGAGGCCGCCACCCGCTCCGGCGTCCAGCCATATTGCCCGATCCGCAGGGCCAGCGCCCAGATCGCCAGCCCCGCCAGCACCGGCACCAAAGCCATCAGCCCGCGCGCCGAAAGCGTCAGGATCAGCCCCTGCGCCGCCTCGACATCATCCTCGTCCGCCACGATCGAGATCAGCCCGATCGCCGCGATCGCCGTCGCCAAAAGCGCCGAGGCCGCCGAGATCTCGCCAAAAAGCGCGCCCAGGCCGCGCAGCGGCAGCGCCGCGACAAAGACCACCACGACGCCCAGCACCAGCGGCGTCAAAAGCCGCAACAGCCGCAACAGAAGATAAGGAGAGACCGTGTCCGACAGCTCCGTCACCACCGAAAAGGCCAGCCCCAGCACCGCGCCCGAAATCAGCCACAGCCCCAGATCGTCGCGCAGCACGTCATGCAGCACCGTCACGCCCACCAGCTGCAACAGCGCGCCCAGCAGCCACAGCACCAGAAGCGCCGTCGCCACGAACAGCCCCGCCGAGACATAGCGCACGACAATGTTCCAGCTTTCGGTGAAGAGCACCCGGTAATCGGTCAGCCCGGCGCGCCCGCCCAGCCCCCAGCCCAGGGCAAAAGGCACCGGCATCACCGCCAAAGCCACCATCGCCCCGCCCAGATGCCCGGTCGCCAGCATCTGCGCCCCGCTCTCGAAGCCAAGCCCCTTGAGCGCGACAAGCCCGCCCGCCACCGCCGCGATCGCCCCGCCCGCAAGCGCCGCCCGCCGCAGCCCCAGATCGGCCGCCATCGCCAGCGTCGCAAAGAAGAAGGCCCCGGCCCCGACCAGCGCCGGCACCGCCAGCCGCCAGGTCTCCAGCACCTCGAACCGGTCGAAAAGCCCCCAAAAGGCGAACCCGCCCAGCATCCCGATCAGGATGAACTGCACCCGACTGCTCATCTGCGCCTCCGTTTTGGCCAGCTTACCCAGCCCCGGGCGGATTGGCGAGCCACCCGTCACCGCCCCGCCAACCAGCCCGCCAGACCGTCGATCGTCGGCAGGACCACATCGGCCGCAGGCGCCAGCACCTCGGCCGGGGCCGGGCCGGTCAGCACCGCCACCGCCCGCATCCCCGCCGCCCGCGCCGCCGCCATGTCGTGCAGACTGTCGCCCACCATTGCAACCTGTGCGGGAGCAACGCCCAGTTGCGCCGCAAAGGCCAGCAGCTGGCCCGGCGCGGGTTTGCCGCCAAAACCGCTGTCATAGCCCGCGATGAAATCGAAGAACCCGGAAATCCCCTCGCGCTGAAGTTGTGCCCGCGCCGAGGATTCGCTGTCGTTCGTCGCCACGCCCAGCCGCAGACCGGCCCCCCGAAGCCCGCCCAGACAGCGTTCCAGATTGACCGCCGCCACCTGCGGGGCGCGACATGCCGCCGCATCCAGATCGCGCACCAGCGCCGCCACCGACTGCCCGGGCAGATGGGCCGCGATCAGCTCGGCCACCTCCGCCACCGTGCCCGCGATCACCGGCGAGTGGCGCTCGAACCGCCCCGCCGCCGGATCATAGCCGATCACCTGCGCCAGCCGCCCGGCCAGCGTCGCATCGCCCCCAGCCAGATCCAAGGTCACCCCCCGCGCCCAGGCCCCCCAGGTCGCGTCAAAATCGAAAAGCGTTCCATCCTTGTCAAAAAGGATCGCAGCAATATCAGACACTTGAAACCCTCACGTCCAGTTGCGCCCCGCCGCGCCATCCAGCACGGCCGCCGCCAGCGCCAGCTCTTCGGGCCGCACCGCCAGCGCCGCGGCGCAGGACCGCACCCAGTCATCCTCGCGCAGGAGATGCGCCAGAACCGCGCGCTGCATCGCCGGTTGCGCCGCCTCGGCGCGCACCTGTGCCGCATCCGCGCCGCTTGCGCCCAGAAAGGCCAGCCAGACCGCCTCCTCGCCCGCCATCCAGCCCAGCGCGCGGATCGCGAGAATTTGTGCCAAATCCTGCTGCAATCTGTGTCACTCCTAGAATTGAAAGAGTTTGTTAACCTTTGGGTAGCCATGATAGGCTCTGCGGGCGGCAGGTTAAAGGAGCGGAACGGTTCATGGCAGGGAAAATCCTGATCGTGGACGATGTGGCCACGAATCGGATCGTACTCAAGGTGAAGCTCTCGGGCGCCCGGTACGAAACGGTTCAGGCTGGCACGGGACAGGAAGCTCTGCGTCTGGTGACGCTGGAGCTGCCCGATCTTGTCTTGCTCGATGTGCAGCTGCCCGACATCAGCGGCATCGAAGTGTGCCGCCGGCTGAAATCGGACCCGCTGACACAGAACCTGCCGGTGATCATGGTCACCGCCTTTCCCTCGCCCGAAACCCGGCTCGAGGCGCTGCGGGCGGGCGCCGATGATTTCATCGTCAAACCCTTCGAGGAACTGACGCTGCTCGCCCGGTTGCGCTCGCTGATGCGGATGCGCGAAACCGACGAGGAATTGCGGCTGCGCGAAAGCACCTGCCACGAGCTTGGCTTCACCGAGCCGCCGGTGCCCGTGGCCGAACCGCCCGCGGTGATCTGCCTGGTCGCCCCCGACCGCGAAACCTGCGTCGGCTGGAAGGCTGCGATGGCCCGGTTCCTGCCGCAGGACACGCTGCGGGTGCTGGATTACAACGAGGCGCTGACCGCCGCCGCCGAGATGCCGCCGCCCGATGCCTATGTGATCTCGGCCGATCTGGCCCGCCCGGGCGAGGGGCTGCGGCTGATGTCGGAGCTGCGCTCGCGCGCGGGCTCGCGCCATGCGGTGATCTGCATCGCCGTGCGCGAGGGGGCGCGGGAAACCTCGGCGGTGGCGCTTGACCTTGGCGCCTCGGATCTGACGCCGGTGAAACTCTCCGACCCGGGCTTTGCCGAGGAAGCGGCGCTGCGTCTGCGCACCCATATCTCGCGCAAGCGTCGCCACGACCGGCAGCGCGAACGCGTCGCCGACGGGCTGCGGCTGGCCCTCGTCGATCCGCTGACCGGGCTTTACAACCGCCGCTATGCGATGCCGCATGTGGCGCGGCTGGCCGAACGCTCGCGCCACAGCGGGCGGTCTTTCGCGGTGATGGTGCTCGACATCGACCGTTTCAAATCGGTGAACGACACCTATGGCCATGCCGCGGGCGACCGCGTGCTGATCGAGGTGGCGCGGCGGCTGACACTGAACCTGCGCCAGGTCGATCTCGTTGCCCGCGTCGGCGGCGAGGAATTCCTGATCGCCATGCCCGAAACCTCGCTCGAGGCCGCGCGCGCCACCGCCGAACGGCTGTGCCGGGTGATGGAGGAAACCCCGTTCGAGCTGCATGACGGCCACGCGCTGCGCATCACCGTCTCGATCGGTCTGGCGCTGGGCGGCGGCCATGGCGGCACCGGCACGGTCGAACAGGTGATCAACCAGGCCGACCATGCGCTGATGAGCTCCAAGGCCGAGGGGCGCAATCAGGTCAAGATCTTCAAGCTGCCCGCCGCCTGACCCGTCCCGCCTGACCCATCCCCCGGGCGCAGAACGAAAACCCCCGACCTTGCGGCCGGGGGGGTCTCGATTTTCAGGTCTCGGTGTGCCGGTCTCAGTTTTCGGGCGGCGGCGGCGGCGCGTCGCCCGGCCCGCGCCCGTGGTTGCGCTCCTCCAGATGTTTCGACAGCCGGTCCATCCCGCGCCGCAGCCGCTCGACAAAGCGCTCCCGCTGCTGCGGCGTCATCTTCGCCAGCCGCTCGAGGATCAGGTGCTCGCCGATATCCATGCGCTTGAGCGTGCGTGCCCGCATGTCAGCCAGCACCAGACGCACCCCCTCGGCATCAAAGGGCTCGGCCTTCAGCGCCGCTTCAAGCCGTTGAAAATCCACGCGGACCGCGGCCCGCATCGCCTCGAAATTCGTCCCCCGCCGCTCTGCCGCCTGCCGCATCGCCAGCCGGTCCTCGCGGCTGAAGGCGCCGCCCAGCGGCCCGAAGGTCAGCGCATCCTGTCCCCGCTCCATCACCGGCGGCGGCGGTTGCCTCCGATGCGCGATCACCCCGCCGACGACGGTGCCCAGCACAAGGAAGTTCACCGTGACCGAGGCGATGAAGGCGATCTTCATCCAGCCGCGCAGCCCGGATCGGGGCGCGGGCTCGGTCGGCGGTGTCGTCGTCTCCGGGTTCATCCTGCTCCCTCCCCTTCGGTCATTGCATCACCGCCAGCGCCAGCACATCGGCATCGGGCAGGTAATTGTCCGTCTCGGCGCTGGCCGTGCTGACGGCGCTGCCAAGGCCCACCGCCTGCACCAGCGTCGGCGTCCCCGCCAGCCCGATCCAGAGCCCGGCCACCGTCGCCGTCGCCATGCCGCCCGCAAAGCCGCCCAAAGCCGCCCAGCCGCCCAAAGCCGTCGCCAGCGCCGCCACCCGCCCGCGCCGCCGCGGCCCCGGCACGGCGGGCCGGGGCTGCAGCCCCTCCGCCTGATCTGTCAGCCGGGCCAGAAAATCCCCAGACGGCGCTGGCGCCGCCGTGCGTGCCGCCCGGAAAAACCGTTCCAGATCCGCATCTTCGAACTCAAAACGGTCAGTCATGGCCATACCCCAGTTCCGCCCGGCGCGGCGCCAGAAGCTGCGCCAGCGTCCGTTTCCCCCGCGCCGTCAGGCTTTCCACCGCCTCGACGCCAATCTCCATCGCCGCCGCGATCTCGGGGTTCGTCAGCCCCTCGAGATGGCGCAGCACCACCGCCTGCCGCTGCCGCGCCGGCAGCTGCGCCAAGGCCAGCTCCAGCGCCTGCGCGCGGTCGGTCTCGATCATCCCCTCCAGCGCCGAGGCCGCGCCATCGGGCAGCTCGGGCGCCTCGTCCAGCCCGACACCGCGGCGCCGCCGCAGCCGGTCCGTCGCCAGATTGGTCACCACCCGGTACAGCCAGGTCGAGACCTTCGCCTCGCCCATGCGCCAGTCGGGGGCGATCTTCCACAGCCGCAACAGCGCTTCCTGCGCCAGATCCTCGGCCTCGGCCCGGTCGCCCAGCATCCGCACCGCCAGCCGATAGGCCAGCGGCCCGAGCCGTTCCACCAGCGCACGCGCCGCCGCCCCGTCGCCATTGCCATAAAGCACCAGCAGGGTTTCGTCGGACAGGGTGCGGATCTCGTCGAAGGCCATCTCCATCGGTCCCAAGCACTACCGCCAATGCGCCCTCAGGGCAACCGCGGCCCCCGATCGGGGGGCCGCCGCCTGCCCGCTCAGTTCTGCGCCGGACCGAACCAGCCCTGCCCGTCCCGCGGACCATGCCCGCCCGGATCCTTCGGGCCGTGATCGCCGCGACGGTCCTGCATCCGGTCCATCATCCGCGCCCGCATCACCTCGCGCGCCTGCGCCAGCTCCGCCTCGGTCACCGCGCCGTCATTGTCGGCGTCGATCCGGTCGAACAGCCGCACCGCACCGGGCGGAACCATCATCTCGGCCGCCGAAAGCTTGCCGTCGCCATCCGCATCCTGCGCCGCGATCCGCGCCCTGACCCGGTCCTCGACGCGGGTCTTCTCGCGCGCCAGATCGGCCGCGATCATTTCCTCGGCGCTCAAAAGCCCGTCGCCATTGGCATCGATCGTCTTGACCCGCTCGGCCCGGCCCGCCTGCACCTCGGCCCGCGTCACCTTGCCGTCACCATCCTTGTCGAAGGCCTTGAAATCGAACTGCAGCCCGACCGGCCCGGGGCCGCCGGGCCCGCCCATCGGCATCATGTCCGGCGCGGGCGGCGCCTCCTGCGCCAGCACCGGCAGCACCGACCCCAGCGCCACACCCGTCGCCAGAACCGCCGTCATCGTTTTCTTCAGGATCGTCATCGTCGTCACTCCTTGCCGCGGCCCCATTCCCGCCGCCGATGATCTCCAAACGCCGCAGGTCCCCGGTTCCGTCGCCGCGCGCAAAGCTTTGCAGGAAAAATGACGCGGCATTCCGCTTTCGCCCGCGCGCAGGCTGCGGTTAGACTGGCCGAAACCCTGCGCGAGGTCCGATGAGCCCCCCCGATCCCCAGCCCGACACCGCCGCCCCCGACAAATCCGCGCTGCGCGATGCCGCCACCGTCCTCGTGCTGCGCCGCGACCTGCCCGCGGGCCCCGCCGTGCTGATGGGGATGCGCGGCGCGGGCGCGGCCTTCATGCCGTCGAAATACGTCTTCCCGGGCGGTGCGCTCGATGCCGCCGATGCCGCCGTGCCGCTGGCCCGGCCGCTGCCCGAGCCCTCGGCCGCAAGGCTGGCGCTTGAGGCCCCCGCAGGCATCGGCCCGGCGCTCGCCGTCGCCGCGATCCGGGAATTATGGGAGGAAACCGGGCTGATCCTTGGCACCCCCGGCGCCTGGGACGGCCCGGTGCCCGCCGACTGGCAGGGCTTCGCCGCCACCGGCCATCGCCCCTCGGCCGCCGGGCTGCACTTCGTCTTTCGCGCCATCACCCCGCCCGGCCGCCCGCGCCGCTTCGACGCGCGGTTCTTTCTGGTCGATGTCGCGGAAATCGCCTCGGACCCCGACGATTTCTCGCGCGCCTGCGACGAGCTCAGCCATCTGCACTGGGTCGCCCTGACCGAGGCCCGGGCGCTGGCCCTGCCCTTCATCACCGAGGTCGTGCTGGCCGAGGTGCAGGCAAGGCTTGCCTTCGACACCGCCGAGCCCGCCTCGATCCCGTTTTTCGACAACCGCGGCCCGCGCGCGACCTTCGCCCGGCTGGGCCGATCTCAGCCGCCAATGCGGCTCAGATCATAGCCATTGAAATCAAGCACTTCGCGCGCGGCGGCCAGCAGATCGCCCCGCCCCTTGCCCGGCCGCACCAGCACCACCGCCCAAGCGCCCGAGGGCGTGCCCAGCGCCGCCACCCGGTAATCCTGATCGACCCACAGCACCCAGACCGGCTCGCCGCGATAGGCCTTGTCGGGCGCCATCCGCCCGCCCGGGCCGGTCAGCGCCGCCTGCCCCTGCAAGACCGCAGGCACCGCCCCCGCGCAATCGACCCCCGACAGCGCATAGGCGCCCCGCCCGTCCCAGCGCCAGCTCTGCTTCGCGCCGCCACAGCGCGGCGTCGCACTCATCGCCACCTGCCAGTCGCCACCGAACCGCGCCGGATCGAACAGCGCCGCCGAGGTGATCATCACCTGCGGATCGCGGATCGGCGCCACCGGCGCAGGCGCCTTGCCCCCGCAGGCGGCCAGCGCCAAAAGCCCGGCCCAAATCACTCGACGCATTGGTTCACCTCGATCCCGGCATCATTCAGCACGGCATTGCAGCCCAAAAGCGGCTTTGCCGGGGCGCAGGTCCGCGACCGCGCCAGACAATCCCCCGCGCAGTCCGCGCCCGCGCGGCAGGATTTGCCCGCATCCGTCGTGCGGGTGATGCAATATTCCATCTTGCCCAGGCGCGCCCATTGCCCGCCCTTGCCCTCGCAGGCCTGACGCGCCGCGGCCACGGCCTCGGGCCCGCCGCCCTGCAAGGGGGCGCCGTCGCCGCCCGGTTTGCAGGCGGCCAGAGCCGCCACCAAAAGCAGCGCCAGCGCCTCAGAACGGCATCGGATGGCCATGATGCACCCTTTCGATCGCGCCAAGCAGCGTCTTGTCCAGCCCCCGCCCCGCCGCATCGAGCGACTTTTCCAGCTGCCCGACCGAGGTCGCGCCGATGATCGGCACCACCGGGAAGGGCCGCTGCAGCACCCAGGCAATCGCCATCGTCACCGGGTCAAGCCCCGCCTCGCGCGCAAGGCCCACATAAAGATCCGCAATTTCAAAGGCGCGCGGATTGGACCGCCCGCCCAGCTCGCGGTTGATCGACCGGCGCGAGCCCGCAGGCACGGCCCCGCCCGAATATTTCCCGCTCAGCATCCCCGTCGCCAGCGCCGAATAGGCCAGCAGCGTGACGCCTTCGTGCACGGCCACCTCGGCCAGATCGGTGTCGAAAAGCCGACACATCAGCGAATATTCGTTCTGCAGGCTTGCGACGCGCGGCCCATGCCCCGCCTCGGCCAGCCGCAGCGCCGTCATCACGCCCCAGGCGCTGTCATTCGAGAGGCCGAAATGCCCGATCTTGCCCTCGCCGCGCAGCACGGCCAGGGTTTCAAGACAGGCGCAGAAATCCTCCTCGATCTCGGCCTTGCCCGGCTGCTTCGTCGCGTCGAATTTCCAGTTCTGCCGGAAGTGATAATCGCCCCGGTTCGGCCAGTGGAACTGATAAAGCTCGATGTGATCCGTTTGCAGCCGCCGCAAGGACCCCTCGACCGCGGTGCGGATCGTTGCCGGGGTGATCGGGCCGCCGTCGCGCACGGCCTTCATCGCATTGCCCGCAACCTTGGTGGCCAGCACGACATCGCGCCGCCGCCCGGTCTTCGCAAACCAGCTGCCGATGATCTCCTCGGTCCGCCCGACGGTTTCGGCGGAAATCGGATTGACCGGGTAAACCTCTGCGGTGTCGATGAAATTCACGCCGCGATCGAGCGCCAGATCGATCTGGGCATGCCCCTCGGCCTCGGTGTTCTGCGTGCCCCAGGTCATCGAGCCCAGACACAATTCGCTCACCATCAGACCGGTGCGCCCCAGTTCCACTTTCCGCATGATGCCCCCTTCGGTTGGCGCCGACCCTGCCACAGCGGGGGGCGATTTGGAATCCCTCTCGATTGGCGCTCAGATCACTTCCGCCGGAACCAGCCCGCGCAAAGCATTGCCCAGAAAAAGCCGCCCCTCGGCCAGATCGGGCCAGCGCAGAACCGCTTCGCGCGCGCGGCCGGTGGCCAGCAGTTTCGCGCGCAAAACGCCCGGAAGCGCGCCGCAGCCGAGCGGCGGCGTCCACAGAAGATTGTCGCGCCACAGAAAGACATTGGTGATCGTGCCTTCGACCACCTCATTGCGTTCATTCAGAAAAATCGCCTCGTCCCAGGCCGCTGGCAGATCCGCCCGGACCCGGTCATACAAATGCCGCTCGGTCGATTTCACCTGCCGCCACGGATCGTCCGAGGCCACGCGCCCCTCGGCCAGCCCCACCCGCCACAGCGCTTTCGCCTTGGGCAGGGGCGCGGTGGTCAGCTCGGGCACCCCATCCAGCCCCACCGTCAGCCGCAGCCGCAACGGGTCCGAGGCGCTGACCGTTTCGATCATTTGCTCGACCCGCCACAGATCGCAAGGAATGTTCAGCCTGCGGCACCCGGCCTCCAGCCGCGCCAGGTGATGCAGGATCAGCGCCACCCCCTCGCGCGGGGCCCAAAGCATCGTCTCGATCAGCCGCACATCGGCGGGGGCGCCGTCACGAAGGCCGCCTTGCTCAGCGCTTCCGCCCATTCCGTCCCCCCCTCGCTGTCATGCACCACCCCGCCGCCGACATTCAGCACCGCCACGCCCGACCGCAGGGTCAGGCTGCGGATGGCGACGTTGAACGCCATTCCGCCCGCGGGCGCAAGCCAGCCGATGGAGCCACAATAAACGCCGCGTTGACGGGGTTCGAGGTCGCGGATGATCTGCATGGCGCGGATCTTCGGCGCCCCGGTGATCGAGCCGCAGGGGAAAAGCGCCTGACAGATTGCTTCGAAATCAACGCCTTGCCGGATCTGCGCGGTGACGGTCGAGGTCATCTGATGCACCGTCGCATAGGTTTCGATGTCGTAAAGCGCGGGCACGCGGACCGAGCCGATCTCGGAAATCCGGCTCAGATCGTTGCGCAACAGATCGACGATCATCAGGTTTTCGGCGCGATTCTTCTCCGAGCCCCGCAGCCAGTCCACCGCCTGCGCATCCGCCGCGGGTGTTGCCCCGCGCGCCACCGTGCCCTTCATCGGCCGCACCGTCGCCCGCCCCGCGGCGTCGATGGCGAAAAACAGCTCGGGCGAGCGCGACAGAACCGCGAAATCCTCCGCTTCGACCAGCACGCCATGGCCCACCGGCTGCGCCGCCTTCAGCCGCGCGTAAAGCGCCCGCGCATCCCCGTCCCAGCGGGCCTGCAGCGGAAAGGTCAGGTTGATCTGATAGACATCGCCCGCGGCAATATAGTCCTGCACCCGGGCAAAGGCCTGCAGATATTCGGCCTGGGAAACGGTCGGCGAAAATTGCGGCACCGCCGCGGCGGGCGCGGCTTCGGGCAAGGGCGCTTCGGGCGCGTCATAAACGCCAAACAGCATCAGCGGCACATCGCGGTTTTCGGGCATCAGCGGTGCAAGTTTCGCCGAAAAGGCATATCCCAGCTCATAGCTCAGCATCCCCGCCAGCCATTTTCCGGCGGCGCGCGCGCGGGCGATGGCTTCGAAAGCCGGGCCGATGTCCTCCAGGCTCTCGGCCCGGATCAGCGCGGAAGGCCGCGCAAACCGCACGGCCCGGCCCTCGGGACCGCGGTCGAATTCGAAACTCAGGCTGGCCACGTCGTCCTCGCGCTCACTTCGCCCCAATAAAGCGGGGTTTCGCCGCGCGGCAATGCCTCAACCGACAGAAAAATGCCACGCACCGTCACCCAGCGCCGGGCTGGCCTTGTCCAGCGCCAGATCCGAGCGCGAAAAGACGATCGGCGTGCGCAGACCGGGCAGGCCCTCGGGGGCGATCTTCATCCCGCGCGCCGCGATCTGCGGCTCGGCCAAAGCTTCGGAGACGTCGTTGATCGGCCCGCCGGGCACGCCCGCCGCCGCCATCGCCGCGATCAGATCAGCTTTCGGCCGTGCCGCCGTGACCTCGGCGATGCGGGCGCAAAGCGCGTCGCGATGCGCCACGCGGTCGGCATTCGTCGCGTAATCCGGATGCGCGGCCTCGGCGCTCAGCCCCAGCATCTTGCACAGGGCCTGAAACTGCCGGTCATTGCCGCAAGCGATGATGAAATGCCCGTCAGCGGCTGGAAATACCTGATAAGGCACGATATTCGGATGCGCATTGCCCAGACGATGCGGCACCATCCCGCCCAGAAGATGGTTCATCGCCTGATTGGCCAGCACCCCCACGCCGCAATCGAGCAGGCTCATGTCCACCTGCTGCCCGCGCCCCGAGCGCGCCCGTTCGGCCAGCGCCGCCTGCACGCCGATGACGCCATAAAGCCCGGTGAAAATGTCGATCCAGGCGACGCCGACCTTTTGCGGCTCGCCGTCCTTCGGGCCGGTCAGATCCATGATCCCGCACAGGCCCTGCACCAGAAAATCATAGCCCGGCTGCGCCGCCCGCGGCCCGGTCTGCCCGAACCCGGTGACCGAGACATAGACCAGACCGGGGTTTTCCGCGGCCAGACTCTCGTAATCCAGACCGAACTTTTTCAACCCGCCCAGCTTGAAGTTCTCGATCACCACATCGGCCTCGGCGATCAGCCGTTTCAGCCGCGCCAGATCGTCAATGTTCGAAAAGTCACATGTGACCGAGGTTTTTCCCCGGTTTGCGGCATGAAAATAGGCGGCCACGGTTTCAAAAGTGCCATCAGACCGCAGCCGCTCGATGAAGGGCGGGCCCCAGCGGCGGGTGTCGTCGCCCTCGGGCGCTTCCACTTTTACAACTTCGGCGCCCAGATCGGCCAGAACCTGACCGATCCAGGGACCGGCGAGTATCCGCGCCAGTTCCACCACCTTCAGCCCCTTGAGCGGCGCATCGGACATCGGACCCTCCCTTGCTGCCGTCTTCCTAGCCCGGGACGGCGGCCAGATCGACCGCCGTTTTCACCGCCAGATATGCCTTTTAGGCATGGATCTCAGGGGGTCATCTTGTGGCCCGACATGTCGGGCGCCTTGCCCGCCGTCGTCACCATGAACTCCACCGGCACCTTGCCCGCATGGTCGAAGACCAGGGTTCCGGGCAGCATCACCCCTTCGGCGATCGGCGCGGTCAGCCCCATGAACATCACATGCAGCCCGCCCGGCGCCAGTTTCACCGTCGCCCCCGCGGGCACCTCGACCGCGCCGACATCGATCATCCGGGTCACGCCCGCGGCATCGGTCTCGCTCGAATGCATCATCGCCATCGCGGCGAAATCGACCTCGACCGCGGTCAGCCGGTCGGCGCTGTCGCCCGCATTGACGATGGTGAAATAGCCCGCCGCCGCCTGCGCCCCCGGCATCACCGCCGGGATCGCCGGATGGATGATCGTCAGCGCCCCGGCATGGGCCTCATGCGCCTGCCCCGACATCGGCATCAGCGCCAGCATCAGCGCGCAAAGCGGCGCCGAAAGTTTTCCGATCATCTTTCTCTCCCTTGATCGCGCCCGCAGGCGGTGCTGCAAAGTGCCGCAGGCGGGCGCAAAGGGCAAGTCACCCGGCCAGCAAAGCCGCATTGCCGCCCGCGGCCGTCGTGTCGACGCAGAGATGGCGTTCATGCGCAACATGGGCCAGATCGGGTTTGGCAGTGATCAGCGGCACCAGCGGCCCGGGCCGCACCGCCAGCGCCTGCGCATAGGCACGGCCCATCTCGGCCGCGCCCCACCACAGCACACCGGCCAAAGGTGTCAGCGTTTCCAAAGCCTTGGGGGACACGGCCCCGCTTGCCTGAACCGCCTGCCCGCCCAGCGCCACAACCGCCGCCGCCTGCGCCGAAGCTGCTTCGGCCCCCGGCCCAAGGCAGAGGATCGGGCCGCGTTGATGCCGCGTCAGCCGGTTCAGCTCGCCCGTCGGGCCGGGCAGGAAGATCTCGTCCAGCTGCGTCTCTCTCGCTTCGGGCAGGATGGGCGTTGCAGCCTCTGTCCAGCCGCCGACCGCCACGACAGGCTCTGGCGCGTAGAAGCGGTTCAGATAGAGCGGCCCGCCCGCTTTCGGGCCGGTGCCGGAAAGCCCCTCGCCGCCAAAGGGTTGACTGCCCACGACCGCGCCGATCTGGTTGCGATTCACATAGATGTTGCCCGCCCGGATCGTCTCGGCCACGGTTTCGACACGGGCATCGATGCGCGAATGCAGCCCGAAGGTCAGCCCGTAGCCGCGCGCATTGATCGCCGCGATCACCGCGGGCAGATCCTCGGCGGCGAATGTTGCAAGATGCAACACCGGGCCGAAGATTTCGCGCTCCAGATCGGCAATGCCGCCGACCTGCAGCAGCGCCGGGGCGACGAAATGGCCGCCCTCGGGCGCGGTGCTGCGATGCAGGATGCGCGCCTTGTTCGCGGCCAGATAGGTCTCGATCCCGGCCTTGGCCTCGGCGTCGATCACCGGGCCGACATCGGTCGAAAGCCGCGCCGGATCGCCCGAAACCAGCTCCTCCATCGCGCCTTTCAGCATCCCGATCAGATGCGGGGCGATATCGTCCTGAACGTAAAGACAGCGCAGCGCCGAGCAGCGTTGCCCGGCCGAGCGGAAGGCCGAGGCGACGACATCGCGCACCGCCTGTTCGGGCAGCGCGGTGCTGTCGACGACCATCGCATTGAGCCCGCCGGTTTCCGCAATCAGCGGCGTGCCGGGCGCCAGATGCGCGGCCATGGCACGGGCGATGATCTGCGCGGTCTCGGTCGAGCCGGTGAAGACCACGCCCGCCACGCGCGGATCGCGGGTCAGCGCGGCGCCGACGGTGGGGCCATCGCCCGGCAAAAGCTGCAGCGCCGTCTCGGGAACCCCGGCCTGATGCAGCAGCCGCACCGCCAGCGCCGCGATGATCGGCGTCTGTTCGGCGGGCTTGGCCAGCACCGCATTCCCCGCCATCAGGGCCGCCGCGACCTGCCCGGTGAAGATCGCAAGCGGAAAGTTCCAGGGGCTGATCGCCACCACGGCACCGCGCGGGGGGCGCGTATCCGCCGCCCCTTCTGCCGCATAATAGCGCAGGAAATCAACAGCCTCGCGCAGTTCCGACACGGCATCGCCCAAGGTCTTGCCCGCCTCTTGCGCCAAGGCGGCAAAGATCGGGCCGAAGTTTTCCTCGTACAGATCGGCAGCGCGGCACAGCACCGCGGCCCGCGTGGCGGCGGGCGCCGACCAGACCTGCGCGGCGTCCAGCGCCAGAGCCACCGTCGCCGCATCGGCCTCGGTCACCTGCGCCACGACCGCGCCGGTGGCCGGGTTCCGCACCGGGCGCAAGGTGCCCGAGACCGGCCCCGCCACGATCGGCGCCGCATCGGGCAGGGTCACATCCCGCGCCGCCTCGATCCGCGCCAGAACCTCCGGGTCGCTCAGATCGAAGCCTTGCGCATTGACCCGTCCCGCGCCGAACAGATCCGCAGGCGCCAGAAGCCCGCGCGGCGCCCGCGCCGTGGGCAGCGCCGCAAAGGGACAGGCCGCGACCTCGGCAGGCGGCACGCTTTCATTGACGATCTGGTTCACGAAAGACGAATTCGCGCCGTTCTCCAAAAGCCGCCGCACCAGATAGGCGAGCAGGTCGCGATGCGCCCCCACCGGCGCGTAGATCCGGCAGCGCCCGCCGGTCTCGCGCAGCACGATGTCATGCAGCCGCGCCCCCATCCCGTGCAGGCGCTGGAACTCGAACGGGCGGCCCGCCGCCATCTCCAGCACCGCCGCGACCGTATGCGCATTATGCGTCGCAAATTGCGGATAGATGCAGTCGTTCAGCCCGAAGAGCTTCGCAGCCAGGCAGATATAGGCGACATCGGTCCCGGTTTTCGAAGTGAAAAGCGGAAAGCCCGGGTGCCCCTCGACCTGGGCGCGCTTCATTTCGGCATCCCAATAGGCGCCCTTCACCAGCCGGATGTTGATGCGCCGCCCGGCCGCCCGTGCCATCGCGGCGAGCGCGTCAATCGCCGCCCCGGCGCGCTTGCCATAGGCCTGCACGACGGCGCCAAAGCCCTCCCAGCCCGCGGTCTCGGGATCGGCGATCACCGCCGCCATCACCCGCAGGGACAAGGCCAGCCGGTCCTGTTCCTCGGCGTCGATATGGAGCGCAATCCCCGCCCGCGCCGCCGCCCGCGCCAGATCGCGCACGACCGGCACCAGCTCGGCCATGACCCGCGCCTCCTGCGCCACCTCATAGCGCGGATGCAGCGCCGAAAGCTTGATCGAAATCCCCGGATTGGCCGCGATCGAGCCCCGGGTCGCGGCCTTGCCGATCGCCGTGATCGCCTGCGCATAGGCCAGCCGGTAACGCTCGGCATCCGCCGCCGTCAGCGCCGCCTCGCCCAGCATGTCATAGCTGAACGTATAGCCCTCCGCCTCGCGCTTTTCGGCGCGTTCCAGCGCCTTTTCAATGGTTTCGCCCAAGACAAACTGCCGGCCCATCTCGCGCATCGCCTGACCCACGGCGGCGCGGATGACGGGCTCGCCCAGCCGCCGCATGGCGCCCCGCAACGTGCCCGCGATGCCGCCCGCGCCGTCATCCAGCACCTTGCCCGTCAGCATCAGGGCCCAGGTCGAGGCATTGACCAGCGAGGAGGCCGCCGTGCCCAGATGCTTGCCCCAGTCCGAGGGCGCGATCTTGTCCTCGATCAGCGCGTCGATCGTGGCGGTGTCGGGCACGCGCAGCATCGCCTCGGCCAGACACATCAGCGCCACGCCCTCGCGCGTCGACAGCCCGTATTGCGCCAGAAAATGTTCCATCAGGCTCGGCTTCGCCTCGGCCCGGATCCGCGCCACCAGATCGGCGCCGCGTGCCGCGATCCGGTCAAGCTGCGGCTGCGGCAGCGCCGCCTGCGCGACAAGCGCCTGCAGAACCTCGGCCTCGGGGGCGAATTTGGCCTTCGGGCCAAGGGCGGAAAGGTCGGTCATGGGTCGGGGCACTCCTTGGGCGTTTCCCCGATGATACCAGCAAGGCGCTGGACGATGTGACCATTCAAGGCCATCATCACAGGCGATCCGACCAAAAAGGGGCCAAGACCATGACCGACCTGATCGACGCCACCGACCGGCGCATCCTGCACGAGCTTTGCGCGAATGCGCGCATCCCGGTCACCGAGCTTGCTCGCAAGGTCGGGCTGTCGAAAACCCCGGTCGCCGCCCGCATCCGCGCAATGGAGGAGATGGGCCTGATCACCGGCTACCGGGCGATGCTCTCGCCGATCCGGCTGGGGCTGATCCATGTCACCTATGTCGAGGTGAGGCTGAACGACACGCGCCAAAAAGCGCTGGAGCAATTCAACGCCGCCGTGCGCGAAATCCCCGAGGTCGAGGAATGCTACATGATCGCGGGCGGCTTTGATTACCTGCTGAAGGTGCGCAGCCATGACATTGCGGAATACCGCAAGATCATGGGGGAAAAGCTCTCGGCACTGCCGCATGTTGCGGCAACCTCAAGCTATGTCGCGATGGAGGCGGTGGTGGAGCAGAACAGCCCCAGCCTGTGAGCTCAGACGATGCGCAGCCGCGGCGTGGCGCTTTCCCCCAGCACCCGGCCCACCGCCGCGGCGTGATCGAAGCCGTGACGGCGGAAGGTCGCAAGCACCTCCCCCAGCGCTTCGGGCGCGCAGGCGACGAGAAGCCCGCCCGAGGTCTGCGGATCGGTCAGGATCCCGCGGTCCAGATCGCCCAGATCCGCGGGCAGGTCGATCCCGGCGCCATAACTCGCCCAGTTGCGCCCCGAAGCGCCGGTCAGATGGCCCTCGGCGGCGGCCTCCATCACCCCGGGCAGACGCGGCACGGCGGCCCAGCAAATCTCGATGTCGCAGCCCGATCCGCGCGCCATTTCAAGACCATGGCCGCCAAGGCCGAAGCCCGTCACATCGGTCATCGCATGCACGGCCGCGATCTCGCCCAGATCGGCGCCGGGCGTGTTCAGCTGCGTCACCGAGGCGATCAGCTCGGCCTCGGCAAAGGGCGGCAGCTGGCCCTTTTTCAAGGCGCCCGAGAGGATGCCGACGCCGATCCGCTTGCCCAGCACTAGCACGTCGCCCGGCCGCGCCCCGGCATTCGTCTTGACCCGGTCGGGATGGACAAGGCCCAGCGCCACCAGCCCATAGATCGGCTCGGCGGAATCGATCGTATGCCCGCCCGCCACCGGAATCCCCGCCGCGGCGCAGACCTCGGCCCCGCCCTTCAGGATCGCGCCGATCGTGGCCTCGGACAGAACCTTGATCGGCATCCCCACGATCGCCAAGGCCAGGATCGGCCGCCCGCCCATGGCGTAAACGTCCGAGAGCGCATTCGTCGCGGCGATGCGGCCGAAATCGCGTGCATCATCGACGATGGGCATGAAGAAATCCGTCGTCGCCACAAGGGCTTGGCCGTCATTCAGTCGCCAGACCGCGGCATCGTCGGCCGTCGCGATCCCCACCATCAGATCCTTGGGCACGAGCGGCACGACAGTGTCGGAGAGGATCCGCTCCAGCACCCCGGGCGCGATCTTGCAGCCGCAACCGCCCCCGTGCGAGAGCGAGGTCAGCCGCGGCTCGGTCTTCGGGGCGGTGTCGGTCATCGCGAACTCCTGTGGCGCCGAAACTGCGCGCTTATAGGCGCAGCCCCGCGCCGGGCCAAGCATGATTGCGCAAAACCTGAGCTGCGTCCCCGTCCCGGCTTGGATTTGCCCGCAAAGCCGTGTATCCGGCGGCGCGGCCCGGTGGTGCGAGAGTCGCACGGTGCCGCCGTCAGGAGGACAGATGACCGGGAAGATCGTCGCATTCGTCGATGGCTCGATCTACGCCACAAGCGTGTGCGACCATGCGGCCTGGATTTCGAAACGCACCGGCGCGCCGGTGCAGCTGGTCCATGTGCTGCGCCCCGGCGGCGCCCCGGCGCTGACCGATCCGGCCGATCCGGCGCCCCTGGGCGCCCGCAGCGGCGTGATGGAAGAACTTGCCGCGCTGGATGCGCAGCGGGCGCGGCTGATGGCGGCGCATGGGCGCGCGCTGATCGAGGATGCGCGGGTGCTGCTGGAAAAGGCGGGCGTCGCCGAGATTTCGGCCGAGCTGCGGCAGGGCGATCTGCTGGCCACGGTGCAGGCTTTCGAGGCCGAGGCGCGGGTGATCCTTCTGGGCAAGCGCGGCGAGGATGCCGATCAGGCGATGGACCATCTGGGCGCCAATCTGGAACGGATCGTGCGCTCCTGTGCGCGGCCGGTCTTTGTCGCCTCGCGCGCTTTCAAGCCGATCGAGCGGGTGCTGGTCGCCTATGACGGCGGCGTTTCGGCGATGAAGGCGGTCGATCACCTGTCGCGCAGCACGCTGTTCCCCGGGCTTTCGGTGCAGATCGCCGCGGTGGGGCAGGCCACGCCCGAGGTGAAAAAGGGGCTCGAGGCCGCGCAGGCGATGCTGGCCGCGGCGGGGATCGCGGCGGAAACCGCGGTTCTGGCGGGCCAGCCCGAGGCGGCGCTGCGCAAACTGGCCGAGGAAGAGAAATTCGATCTGCTGGTGATGGGCGCCTATGGCCATTCGCGGATCCGCAGCCTGATCATCGGCTCGACCACCACCGCCACGATGCGCGCCTGCAAGGTGCCGGTGGTGCTGATCCGCTGATCCCGCGC
Source organism: Rhodobacter capsulatus SB 1003 (assembly GCF_000021865.1). Lineage (NCBI taxonomy): Bacteria > Pseudomonadati > Pseudomonadota > Alphaproteobacteria > Rhodobacterales > Rhodobacter > Rhodobacter capsulatus. The sequence goes on from NC_014034.1 coordinate 2,841,338, forward strand.
TAACAGGCCCGCGCCTCCTCGCGCAGGTCAGGAGTGGGAAGCGTGGGGGCAGGAAGCGTCGGGGCGGCGCAGCGGCAGGCGGTCAGATCTGCCGCCCGTTCCTGTGCCGCGACGGCCTCTGGCGTCGGCGCGGGCGGCATCACATCGGCCACGAAGCGCGCAAGCTGCAGCACTTTCCCGGCCATCTCCCAATGCGCCTGCGCGGCGTCCTCGGGGTAAAGCAGGGCAACATTGCGCCGTGCGACGATCTCGCGGCACAGCTCGCGGCTGGCGTCGAAGCCCGGCTGGCAATGGCAGCTTTGCCGGTGCAGCGACAACAGCAGCGATCCCTCGACCAGGCCCGGTGCCGCCCCCATGCCGCAGCGCATCAGCCAGGTCACCAGGATTTCCTCGGCCATGGCCATGATCCGGTCCAGCCGCGGCAGGGGCTCGTGCCCGGCAAGCCCGGCCTCGAGCCGGGCGACGATCTCGGCAAAGGGGCCGGTCATCCGCAGGCCTCCGGGTCGGGGGTGGGTGCAACCTTTGGTTGATAGATGCAGTGAACCGTCATATCAGGCCCCTCCCCGGGCAGATCATGGTCGCGACATCGCAGATGGTCCGCGCAAATGGCCTTCGGTTTCTGGCGGCGCTCGGCCGTTCCGAACCGTTCTGGCCCGGCCTTTCGAAGTCCCCGGCCCCTGCCGCGCCCGTATCAAAGACCGGACGGGCGGATGCTCTCTTGTGTCCCGGGGCAAGCGCACTCGCCCTTAGGGTGAGTCAGGTTCCCTCACCAACCCATCGATTGTCAAAGGAATTCGTTGCTGCGCCGCGGCACCCCAAAGCACCGGGCGGGGGCGCACAAACCCTTGCGCTTTGCCCGCCGCGGGTCTTTGATCGCGGCGGGTCCGGCCCCGCGCCGCCCGCGAACACAAGGTGAGACCATGCTGAAGAACATCGACCCGATCCTGACGGCGGATCTGCTTTACACGCTGCGCGCCATGGGCCACGGCGACGAGATCGTGATCGTCGACGCCAATTTTCCCGCCGAAAGCTGCGCGCAGGAGCTGATCCGGATGCCCGGCCTGAGCGCGACGCAGGTGATGGACGCGATTCTCTCGGTGATGCCGCTTGATGATTTCGTGCCGGAAGCCGCCTTTCACATGGAGGTGGTGGGCGATCCCGCGGCCGAACAGCCGATCTTCGCCGATTTCCGCGCCATTCTGGCGCGTCACGAAGGCCCGGCGGCGAAACTGGGCCGGGTCGAGCGGTTCGATTTCTACGCCCGGTCGAAACAGGCCTTTGCCATCGTCGCCACCGGCGAGACCCGGCTTTACGGCTGCCTGATCCTGAAAAAGGGCGTGATCCGTCCGCAGGCGTGACAAGGAACCGCCCGCAAGCGGGGACTTGCGGGCGGTCACACTCCCGAAGCGCCGGGGGAGGAGAAGGAGGGCGCCGGGAATGGCTCAGCCGGGCAGCGCGGCCTGGGCGACGGCATGGGCCCAGGCGCGGCGTTGCCGGTCGCGCTCGGCCGGTCGCAGGCCGGGGTGGAACGGCGGTTTCGGCGCGGCGAGCGGCAGCCGGTGGCCAAGGGCCGCCATCGCCATCGCGGCCACGCCCATCGCCCCCACCTCTTCCAGCGCCGCGACCTGCACCGGACGGCCGATCAGATCGGCCTGCAGCTGCATCAGGAAATCATTGCCCGAAGCGCCGCCATCGGCCGAAAGCGCCGCCAGCGGATGGCCGATATCGGCCTGCATCGCCTCGAAGACATCGGCGATCTGATGCGCGATGGCGTCAAGCGCCGCCCGCGCCAGATGGGCGGGGCCGGTGGCATGGCTCATGCCGGTCAGCGTGCCGCGGGCCGCGTCGTTCCAATGCGGCGCGCCAAGCCCCGCCAGCGCCGGAACGAAGCTCACGCCGCCCGCATCGGGCACGGTCTGCGCCAGATCCGAGAGCGCCCGGGCATCCGCGAGCCCCAGCAGTTTCGCCATGAAGGCCGCCGCCTGCGCGGAGACGGTGATATTGCCTTCCAGCGCATAGGCCGTGCCCTGCCGGTCCGTCCAGCCGATCGTCCCCGAAAGCCCGTGGCGTGACGTCACGCGCGCCGGCGTCAGCGTCATCAGCGAGGAGCCCGTGCCATAGGTCGCCTTGACCGCACCGGGCGCGCGCACGCCATGGCCGTAAAGCGCGGCATGGCTGTCGCCCATCATCGCGTGAATGGACACGCCCGCAGGCAGCGCCGTCACCCCCGCGGCCGTCGTGCCGAACAGGCTGTCCGAGGGCAAGGGCTGCGGCAGGCAGGCCATCGGCACGGCAAAGATCGCGGCAAGCTCGGGCGAGAAGCTCAGGCTTGCGGTGTCGAACAAAAGCGTGCGCGCGGCGTTCGAATGATCGGTCGCATGCACCGCGCCGCCGGTCAGGTTCCACAAAAGCCAGGCATCGACCGTGCCCGCCCGCAGCCGCCCGCTGTCCTGCGCGGCCGCCACGGCGGGGATGTTGCGCAAAGCCCAGGCCAGTTTCGAGGCCGGAAACAGCGGGTTGAGACCAAGCCCCGTCGCCGCCGCGACCACCGGGCCGATGCCGGTCGCCGCCAGCGCCGCGCAATCCTCGGCCGTGCGCCGGCATTGCCAGATCATCGCCGGGCAGAGCGGCTGATGGGTGACCGCATCCCACAGCACCAGCGTCTCGCGCTGGTTGGCGATGGCGATGGCATCGACCGGGCCGGGCGCCGCCTGCAACGCCTGCGCGATCACCTGCTGCACCGAGGCCCAGAGGGCCTCGGCCGATTGTTCCGCCCAGCCGGATTGCGGGTACTGCGTCACCAGCGGGGCCGCGGCGCGGGCCAGCACCGACCCGTCGCCCGCGACCACCAGAGCCTTGGTGTTCGTCGTGCCCTGATCGATGGCCAGAACCCGCAGCGCGCTCATTTCGTCCCCCGCGCCAAGACCTTGCGCACCGCCGCCGAGATCCCCGCGACGGAAAGCCCGTATTCCTCGAACAGCCATTCGGTCGAGCCGGTGGGCACGAAGCCCGGAAAGCCCAGCCGTTCGACCGGCACCGGGCATTCGCCCGCGGTGATTTCCGCCACCGCGCCGCCCAGGCCCCCGCGGACCGAGGCTTCCTCGACCGTGACGATGGCGCCGGTTTCGCGCGCCGCCGCCAGAATGGCGTCAACATCGATGGGATTGATCGTGGCCATGTTCAGAACCCTTACCGAAAGGCCCTTGTCCGACAGCCGGTCCGCGGCCTCGGCCGCCAGATGCACCGTCGTTCCGCAGGCAATCACCGTGACATCGCCGCCCTTGCGCACCACCTCGGCCTTGCCGGGGGTGAATTTGCGGCCCGGAATGTCGAGATCGGGCACCGGCATGCGCGACAGCCGCAGATAGACCGGCCCGTCATGGCCCGCCGCCCATTTCACCGCTTCCGCGGTTTCCCAGGCATCGGCGGGGGCGATGGTGGTGATCGTCGTCAGGGGCCGCAGCCAGGCGAAATCCTCGATCGAATGGTGCGTCGCGCCCAATTCGCCATAAGCCACGCCCGAGGATTGACCGACCAGCTTCACGTTGAACCCGGCATAGGCCACATCGGCCTTGACCTGTTCGAGCGCGCGCCCGGTCAGAAAGCACGAGGCCGCCGAGACGAAGGGGATCCGGCCCCCGTTCGCCAGCCCCGCGGCCACGCCCACCATCAGCTGTTCGGCAATGCCGACATTGATCAGCCGGTCGGGGAATTTCTTCTGAAACCCGTTCAGCTTCGACGAGCCGACCGAGTCGTTCACCACGGCGACGATGCGCTCATCCTCGGCCGCCAAAGCCTCGAGCGTTTCCACCCAGGCATTGCGGCAATCGGCCAGACCCGCCTTGATCGGTGCAGCATGCGACATCACACCAGCTCCTTCATCGCTTGCGCGAATTGCGCATCATCGGGCACGCCGTGGTGCCATTTCGCCTGATTTTCCATGAAGGACACGCCCTTGCCCTTGACCGTATTGGCGATCACGCAAAGCGGCTTGCCCCGGCCCTTGGGCGCGGCCGAGAGCACATCCAAAAGCGCACCAAGATCATGGCCATCGACCACCGCCACCTCAAACCCGAAGGCGCGGTATCTCTCGTCCAGCGGTTCCATCCCCGAGGTCTCCTCGGTCGATTGGCCCTGCTGCAGCCGGTTGCGGTCGATGATCAGCGTCAGGTTTTCAAGCTTGCGGAACCCGGCCGTCATCGCCGCTTCCCAGTTCGAGCCCTCCTGCTGTTCGCCGTCGCCGGTCAGAACGAAGGTGCGATAGTCCGCCCCGGTCAGCTGCCCCGCAATCGCGATGCCCGTCGCCACCGGGAAACCGTGGCCCAAGGGCCCGGTGTTCGTCTCGATCCCCGGCAGATAGTTGCGGTTCGGGTGCCCGTTCAGCTTCGAGCGCGGCTGCATGTAGGTCTGCAACCAGCCCTCGGGGAAATAGCCCGCGGCACAAAGCGCGGTGTAAAGCGCGCCGGTCGCATGGCCCTTCGACATGATGAACCGGTCCCGCTCGGCCCAGTCGGGGCGGGTCGCGTCATGGCGCATCACCCCGAAATAAAGCGTCGCCAGAATGTCGATGGCGGAAAAATCGCCGCCCGGATGGCCAAGCTGCGCCCTGTGCACCATGGCAAAGGCGGTCCGGCGCATCCACAGCGCCTTTTCGCGAATGCGGTCCACGGTTTCGGTTTTCGGGGTCATGGCATCCTCTGTCAGAAACGGTGGGGGGTGAAGAGCTGCGGCTCGGGTTCGCCCCCGTGGTGGTAGATCGGCCAGCCAAGGTAACGGACCACGGCCTCGTTCAGCACATCGGCCACATGGCCGCGCACCATTGCGACATGGTGTTCAAAGCCGTTGTGGCTGACGAATTTCATCAGCTTGCGCAGATGGGGCACATGGGCGACGGCGATGCCGCCATCCATCCCGAAGGGATCATCAGTGAAATCCCCCTGCCCCAGATAGCATTTCATCGTGCCGTTGCGGTCATCGGTCGAGAGCCGGAAATAGGTCATCGGACCGGCCTTCACCTTGCCCTTGACCGCGCCGAAACATTTCGACCGCCCGATGGTTTCGCCCAGCACGTCAAGCTCGCCGATCTCGGGCGTGTCCCCGATGAAGCTTTTCGGATAGTTGCCGCAATGGGTGCAGACGCATTTGTCGGGCTCGGTGCCGTAGTTGTTGTTCCAGTCAAGCAGCGCCGCGGGCTGGCCCGAGGCCAAGGCGAGCGCATACATCGAGACCGCGCCGATCACGTCGACCTCGCAGGCGGAGGGCAGCAGCTCCTCGCCCATCATCGACATGGTGACGCAGGTGGCGCAGCCGAAATTGTCCTGCAAAGACCGCCAGCATTGAATGGCCGAGGCGTCGCAGCCGTTCTCCTCGATCCAGCGGTTGACGGCGAGGGTCCATTTCGCCTGTTTCAGGATCTGCCCGGGCTGGATATGCGCCGGGATCTTGCCATAGGCCTTGAGCTTGGTCAGCTTCGCCGCCAGATCCGGGTCGGCGTCGTCAATCGCGCCTGCCAGCTGCAACAGTTCCGACAGATCCGCCGTGACCACGGTCATGCCGCTGGCCTGCAACAGTTTTTCCGAAAACCGCATGGTCTGGAACGGGCTTGTCCGCGCGCCGATGGCACCGATACGGGCGTTGCGCAGCCCCCGCACGGTGCGGCAGATGCGGGCGAAGCGTTCCAGATCGGCACCGAATTCCGCGCCCCCGGTGTCGCAGGTATGCGTGGTGGTCTCGGTGAAGGGCACGCCATATTGCCAGAAGTTGTTGGCCACCGAGAACTTGCCGCAAAAGGCATCGCGGCGGGAGTGCACATCGACCTTGCCGATTTCATCGTTGCTGGCCTGCAGCAGGATCGGCACGTTCAATTTCGCGCGGTTGACCAGCTCGGCGATGGCGATTTCGTCGCCGAAATTCGGCAGGCAGATCACCAGACCGTCGATCTCGTCCCGGTGCGCCTTGAAATGTTTCGCATAAAGCTCGGCATCGGCGATCGACTGCACGGCGCCATTCGCCGTCGCCTCATGGGGCAGGATCACCGCATCGACGCCCAGCCGGGCCAGCTGCGCCAGAACCTCGTCGCGCGCATCCTTGCAGGGCGCGGGGCTGAAAAAGGCGCGGCTGCCGATCACCACGCCCAGCGTGACCTTGCGGTGGATATGCTGGCTCATGTCTCTCCTCCCGACATTCGCTGCCCCGCTGCGCCCGACCTGCGCGCCTCGCGGGTTGCTTTCGATTACTTTCGATTGCTTCGTTTTAATACGAGTCGCCGCCCCGACGCAAGCGCCGCGACAGGCGAAAGCCGCACAAACTAACCCCCTGAGATTGCAGTGCATTCGCAGAAATTCATGCCGCAGCGCCGCAATGACCGCAAACATTCAGGGTCAAGAATGTGATTATTGCGAAAGCAAGCGAAATAATCGAAAGCGAAACGAAAATACTTGACGGCAATCGAAGCCCGGGCGCAGGATCAGCCCGGGGAGTCGCCCCCGGTCGGGGGGCGCGCGACAACGGAGGATACCCATGAACGTGAAGAGACGCCTTCTGGTGTCGGTTTTTGCCGTCGCCATGACCGGTGTGATGCCGGGCTTTGCCGCCGCGGCGGACACGATCGCCATCATCACGCCCAGCCACGACAACCCCTTCTTCAAGGCGGAAGCCGACGGGGCGGCGGCGAAGGCCAAGGAACTGGGCTATGACACCATGGTTCTGGTGCATGACGACGACGCCAACAAGCAATCGGAACTCTTTGACAGCGCCATCGCCGCGGGCGTCAAGGCGATCATCCTCGACAATGCCGGCGCCGATGCGACCGTGGCCGCGGTGCAAAAGGCCAAGGATGCGGGCATCCCCTCGTTCCTGATCGACCGCGAAATCACCGCCTCGGGGATCGCGGTCAGCCAGATCGTGTCGAACAACTACCAGGGCGCGCAGCTGGGCGGCGAGGAATTCGTCAAGCTGATGGGCGAAAAGGGCGATTATGCCGAGCTTCTGGGCAAGGAATCCGACACCAATGCGGGCATCCGCTCGCAGGGCTATCACGACATCATCGACCAGTATCCGGACCTGAAACTGGTGGCGAGCCAGACCGCGAACTGGTCGCAGACCGAAGCCTACACCGTGATGGAATCGATGCTGCAGGCGCACCCGGAAATCAAGGGCGTGATCTCGGGCAACGACACGATGGCTATGGGTGCCTGGGCCGCTCTGGAAGCCGCCGGGCGGACCGATGTGGTCGTGGTGGGCTTTGACGGCTCGAACGACGTGCGCGACTCGATCAAGAAGGGCGGGATCAAGGCCACCGTCCTGCAACCGGCCTATGCGCAGGCGCAGATGGCGGTCGAACAGGCCGACAAATACCTGAAAACCGGCTCGACCGGCGTTGACGAAAAGCAGCTGATGGATTGCGCGCTGATCAATGCCGACAATGCCGCCAAGCTTGAAACCTTCGCGCTGTCGAACTGATCAAAGACCGTCCCCGGCGCGCCGATATCCCTCGGCGCGCCGGATTCCAAAGGATCCACGGCCATGAAATCCCCCCTAGTGACGGCCCTGTGCCTTGCGGTTGCGCTTGGCACCACGGGCTGCAAGATCGTGCCGAAAACGGCGGAAAACTCTGCCGCCCCCGCCGCCGACGCCAGTGGCGACGCGGCCCGCATCACCACGCTTCTGGCCGAGAGTTACGAGGCGAAGCTTCTGCCACTGATCGCGGTGCAGGCGCAGACGGCGCGCACCCTGCGCGGCCAGATCGCCGCCGGGCTGGACACGGCAGGCGCGGCTTACGGCGCGCGCGGCGCGGGCAATGGCTCGCCCTGGAATTTCGCGCTCAAGGATCAGGGCAAGGTCATCAAGGCCGAGCTTGGCACGCGCGCGCGCATCCTTGATCTTGATACCGATGGCGACGGCGCGGCGGATCTGACGCTGCAGCTGGGCCCGGTGATCAAGGGCAATGCGCTGCGCGATGTGGCGCCGAAGATCTATGATTTCACCGCCTTCCGCGACCAGATGGAATTCGGCAAGCTGGGCCGGGCGCTGAACGACCGCGCCGCGGCCGGGCTGAGCGTTCCCACCGAAGACCCGACCGGCAAGACCGTCGCCTTTACCGGCGTCTTTTCGCTGCGCACGGCCTCTGACAAATGGCTGGTCACCCCCATCGCGCTGACGGTGCTGCCATGACGGAACAGCATCCGATCGGGCTGAAGATGCGCGGGGCGGTCAAGGTCTACCCCGGCACCCGCGCGCTCAAGGGCGTGGATTTCGATCTGCGCATGGGCGCGGTCAATGTGCTGGTGGGCGAAAACGGCGCCGGCAAATCGACGCTGATGAAGCTGATCGCCGGGGTCGAGGACATGACCGAAGGCACGATCACCATGGACGGGCGCGAGATGCGCTTTCGCACCAAGGCGGACGCCGTGGCGGCGGGGATCGGCATCGTGTTTCAGGAACTGAACCTGTTTCCGAACCTGACGGTGGCGGAAAACATCTTCATCGGCCATGAAACCACGCGCGGCGGCATCGACATCGACATCGAGGCGCATCGGCGCGCGACGCGCGTGCTGATGGAGCGGCTCGAACAGAACATCCACCCCGACACGCCCTTGGGCAATCTGCGCATCGGGCAACAGCAGATCGTGGAAATCGCCAAGGCGCTGGCGCAGAACGCCCGCATCCTGATCCTCGACGAGCCCACCTCGGCGCTGTCGGCGGCCGAGGTCGAGGTGCTGTTCCGCGTCATCGACGAGCTGAAAGCCCAGGGCGTCGGCATCGTCTACATCAGCCACCGGCTGGAAGAGCTGATCCGCGTCGGCGATTACATCACCGTGCTGCGCGACGGCACCATCACCGGCGCGCGCAGCATGGAAGGGGTCGACATCCCCTGGATCGTGCAGGCGATGATCGGGTCAAGTTCGAAAGAATACGGCCGCTCCGAGGTCGCGCATTTCGGCCCCGAGATCTTTCGCGCCGAAGCCATCACCCTGCCCCGCGCGGGGGGCGGCTTCACTGTCGATCACGTCTCGCTGTCCATTCGCGCGGGCGAGATCGTCGGGCTTTACGGGCTGATGGGCGCGGGGCGGTCGGAATTTCTGGAATGCGTGATGGCGCAGCACCCGCATTCGGGCGGCCGCTTCTTCGTCGAGGGCAAGCCCTTGACCGAACGCGACGTGCCCGGGCGCATCGCGCGCGGCATCGCGCTGATCCCCGAAGACCGCAAGCGCGACGGGCTGATCCAGATCATGTCGATCCGGGAGAACCTGACGCTCTCGTCCCTGCCCGGCTTTGCGAAACTCTTCCACCTCGATCTGAAACGCGAGGCGCAGACCGCGCTGGATTTCATCAAGCGGCTGACGATCAAGGTGGCGAGCCCGGAAAACCCGGTCTCGTCGCTTTCGGGCGGCAACCAGCAAAAGGTCGTCATCGGCAAGGCGCTGATGACCGGGCCGAAGGTGCTGTTGATGGACGAGCCCTCGCGCGGCATCGACATCGGCGCCAAGGCCGAGGTCTTCCGCACCATGCGGCGTCTGGCCGCCGAGGGTCTGGGCATCCTCTTCGTGACCTCGGACCTCGACGAGGTCCTGGCCCTTTCCGACCGCATCATCGTCATGGCGCAGGGCCGCGTGACCGGTGAGTTCCCCTCCGGCACCGAAGCCGCGAAGGTGATCTCGGCCACCACCGTCCCCGTTGCGCAAAATTCGAAGGACATCGCCGCATGAGTGCCGCACCCGCCTCCTCGCCCGCGCCGGGCTCGCCCCTGCTTCTGACGCTGCTGCAGGCGCGCACCTATGTCGCGCTGATCCTGGTCTTCGGCTTCTTCGCGATCATGGCGCCGAATTTCCTGTCGGTCGCCAACAGCGTGATCGTGGCGAAACATGCCGCGCTGACCGCCTTTCTGGCGATCGGCATGACCTTTGTCATCATCACCGGCGGCATCGACCTCTCGGTCGGCTCGACCGTCGGGCTGTGCTCGATGGTCTCGGGCTGGCTGATCCTTTACGGCATCGACCTTGGCACGGTCGGCACGATGCAGTTCAACACGCTGGAAATCACCCTGATCGTGATGTGTGTCGGCGTTTTCGTGGGCTTCGTGAACGGGATATTGATCACCAAGCTGAACGTCGCCCCCTTCATCGCCACGCTGGGCACGCTTTACATCGCCCGCGGTGCGGCACTGCTGTCGTCGGGCGGGCGGACCTTCCCGAACCTCTCGGGCAATCCGGACTACGGTTCGGCCAGCTTCCCGGCGATCGGGGCGGGCACCTTCCTTGGCCTGCCGGTGCAGATCTGGATGCTGATCGCGGTGGGGCTTGTGGCCGCCTATATCGCCAAACGCACGCCGCTTGGCCGCCATATCTATGCGGTGGGCGGCAATGAACGCGGCGCGGCGCTCTCGGGTGTCAAGGTCAACCGGGTCAAGCTTTTCGTCTACATGTTCTCGGGCTTTTGCGCCGCCATCGTCGGGCTGATCATCGCCTCGCAACTGCAGGCGGCGCATCCGGCGACGGGGGAAACCTTTGAACTCAACGCCATCGCGGCGGCGGTTCTGGGCGGCACCTCGCTCTCGGGCGGGCGCGGCAAGATCGGCGGCACCATCGTCGGCGCCTTCGTGATCTCGATCCTGTCGGACGGGCTGGTGATGATGAGCGTGTCCTCGTTCTGGCAGACCGTGATCAAGGGTCTGGTGATCGTCGCCGCCGTGGTCATCGATCAGGCGCAAAGCAAGCTTCAGGCCCGCGTGGCATTGCAACAGGAGGCCGCGCTGGGCCGGTGAGGATTGGGCCGTTGACCGGCCCGCCCCCCGCCCCTAAGGAGGTCAGGGACATTCCCTGACCTTCCCATACCCCGCAACCGATAGGCGAATCCCGTGTCGACGAAACCCGTTCCGATCCGTGACGACAGCAAGGCCGGTCTGCTCTCTGAACCGCGGCGGCGTCGCATCCTTGAATGGATCGAGGAAGAGGGCTCGGCGCGGGTGCGCGATCTGGCGGTGGCCTTTCAGGTCTCCGAGGCGACGATCCGGCAGGATCTGGAAAAGCTGGAAGCCGAGGGGTTCATCACCCGCGAACATGGCGGCGCGTTTCTGAACGCGCCCTCCTCGCGCGCCGAGGGGCTGGTGCTGCATCATCAGGACAACATGGACAAGAAGCGGCGGATCGGCGCGCTGGCCGCTTCGCTCGTCAGTGACGGCGAGACGATCATTCTGGATGCGGGCACGACGACGACCGAGGTGGCGACGCGGCTGGTGACGCGGCGCAATCTGACGGTGATCACCAATGCGCTCAATATCGCGATCATTCTGGGCTCCGTGCCGGGGACGGCAGTGCACATGCCGGGCGGGCAGTTCAAGGCCCCCACCCTCTCGCTCTCGGGCGACAAGTCGGTGGATTACTTCCGCAACATCTTTGCCGGAAAGCTGTTTCTGGCGACGGCCGGGGTGGCGCTGGATGCCGGGCTGACCTATCCGAGCTTCGCCGATCTGCAGCTGAAAGAGGCGATGATCCGCGCGGCCTCCCGCGTCTATCTGGTCGCCGACAGCTCGAAGATCAACAAGAGCTCCTTCACCCGGCTGGGCTCGCTGGCGGTGATCCATGCCTTCATCACCGATGACGGGATTTCCGACAAGGACGCCAAGGAATTCGAGGCCCGCGGCATCGAATTGCTGATCGCGACCTGAGCGGCGCCCGATTGACCGAGGCCATCGCCGAGGTCATGCGGAACATCAGCCCGGTGACCGCCGAGTGCTTCAGGCACTCGGCCAGCGCCCGCCCCGCCCATGGCGGGCGCTTCTCGCCCGCCGGGGCTGGCGCCGGCCTCTGGTGTGCTTGGGGATGCGGTCGTGCTGAACCGTTGCCCTGACGGGCGGGGAAAGGCGATGCCTTTCCTGATCCGCCCGAGACGCCCTCAGCGCAGCGCCGCCTCGATATTGCCGCCGTCCACCGTCATCACATGCGCCGTCGTGCGTTCGGCCCGGGCCAGCGCCACGAAAGCCTCGGCCACATGCCGCGCCTCGACCTCGGCCTTGAGCAGGTTGCCCGCCATGTAGGTCCCGGCATCGATCCCCCGCGCCGAGGACCGCGCCGCGATCATCTCGGGCGTCAGCAGCCCGGACCGGATCCGGTCGGCATTGATCCCGTTGACCCGGATGCCTTCGGGCCCCAGTTCCAGCGCCAGTTGCCGCAACAGGAAGAAGCTCGTCGCCTTCGGCAACCCGTAGGCCGCAAAGCCCTTGCCCGGGTTCACCGCCTGTTTCGACACGTTGAACAGGATCTGCCCCGGCTCGGCGCCGCGCGTGCCGCGCCCGGCCGCCTGCGCCCGGTAAAGCGCGATGGCCGCTTGCGAAAACGCCAGATGCGAGAAGAAGTTCAGCTCGAAACTGCCGCGCAGCACCTGATCATCGAGCGTCGCGATATCGCCGGTGATCGCCGCCCCCGCATTCGAGACAAGGATATCCAGCCCGCCAAACCGCGCCGCACAGGCCGCCACCGCCGCCGCCGCCGCGCCCGGTTGCGTGATGTCGCAGCCATGCCCTGCATGATCGCGGCCCAAAGATGCAACGGCCTTTTCCAGCCCCTCGCCGGGACGATCGACGATGAAGATCGACGCACCCAAGGCCGCGAAAGCCTCGGCCGTGGCCAGACCGATCGCCCCCGCGCCGCCCGTCACCAGCACCACCCGGCCCTGCAGGGCGGGCGCCTTGGCATTGCCCAGCTTCGCCAGCTCGAGCGGCCAATATTCCATGTCGAACAGGTCGGCATCCGAAATCGAGCGGAAGCCGCCCGCCACCAGACCATCCGCCTTCACCCGGGCGGATTGGCTGCCGATATCGGCCGCGATCCGCGCGGCCTTCGCATCCGCCCCCACACCGACGGCGCCGATCCCCTCCAGCCAGATCAGCCCCGGCATCGGATTGAGCATCGCCACCGGGCCGCCAAAGCGGGCCTTGTTCGCCTCGAAATAGGCGCGGTAGCGGGCGACGTAATCACTGACCGCCGCGCGCATGCCCTCGGGCGTCTGCGCATCCTTGCGCAGCACCAGAACCTCGCCCTTGGTGCGGATGACGTGATCGGGGGTCACCACCCCGGCCCGCGCCAGATCCTCCAGATCGGGACGCGACACAAAGGCCCGCGTCGCGTCATCGGCGCGCAGATCAAGAACCGGCAGCGCCGCCGTTTCCGGCAGCGCCGCGGCCAGCGCGCCGCGCAGACCCGCCAGCACCGGGGCAATCTCCGCCACCGGCAGGGCGGCGGCCGGAACCAGAGGCGCGGGGCGGCGATCCTTCAGCCAGGCCTCGACCGTGTTCGCATGCTCGATCACCTTGAAATAGCTGGATTTCGCATCTGGCCCCCAGGTGAAATGGCCGTGGTTCTTCAACAGCAATGCCTCGACGCCCGGATGCGCCTGATAGGTCGCAAGCCCCGCCTTGGCCAGACCGAAGCCCGGCTTGACAAAGGGCACGAGCGCGATCTTGCCGCCGAAAAGCTCGCGCAGCGCGGCCTCGGCCTCGGGCAGGTTCGCCAGCACCAGAAACGGCGTCGCATGGGTGTGATCGACGAATTTATGCGGCAGGAACGCATGCAGCAGCATCTCGACCGAGGGGTTGGGCGCGGCGGGATCCAGCAGGTTCAGCCGCTGCAGCTTCACCAGCACGTCATCGGCCACCGCGTCGAAATCCTGCAGCCGCAGCATCGGCTCCAGCCGCACCGCAGGCATTCCGGCCGCGTCGATCGTCGCCAGATCATGGCCCGAGCCCTTGACATGCAAGACCGACACCGTCTCGCCGAACAGGTCCAGCGCATCGGTCTTCACCGAGCTGTTGCCGCCCCCGTGCAGCACCAGCTCCGGCTCCGCGCCGATCAGCCGCGCGCTGTAGATCCGCTGGCCAAGATCCCCCCCGGCAGCCGCAGCCGCCGCGTCACTCCAGAGATTGCGGATCATCGGGGTCTCCTTTTCCTCACGGGCGCTGGATTTCCTTACTTTTGTCACCTATTTTTGTCAAACGGCGAAACCCGGAGGGCCAAATGGCAGGCACGACACGGCGACGGTCCTTGGGCCGGATCAGCGGTGAAAACGCGGTGATCGAGGTGGCGTGGATGTATTATCACGACGGCCGCAACCAGCAGGATATCGCCGAGGCTTTGGGGATTTCCCGCGCGACGGTGGTGAACTACCTGCAGGAGGCGCGCGAAACCGGGCTGATCCGCATCACCTTGGCGGCGCCCGCCTTTACCGCGCATCGGCTATCGCTTGAACTTTGCACGAAATTCGGTCTGGCCGAGGCCTATGTCGTGCCCGATGACGGGCTGGCCCCGGACCCGGCCTTTGCCCGTGTCGTGCGCGGGGCTGCCTTGTGGCTGCCCGACCTTCTGGCGCCCGGCGACCGGCTGGGCGTGGCATGGGGCCGCACCGTCTATGCGCTGGCCGAGCGGGTCGAAAACCGCGCGATCGAGGATCTGACGGTGTTGCAGCTGGTGGGCTCGATGGCGACGCCCTATGGCTTCACCGCCGAGGCCTGCTCGACCCGGCTCGCGCAACGCCTGGGGGCGCGCTGTCTGAACCTGCATGCGCCCGCGGTGCTGAGCCGCGCGGCGCTGGCCGAGGAATTGCGGGCCGAGCCGATCCTGCGCGCGCAGCTGCAGGCGCTGCAGGGGGTGAACAAGCTTCTCTTTTCCGTCGGCACGGTGAGCGAGAACAGCCATGTCGTCAGTTCCGGTCTGGCCACGCCCGAGGAGCTGGCCGCCCATGTCGCGCGCGGCGCGGCGGGGGTGATCTGCGGGCGCTTCGTCGATGCGATGGGGCGACAGATGCCGGGCGAGACCGAGGCGCGGATGATCGGCATCGACCTGCCGCGGCTGGTGGGGCTGGAGATGGGGATTCTGGTGACGCCGGGGCTCGACAAGGTCACGCCCAGCCTTGCGGCGATCCGCGGCGGCTATGTCACGCATCTGGCGACCTCGACCCGGGTGGCCGAGGCGCTGCTGGCGGCGGCTTAGGCGGAGTTCGGGCGGAACAGGAAACGCGATCCGCGTTTCCCCGCCCGCCGCGCGGCCGTGGTCACAAGACCGTTTCACCAGGCACACCAGAGGCCGGCGCCTGCCCCGGCGGGCGAGAAGCGCCCGCCGGGGGCGGGGCGGGCGCTGGCCGGCGGCCTTTGGGGCCGCGGCCGGACAAGGGGAAACGGTCCGAAAGGCCGAGGCGATGGCCTCGGCCAGAGGGGCCTCAGCCCAGCATCGCGGCTTTCAGATCGGGGAACATCGCCGCCATCGCCTCGGCCTGCGCCGGGCACAGCCCGCGCTCGGTCAGAAGCCCGGTCACCAGCTCGCAGGGCGTCACGTCAAAGGCCGGGTTGCGCGCGGGCGTGCCGTCGGGCGAGATCTGCACGAGCTGGATCTTGCCATCCGCGCCGCGGCCCTGCACCAGCGTCACCTCTTCGGAATTGCGCTCCTCGATCGGGATTTCCTTCACCCCGTCCTGCACCCGCCAGTCGATCGTCGGCGAGGGCAGCGCGACATAGAAGGGCACGCCATTCGCCCGCGCCGCCAAGGCTTTCAGATAGGTGCCGATCTTGTTGCAGACGTCGCCGCGCGCGGTGGTGCGGTCGGTGCCGACGATCACCATGTCGACCTCGCCGTGCTGCATCAGATGGCCGCCCGCGTTATCCACCACCAGCGCATGCGAGATGCCGTGATGGTTCATTTCCCAGGCGGTCAGCTGCGCGCCCTGATTGCGCGGCCGGGTCTCGTCGACGAAGACATGCACCGGGATCCCCGCCTCATGCGCGTGATAGATCGGCGAGGTGGCGGTGCCCCAATCGACCGTCGCCAGCCAGCCCGCATTGCAATGGGTCAGGATATTGACCGTCTGGCCGGGCTTTTTCGCCGCAATCGCCTTGATGATCTCCAGCCCGTGCAGGCCGATGCGGCGGTTGATCTCCACATCCTCGTCGCAGATCTCGGCGGCGCGTTTCGCCGCCACGCCCGCGCGCAGCTCGGGCGGGACCGGGCGCAGCACCCGCACCATCTCGTCAAGCGCCCAGCGCAGGTTGATCGCCGTCGGACGGGTCTCGTGCAGCACCTCCCAGGTCTCGGCCAGACCGGCATCCGAGGGGTCCTCCTGCATCGCCACGGCCACGCCCCAGGCGGCGGCCGCCCCGATCAGCGGCGCACCCCGCACCCACATGTCGCGGATCGCCACGGCGAAATCGGCGCGGCTTTGCAGATCGACGATGCGCAATTCATGCGGCAACCAGCGCTGGTCGATCACCTGCACGATGCCGCGCGCGTCCTGCCAGATTGTGCGATAGGGGGTTCCGTCGATCTTCACCGCATCCTCCTTTGCCCGGCTTGCGGGCCTGATTTGGCCGCAGGTGTTCCATCGGATGCAGCATAAGTCAAACGCTAATGACAATTGCAAAGCCGTCAGGGCGCCGCTGCGACGAAGCGCCCCGCGAAGGCCCGGGCCCGCCCCGCAGGACAGGCCCGGGGTCTTTCGGACCGGGGTCAGATCACCAGGAAATCATCCGCCGACAGGATCGAGCCGGTGACGAAGGCGACCAGCACCCGGGCGCCCGCCCCGGTGCCGTCGGCGTCATAGTAAAGCCGCGCCGTCGCCGTATCGAACAGGATCCGGTCCCCCGCATCCATCGCCCGGCCGCCCTCGTTCGCGACAAAGGCGCTGTCGGCCAGCGTCCCGCGCGCCAGCGTGGTGAAGATCGCATCGTCAAGCCGGATCTGATCGTAACCGGCGTAGAAATCGGTGATCATGTCCACGTTGCTCGCGCCCAGCGCGGTGTTGAAGACGATCACGTCATTGCCCAGCCCGGTGGTGATCACGTCATTGCCCAGCCCGCCCGCCAGCAGGTTGTCGGCATCATTGCCGATGATCCGGTTGTTCAGCGCATTGCCGGTGGCGTTGATCGTGTAAGTGCCGGTCAGGGTGACATTCTCGACGAAGCGGACGCCCGCATAGGCATCAAGGTTGATCGTCACCGAACTGCTGACATGATCGCGCCCGCCCGCATCGGTGGTGCCGCTCGGGGTCACGGTCTCGAAGATGCGGTCGCCGCTTTCGTCGACCAGATAACTGTCATTGCCCGCCCCGCCCTGCATCCGGTCGGCGCCGGTGCCGCCATCCAGCGTGTCATGGCCGTCGCCGCCCTGCAGGGTGTCGGTCCCGGCCATGCCACGCAGAAGGTCGTTGCCAAGCCCGCCCGCCAGCAGGTTCGCCGCCGCATTGCCGGTCACCCGATTGTCCAGCGCATTGCCGCTGCCCACCATGACCGCGCCGTCCAGCACCAGATTTTCCAGATTGGCGCCCAGCGTATGGCCGGAATAGGTCGCGATCACCGTCTCGGTGCCGCCGCCCGCGGCCTCGGTGATCCGGTCGCCCGCACGATCGACGACATAGACATCATTCCCGGTGCCGCCGCGCAGATCATCGGCGCCAAGGCCGCCGTCGATCCGGTTCGCCCCGGCGGTGCCGAGGATCGTATCCGCCCCCGCGCCGCCGATCGCATTTTCGACGCCCACCAGCCGGTCGGTGCCGACATGGGCCGCATTCACCGCGCTGCCCGCCAGAAGATCGATCAAGATCCCCGAGGCCGCGGTGACGGCGCGGTAATCGGCCGTATCAAGGCCCGCGCCGCCCAGCAGCAGATCGTTCGACACATCCATCGCCCCGGCGCTCAGCATGTCATCGCCGGTGCCGCCGGTCAGCGTGTCCCGCCCCGCCGCGCCGTTCAGCGTGTCGTTGCCCTCGCCCCCCGCAAGACTGTCATTGCCCGCAAGGCCCAGGATCTCGTCGTTGAGGGCGCCGCCCGTCAGCGTATCGGCCAGGGTCGTGCCGCGGATCACGTTGTCGATGTCAAAGCTGCCCCAGTCGATCGCGGCGCCGGTCGGGTAAAGCGCGGGGCTGGGCACGCCCCAGGACAGGTAATTGCCCGCCCAGGCGGCCATGGCCGCGGCCGAGGTGAAATCAGGCAGTGCCACCCCGCCCAGATAGACGAAGATCTCGTCGAAGCCGACCATCACGGGGGTTCCCGCCACATCGACCACGACATGGCGGCTGATGTGCAGCACATCGGTAAAGGTGCCGTCGTCGTAATGCACGCGCCGGATCGCGACCATGTGCCCCTGCCCCAGCGCCTCGTTCACCGGCCCAAGGCTGGCCAGCACATAGGACATGCTGGAATCCTCGAACTGCGTCGGATCGGTCATGCCATTGTCGGACAGAACGAAGGTGTTCTGCCCGTCGGGCACCCGCAGGGTGACGTTGGTGTGCTGCAGGGTGTTCACCTGCTCGGTCCAATCCGTCGGATCGGGAAAGCGGCGTGTCAGAATCCAGGAATCGAAACGATAAGAAAGCGTCATGGTGTCCTCCCGTACCAGAGCGGGGGAATTGCCTCACGAAGGCGTGAGCCGCGCCATGACCGGCGTCAACTTTGGTTAAAATGCGGGGCATCTTGCGAAAATGCCGCAGGACTGCCGCCCTCAGCCGGGCAGGCGCCCGATCCAGGCGCGGATCAGCGCGACCGCCTCGGGCTCGTCGAGAAAGGGGATATGCGGGCGGCCCGGAACTTCGGCGAACAGCAGATCGGGGCGGCGGCGGCGCATCTCGGCCACGGTTTCGACAGAGAGAAGGTCGGAATTCGCCCCCCGGATCAGCGCGACGGGCAGACCGGCGCAGGCGTCAAAGAGCGGCCATGTTTCCAGCACACCGCTGTCAAAGGCGTGGATGAAAGCGTCGCGCAATTCCGGATCATAGTTGATCTTCACGCCTTGCGGGGTTTCGATGTTGTGCCGCTCGGTTTCCTCCAGCCAGCGGCGCATCGGCACATTTTCATAGCCGACCATCGCGGCAGGCAGCTTTTCCACCAGCTCGGCAAAACTCTTCGCCACCGGGTTGCGCCCCACCACATCGAAGATCCGCATCAGCCCCGCGCGTTCAAGCACCGGGCCGATGTCGTTCAGGCACAGCCCGGTCAGCCGGTCATGGGCGGTGGCGGCCAGATACATGCCGATCATCCCGCCGCGCGAGGTGCCAAGGATCGCCGTCTTTGCGACGCCCAGATGGTCGAGCAGCTGCAGCGCATCGGCGGCTTCCCGCACCACCGTATAGGTCGCGGCGCCGGTCCATTGGCTCTCGCCGCGGCCGCGATAATCCATGCGGATCAGACGGCAGGGCGGCAGATGCGCCGCCAGATAATCGAAATCGCGGCCCGTGCGGGTCAGACCGGCGAGCGCCAGCACGACAGGCCCCTGCCCTTCATCGGTGAAAGCGATCTTCGCGCCATCGTCTGCGGTGAAAAACGTCATCCTACCCTCCAAAAGCAAAGGGCGCCCGAAGGCGCCCCGTGTCACAATCCATCCTCAGATGTTCTCGGGTTGCGGCATTCCCAGCACATGATAGCCGCAATCGACCATCACCACATCCCCCGTCGTGCAGGCGCCGTAATCGGAACAGAGGAACACCGCCGAGCCGCCCACCGCCTCCAGCGTCGCATTGGCCCGCATCGGGCTGTTGGCTTCGGTGTGGCGGAAGGTTTTCCGCGCGCCGCCGATGGCCGCACCCGCCAGCGTCTTCATCGGCCCGGGGCTGATCGCATTGACGCGGATGCCTTGCGGGCCAAGGTCATTCGCCAGATAGCGCACGGCCGATTCCAGCGCCGCCTTGGCCACGCCCATGACGTTGTAAAACGGCGTCACCCGGTTCGAGCCGCCATAGGTCAGCGTGATCAGGCTGCCGCCATTCGGCATCAGTTCCGACGCGCGCCGGGCGATGTCGATGAAGCTGTAGCAGGAAATCGCCAGGCTGTTCTTGAAGTTGTCGCGCGTGGTGTGGATGAACCGCCCCGCCAGCTCGTTCTTGTCGGAATAGGCGATGGCATGGATGACGAAGTCGATCGTGCCCCATTCGTCCTTGAGCCGCTGGAACGCGGCATCGAGCGAGGCATCGTCGTTCACGTCGACATCGACCAGGAAGCTTGAGCCCACCGAAGCCGCCAGCGGCTCGACGCGCTTGCCGAAGGCCTCGCCCTGATAGGAAAAGGCCAGCTCTGCCCCCTCGGCCGCAAGCGCCGAGGCGATGCCCCAGGCGATCGAGCGCTCGTTGGCCACGCCCATGACGAGGCCGCGTTTTCCCTTCATCAGATCAGCCATCAGACTCAGCCCTTGTAAGCGCTCATCACCAGCGTCGCATTGGTGCCGCCAAAGCCGAAGCTGTTCGACAGAACCGAGTCGAACTCGACGTTTTCGACCAGCTTGGTGGCGATTTCCTCGGGCTTGATCGCGGGATCCAGCTCGGTGACGTTTGCGGAAGCGGTGATGAATTTGCCCTGCATCATCAAAAGGCAATAGATCGCCTCATGCACGCCGGTCGCGCCGAGGCTGTGGCCGGTCAGCGATTTCGTGGACGAGATCGGCGGCACCTTGCCCGCGCCGAAGACGCGGCGGACGGCCTCGACCTCGGTCACGTCGCCCGCGGGGGTCGAGGTGCCATGCGCGTTGATATAGGTGATCTGGCGGCCTTCGGGCAGCGTGCCCAGCGCCAGCCGCATCGAGCGTTCGCCGCCCTCGCCCGAGGGGGCGACCATGTCATAGCCGTCCGAAGTCGCGCCGTAGCCGGTCACTTCGGCATAGATCTTCGCGCCACGGGCTTTCGCATGTTCGAGTTCCTCCAGAACCAGCACGCCGCCGCCGCCCGCGATGACAAAGCCGTCGCGGGTCGCGTCGAAGGCGCGGGCCGCGGTGGTCGGCGTGTCGTTGTATTTCGACGACATCGCGCCCATCGCGTCAAAGAGGCACGACAGCGTCCAGTCCAGTTCCTCGCCGCCGCCGGCGAAGATGATGTCCTGCTTGCCCATCTGGATCAGTTCGGCCGCGTTGCCGATGCAATGCGCCGAGGTCGAGCAGGCCGAGGTGATCGAATAGTTCACGCCCTTGATCTTGAAGGGCGTCGCCAGACAGGCCGAGTTCGTCGACGACATGCAGCGCGTCACCATGAACGGCCCCATGCGCTTGGGCGCGCCCTTTTGCAGCACGGTCTGATGCGCCTCGAAGAAGTTCGAGGTCGAGGGCCCGCCCGAGCCCATGATCAGCCCGGTGCGCGGGTTCGAGATGTCGCTTTCCTCAAGCCCCGAATCGCGGATCGCCTGTTCCATCGACAGGAAGTTGTAGGCGGCGCCGCGGCCCATGAAGCGCAGGTTGCGCTTGTCGATATGGTCTTCCAGCACGATCTGCGGCGCGCCATGGATCTGGCTGCGGAAACCGCGTTCGGCATATTCGGGGGCAAAGACGATGCCCGAGCGACCGGCCCGCAGGCTGGCCGAAACCTCTTCGGCAGAGTTGCCGATGGGGCTGACGATGCCCAGCCCGGTGATGACGACGCGCCGCATGGGGGCCTCCTGTCCTTCTTCGCTCAGCTCTCGGAGAGAGCCACTTTCATGTCCTTGACGACATAGATCACTTCGCCGTCGGCCTCGACGATGCCGTCGGCGACGCCCATGGTCAGACGCCGGGTCTGCAGGGCCTTGGTGAAATCGACCTTGTAGGTCAGCATCTTGCGGTCGGGGCGGACCATGCCGGTCAGCTTCACCTCGCCCACGCCCAGCGCATAGCCCCGCCCCGGCCAGCCGCGCCAGCCCAGGTTGAAGCCGGTCAGCTGCCACAGCCCGTCAAGGCCAAGGCAGCCCGGCATGATCGGATTGCCCGGAAAGTGGCAGTCAAAGAACCACAGATCGGGCGTGATGTCGAATTCGGCCACCACATGGCCCTTGCCATGCAGCCCGCCGTCTTCCGAAATCTCGGTGATGCGGTCCATCATCAGCATCGGCGGCGCCGGAAGCTGGGCATTGCCCGGCCCGAACAGCTCGCCTCGCGCACATTTGAGCAGATCGTCCTTGCCGAAGCTTGTCGGATAGAGTGACATCGGCGTTTCCCCCCAAGGTCTTGTCCCCCTTCCTCTAACACCCCCCCGCCCGAAGGTGCAAGGCCCGCCCCCGCCCCCGGGGGTGCGTCAGAATCCCGTTGAATGCGATGCCGGTTCAACTTATAATAGTTACAGGAAAAAAGGGTTTTCGATCATGAAGACGATGGCTCAGGAACGTGGACTGCGCTGGCTTGCCGCGGGCGGGCTGCGGCCGACCCGGCAGCGGATGTCCTTGGCGTCGCTTCTGGTCGGCGACGGGATGAACCGGCATGTGACCGCCGAGGGGCTTTATGCCGCCGCCCGCGACGCCGGGGAAAAGGTCTCGCTCGCCACCGTCTACAACACTTTGCGCGCCTTTTGCGAGGCGGGGATCATGCATGAAATCACCGTCGATGCCGGGCGCAGCTATTTCGACACCCGCATGGACGACCACCCGCATTTCTTCTGGGAGGGCGAGAACCGGATCTCTGACGCCCCGGTCGAGGAACTGGAACTTGTGCGCGTGCCGAAGGCCCCCGAAGGGACCGAGGTCAGCCGCGTCGATGTGGTGATCCGGCTGAAAAAGATCTGAGCACAACCGAATGCAGCAAAAGGCCGGGGGGTTCCCCGGCCTTTTGCATGTCGGCCCGCAACGGCGGTCTGCCAGTGGCAGACCGCGCGGGACGATTGCCCGAAGGCGCAAGCCGCAGGGCAAGGGGCCAGACGCAAGACTGAGGGTTGAAAATCGGGCCGCGCCTGACTGGGCTGGCGCGGAAACGCGCCTGCCACGGGCAGGCAGGCGCGGCCCGATTTGTCACGGGCCAAATCGGGCAAAGTCCCGGCCGGACCCACGCCCCCAAACCAAAAGGCACCCCGGAGGGTGCCTGAGGGTCGTCGCTGATCCGAAGGATCACTCCTTGGCGCGCTCCACATAGGAGGTGTCGGCGGTATTGATGATGATCTTCGTGCCCACGCCGATATGCGGCGGCACCATCACGCGGATCCCGCCGGTGCACATCGCGGGCTTGTAGGAGGAGGACGCGGTCTGCCCCTTCACCACCGGCTCGGTCTCTTCGACCTCGACGGTGACCTTTTGCGGCAGTTCGATCGACAGCGCCACGCCTTCATGCGTCAGCAGCCAGACCCGGATACCGTCGCGCAGGTGCACCTTGGCATCGCCCACCACATCTTCCGACACGGTGATCTGGTCGTAGGTCTCGGGGTTCATGAAGTGGAAGCCCTCGCCATCCTCATAGAGGAAGTCGAATTCGTTCTCATCGACATGCGCCTTTTCCACGCTGTCGACGGTGCGCCAGCGTTCCGACACCTTCACCCCGTCCGAAATCCGGCGCATCTCGACCTGCGTCACCGAGTTGCCCTTGCCCGGGTGGATGTTTTCGGCGGTCAGCACGATGTACAGCACGCCGTCCATGTCGACGACGTTGCCCTTGCGCAGCGAAGAGGCGATGACTTTGGCCATGTGTGGTTCCTTGAATGGGGTCTAAGACAGGCTCTGGCGCCCGGATGGCGAAGCGCCTAAACCATCGCGAGCCGTATTTCCAGCAAAAGCCCCGAAAATGAGCCAAACGCCCTGGTGGAGCCCCTCTCGTCACGCCGATCGCCGCCCGGCGCTTCTGGCGCGCGCCCGCATTCAGGCCGCTTTGCGCGGCTGGCTGACCGATCACGCCTTCCTTGAAGTCGATCCGGTGGCGCTGC
Source organism: Rhodobacter capsulatus SB 1003 (assembly GCF_000021865.1). Classification (NCBI taxonomy): domain Bacteria; kingdom Pseudomonadati; phylum Pseudomonadota; class Alphaproteobacteria; order Rhodobacterales; genus Rhodobacter; species Rhodobacter capsulatus. The sequence continues at coordinate 2,864,945 of NC_014034.1, forward strand.
AAGTGAGCCCCGGCAACGAGGCGCATCTGCATGGTTTCGCCACCACCGCCATCGGCAATGATGGCGCGGGCGTGCCGATGTATCTGCACACCAGCCCCGAATTCGCGATGAAAAAACTGCTGGCGGCGGGCGAAACCCGGATCGCCGCCTTTGCCCATGTCTGGCGCAACCGCGAACGGGGACCGCTGCATTCGCCCGAATTCACCATGCTGGAATGGTATCGGGTCGGCGAGGACTACTCCGTGCTGATGCAGGACTGCGCCGATTTCCTGCGTCTGGCCGCCGAAGCGGCGGGCAGCAGCGTTCTGCGCTACAAGGGCCACGCATGCGACCCCTTTGCCGCGCCCGAACGGCTTTCGGTGGCCGAGGCGTTCTTGCGCCATGCTGGCATCGACCTTCTGGCCACTTGCGGCGCCGATGGCAGCACCGACGCCGAGGGGCTGCGCGCCCAGGCACGCGCCGCCGGGATCAAGGTCGGCGACGAGGATACCTGGTCGCTGATGCTCTCCAAGGTTCTTGTGGAAAAGGTCGAACCGCATCTGGGCCATGGTCGCGCGACGATTCTGGATCGTTATCCGGTGGCCGAGGCCGCGCTGGCCCGTCCCGCCCCCGATGATCCCCGCGTCGCCGAGCGCTTCGAGCTTTACGCCTGCGGGGTGGAGCTGGCGAACGGCTTTGGCGAATTGACGAACGCGGCCGAACAGCGGCTGCGGTTTCAGGCCGAGATGGACGAGAAAGCCCGCATCTATGGCGAGCGCTACCCGATCGACGAGGATTTTCTGGCAGCCCTTGCGCAGATGCCCGCGGCCAGCGGCATCGCGATGGGCTTTGACCGGCTGGTCATGCTCGCCACCTCGGCGCCGCGGATCGATGACGTGATCTGGACGCCGGTCAGCGATCAGATCGCGTAAAGCCGCAAGACCTCGAGCGGCACCAGTTCCAGCGTGCGGCGATGCGTGGCCTCCAGCCGGATCTCGGGGGCGCAGCCCTCCTCATGCGCCTGCAGGAAGCGGCTGGCGCAGAGGCACCAGCGATCCCCGGGCTTCAGCCCCGGGAAATCATGCTCGGGCCGCGGCGTGGACAGGTCATTGCCGACATAGGCCGACCAGGCCAGAAACTCCGCCGTCATCACCGCGCAGACCGAATGCAGCCCGCGATCCTCCCAGCAGGTGTTGCAATGCCCGTCGCGAAAAAAGCCGGTCTTCGGCGCCATCGAACAGGCCTCAAGCGGCCCGCCCAGCACATTGACCGAAGGTTCCATTTCCATGCGATCCCCCTTTCAGGGTTGAGCCTGCGCCAGTTGCCGGAACATCGCAAGGTTTTCATCGGTCACCCCCGGCGCGGCAAAGCCCAGATCGGCGGCATTGACCGCGATGACCACCTTGCGGGCGGGGTTGATGTAGAGGAACTGCCCGTAGATGCCCTGCGCCATGTAGTCGTTGCCGAACGCGGCATTGTCTTTCGGCACCCACCATTGATAGCCGTATCCCGCCCCATCCGCCGCCTGATGCGCGGTCGAGGCCGCGACCCAATCGGCGGGCACGATCTGGCGCCCGTTCCAGAAACCGCCTTGCAGGAACATCTGCCCGATGCGCGCATAATCGCGCGTGCGCAGATTGAGCCCGCCCAGCACGAAACCCGTCCCCTCGCCATCGGTCAGCATCACCGGGCTCGCCTCGAGCCCCATCGGCGCGATGATCCGTTCCGCCATCAGATCGACCGGATCGCGCCCGGTCGCGCCCTTGATCACCATCCCCAGAACATGCGTGTCGACCGAGACGTAATGCATGTGGCTGCCCGGCGCGGTGTCGCGGGTCTTCAGCGAGGCGGCAAAGCCGTCCATCGAGCCACCCAGCGCCAGAACCCGGCCCATCCGGTTGATGTCGGAGGAAAATTTCATGTAATCTTCATCGAAATGCACGCCCGAGGTCATCGTCAGCACGTCATGGATGCGGACACCGTCATAGGCCGAGCCCTTCAGCGCAGGCACGACATCCACCACCTGCGCGCCCAGATCGGGGATCGCCCCTTCCGCCACCAGCGTCCCGAACAGCGCCGAAAGCACCGATTTCGCCATCGACCAGCTGATCCGCAGATCCTCGGGCCCTGTGCCCTGATAGTAGTTTTCATAGGTGATCTGCCCGTCACGCAGGATGACCAGCGCGGTGACCGCACGGCGCTTCACCCAGGCCTCGGCCGCGGGGGACAGCGTTTCCGGCACGCCCATCGGCAGGGCCGAGACCGGCCCGGGGCCGCGGTCAAGCACGCGGGAATGGAAAAGCCGGTCCATCTGCGAGAAATTCGCGACGATCCGCCCCTCGTCGAACAAGGTCTGCACCGCCATCAGCCGGGCGATGTCGGCGCGTTTCACATAGGCCGCCGCCGCGCCAAGGACGAGCAGAACCAGAAGAACGCGCCAAAAGATGCGCAGAAACCGCCGCATGATCCCCTCCCAAGCTCCGGCGCCTGGCGCCTGACGGACCCGCAAAGGAAAGCACGCCGCCTGCCCCGGGGGCAAGCGGCGCGATGCAGCCTGTCGCTGCGTCAGTCCTCAGTAGATGTAGCGGATCTGATCCGACCCGTAGCGCTCCATCCGGCGCAGGGTGCGGTTCATCTCGTCCATCGCGTCAAGCGTGATCACGTTGCGCGCATCCATGCCCTTGGCATGGCGTTCAAAAAGCGCCGTGACCCGTTCGCGCAGATCGACCCCCTTCGCGGTCAGCTTCACCCGCACCGAACGGCGGTCGATCTCGCAGCGCTGGTGATGCATGTAACCGCATTCGACCAGCTTCTTCAGATTGTAGCTGACATTCGAGCCCTGATAGTAGCCGCGCGTCTTCAACTCGCCCGCCGTCACCTCGTTCTCGCCGATGTTGAACAGCAAAAGCGCTTGCACAGGGTTGATTTCCAAAATCCCCAGCCGTTCGAATTCGTCCTTGATCACGTCCAAAAGCAGACGATGCAGACGCTCGACCAGAGACAGACTGTCCAGATAGCAGGACATGATACCGGGAGAGGCGCCTTCTTCCGTTCCGGGCGCTTTCATCGGGGTTTGAAATGACATTCGGTTCTCCGCCAGCCTCGCTTCCTGAGGCCACCTTGGCGGCAAAACCCGAAAATACGGTTAAACCCAGACGAAGTTTCGGAAATTCGTCACAATTTCTGCAAGATAGCGCCTCAGCCCCGCGCCAGCTTGCCCTGCATGAAGGTGGCGATTTCCGCAAACAAATCAACATATTGTGGCGGGCAGGGCTGCGCCCCCGAAAACCAGGGGTACAGATCCTGGTCATTTTCTTCCAGAAGCGTATCGAACAGATCGAGCTGCGCGGTATCGAATCCTTCAAGCTTCGCATCGGCATAGGGCCCCAGAATCAGGTCCATCTCGCGGATGCCGCGGCGCCAGCTGCGCATCTTCATCCGCTTGATCCGGGCTTCGTGCGTTTCGCTCATGATCCACCTTCCTTGCCGTGCCTGCCCCTGCCTTGCACCCGCCAACCCCGCCCGTCAACTGCGTTTTCCTTGAACGCCTGCGCCCGCGCGCGTGAAGGAGGGGCGACCCAGAACAGGAGCCCGCCATGGCCTTTTTGTCCGATACGCTTGCGCGCGTGAAACCCTCGCCCACCATCGCGGTGACCAACAAGGCGCGCGAACTGGCCGAGGCCGGGCGCGACGTGATCGGCCTTGGCGCGGGCGAGCCCGATTTCGACACCCCCGCCCATATCAAGGCGGCGGCGGTTGCGGCGATCGAGGCGGGACGCACCAAATACACCGCCGTCGATGGCATCCCCGAGCTGAAGAAAGCCATCTGCGCCAAGTTCGAACGCGAAAACGGGCTCAGCTACAAGCCGAGCCAGATCACTGTCGCCTCGGGCGGCAAGCAGGTGCTTTACAATGCGCTGGTGGCCACGCTGAACCCGGGCGACGAGGTGATCATCCCCGCGCCCTATTGGGTCAGCTATCCGGACATGGTTCTGCTGGCGGGCGGCACCCCGGTCTTTGTCGAGGGGCGGATGGAAGCGGGCTACAAGATCAGCGCCGAGGCGCTGGAAGCCGCGATCACGCCGCAGACGAAATGGGTGATCTTCAACTCGCCCTCGAACCCCTCGGGCGCGGCCTACACCCGCGATGAACTCAAGGCGCTGACCGATGTGCTGCTGCGTCACCCCCATGTCTGGGTGATGTCCGATGACATGTACGAACATCTGGTGTTCGGCGGGTTCGAATTCACCACCCCCGCGCAGGTCGAGCCCGGGCTTTACGACCGCACGCTGACCTGCAACGGCGTCTCGAAAGCCTATGCGATGACCGGCTGGCGGATCGGTTATGCGGGCGGGCCCGAGGTGCTGATCAAGGCGATGGCCAAGGTGCAGTCGCAATCGACCTCGAACCCCTGTTCGATCAGCCAATATGCCGCCGTCGCCGCGCTGAACGGACCGCAGGATTACATCACCGAAAGCCGCGTCGCGTTCGAGCGCCGCCGCGATCTGGTGGTGGCGGCGCTGAACACCTGCCCCGGCATCAGCTGCCCCGTGCCCGAGGGGGCGTTCTACGTCTATCCCTCGATCGCCGGGCTGATCGGCAAGACCTCGGCGGCGGGGGTCAAGATCACCGATGACGAGACCTTTGCCACGGCGCTGCTGGAGGAAACCGGGGTGGCCGTCGTCTTCGGCGCGGCCTTCGGCCTTTCGCCCGCGTTCCGCATCAGCTACGCTACCTCGGACGCGGCGCTGGTCGATGCCTGCGCGCGGATCAAGTCCTTCTGCGAGGGGCTGAAGTAAGGCCGGACCGGCCCTGGGAGTGTGCGATGGCCGGGGATCTGCCCGAGTATTATTTCCGTATCCGCGACAATGGCGCGGCGGTGTTTCGGGTTGATACCGAAAACCGCCAGCGCCGGATCGAAATGGAGCAGATCGCCGTCGTCAACGTCAAGAACGGCGAGATCAAGCCGCAGGGCGACCGCAAGCTGACGCCCGCCGACCTGCGCGAGATCGAGGCCTGGATGGCGAAGCGCATCGCCACCCTGGCCGCGCGGGATGTCGATGACATCCTGCGCACCGTCGATCACCTGAACCTGACGACGCAATGGGTGCAGGCCAAGGCGACCGAGGCACAGCTGGAAGAGGTCACCGATGCGCTGCTTCTGGCGATGCACGACCTGCGCACGGTTCTGGTGCGCAAGAAGGCCGAGCGGATGATGAAAGCCGGTCCCGAGGCTGACACGGAGACGTGAGCCGGTTTTGCTTGCCTGAACGGGCGGCGCTGCGCTAGCCTTGCATTCACAAAACGGAATGTAAGGAAGCCCCCATGACCCATATCGTCGTCCTCGGCTCGGGCTTTGCGGCGCTGACCGCGGTGCGCTGCCTGCGCAAGCGCGGCGTGACGGCCGAGATCACCCTGATTTCCCCGCGCGACAGCCTGCATTACCTGCCCTCGGCGATCTGGATCCCCTCCGGTCTGCGCGAGGTGGAAGAGCTGCAGATCCCGCTGGCCCCGTTCCTCGCCCGCCACAAGGTGCGGTTCCTGCAGACCGCGGTCACCACGCTGGATGCGGGCGCGCGCAGCGTCACCACCCTGGACGGGCAGGTGATTTCCGCCGATCACCTGATCATCGCCACCGGGGCGCGGTTCCTGCGCAAGCTGCCGGGGATCGAGCATGCGCTCATCCCCTGCGAGGGGCTTGCCCCGGCGCAGGCGATTTCCGAACGCTTTCATGCGCTTGAGGGCGGCACCATCGCCATCGGCATGGCCACGAACCCGAATGAACCCGGCGCGATCCGCGGCGGGCCGATGTTCGAATACCTGTTCATCCTCGACACGCTGCTGCGCCGGCAGATGCGCCGGGACCGCTTCAAACTGATGTTTTTCTCGCCCTCGGACCGGCCCGGGCAGCGGCTGGGCGAAAAGGCGGTCGACGGCATTCTGGCCGAGATGAAACGGCGCGGCATCGAAACGCATCTGGGACACAAGATGGTGCGGATCGAGCCCGACAAGGTGGTGACCGAGGCGGGCGAAATCCCGGCCGATCTGATCCTGTTCCAGCCGGGTCTGACCGGGCTTTCCTGGTTCGAGGACACCGATCTGCCGCTCTCGCCGGGCAAGATGATCCTGGCCGATGCGTTCTGCCGCGTCACCGGCAAGCCGGGCGTCTGGGTGGCGGGGGATGCCGGATCCTATCCCGGGCCGGACTGGCTGGCGAAACAGGCGCATCAGGCCGATCTGCAGGCGCAGGCGATCGCCGCCAACATCGCCGCCATCGAAAAGGGCCTGGAACCGGCGACCCCGTTCCTGCCTGAACTCATCTGCATCATGGACAGTCTGGACAGCGGCCGGTTGGTGTTCCGGCGCGGCAAGATCAATCTGGTCCTGCCCGCGCTGAAACCGCTGCACTGGCTCAAGCGGCTTTACGAAGGCCACTATCTGCGGGCGTTCCGTTAAGCCAGGGGCCGCGCCAGAACCGCACCATCAGCGTGATGCCGACACAGGCCAGCCCGATCACCAGACCCAGCCACAGCCCCACCCCGCCCAGATCGAAGCGGAAGGCGAGGATGTAGCTGGCGGGCACGCCGACCAGCCAATAGCTGATCGTGGCGATCACCATCGGCACCCGGGTATCATGCACGCCGCGCAGCAGGCCCAGCGCCATCACCTGCGCCGCGTCGAAGAGCTGGAACAGCCCCGCCACGGCCAGAAGATGCGCGCCAAAGACCAGAATCTCGGCCGCCTCGGGCTTGGTGCGGTCCAGAAACAGCCCGATCAGCGTTTCCGGCATCGCCAGAAAGACCGCGATCGTCAGACCGGCAAAGACCCCCGACATCAGCACCGCGGCCTTGGCGCCCGCCCGCAGCCGCGCGGGATCGGCGGCGCCATAGGCATGGCCCGCCCGGACGGTGGCCGCATTCGACAGCCCCATGTGGATCATGAAGGTCAGCGAGGCGAGTTCAAGCGCGATCCCATGCGCCGCCAGCTGCACCGTGCCCAGCCAGCCCATCATCAGCGCCGAGGCCTGAAACAGCCCGGCCTCGGACAGATGCGTCAGCCCGGCGGGCAGGCCCAGACGCACGACGGCGCGCATCGCCTCCCAATCCGGGCGCCAGAACCGGGTGAAAAGCTGGATCTGCCGCAGCTTCGGATGCCAGGCGGCATAGGCGGCCAGCAGCAGCGCCGAGACCGCCTGCACCAGCACCGAAGACAGCGCCGCCCCCCGCACGCCCATCTCGGGCGCGCCGAAATGGCCGAAGACAAAGGCCCAGTTGCCCAGGATGTTGACGCCCACGCCCAGAACGGTGATCCACATCACCACCTGCGCGCGATGTTGCGCCCCCAGATAGGCGCGCAGCACCGCCACGACCAGCGCGGGCACCAGCCCGAAAGCGGCGATGTTCAGGAATTGCGCGGCGAGCGCGGTCAGATGCGGGTCCTGCCCCAGCACGCGCAGGATCGGCGTGGCGGCGAACATCACCGGCATCGCGACCAGCCCGTAGCCGATCGAGACCCAAAGCCCCATCCTTGTGTCGCGGCGCAGCTGGGTGGCATTGCCTGCGCCAAGGGCCGCGGAAATCCGCCCCATCAGCGCATAGGAAAAGCCGGAGCCAAGGATGAACAGGAAAAAGAAGAACGACGATCCCAGCACGACCGAGGCCAGTTCGGCGACCCCGTACCAGCCCAGCATGATCGTATCGGTGATGTGAAGCGCCATCTGGGCAACGTTGGAGCCGATCATCGGCAGGCCCAGAACCAGAGTGGCGCGGAGATTGGCGGCAAGGCCGGATTGCCCTGCGGGAGAGTTAACCTGTGTCATCCCCGCAGGTTAGCGCAAAACCCGGCCGCCGTCCATATGGCTCAGTCGGGGCGACGCCCGGTGATCATCGGGGTGATCAGGTCCTCGCGCTTCCAGAGCCGGTAGAAGAAGATCGCCGCCACATGCAGCCCGACCAGCGCCAGAATGAGCGGCGCAAAGGTCTTGTGCCAGCCCAGCACCAGCTTGTTCACGTCTTCGGACACATAGCCCGACAGCGGCCCCATGTTCACGTAATCATCGGTGCCGACGAACAGCCCGGTCAGGACCTGCAGGCCCAGCAGGACCAGCATCGCCACGACCGCCCAGCCGCCCAGCGGATTGTGGCCGGGCGTATGGCTCGGCTTCCGGCTCGGCAGCGTCAGGGCATAGCGCAGAACCGGCCCCGGCCCGGTGACGAAAGTGGCAAACCGCGCCGTGCGCGGACCGACAAGGCCCCACAGGATGCGGATCAGCAGAAGGCCGCCCACCGCATAGCCCAGCCAGAAATGCAGCGTCATGATATCCGGGCCGAATTCGCCCAGAATCCAGGCCCCGACGACGCAGATCATCAGCGTCCAGTGAAACACCCGCACCAGCGGATCCCAGATCATCGGGCGGCGCCCGGCGGCGGCATCGGTCACATCGGTCATCGGACTACACCTTCAACGGAAAGGAAAAGGGGGCGGGGGTTTCCCCGCCCCGGGAAGATCAGTCTTCTTCGCGATAGTCGTCGTGGCAGGCCTTGCAGGTGCCGCCCAGCTTTTGCAGCGCCGCGCCGAAGGCCGCGCCGTCCCCGGCATTGGCCGCCGCGATCACCGCGCCACCGGCTTCGTGCATCGCTTTGCCCTTGGCGCCGAAATCGTCCATGTTCGCCCAGATCGCCGCCTTGGCTTCGGTCTGGCCGGGCAGATCGGTGCTCGAGGTGCCCGCCGGGAACAGCGGCGCGACATCGGTCGCCAGGATCTTTTCAAGCTTGGCCGCTTCGGCCTTCGCGGCTTCGGCATCAAAGGCCTTGGCCACGCCCGTCATCGCCTTCATCGAGCCGCCAAGCGACTTGAAATAGGCCTCACGGGCTTCAAGAACTTCTTTGGTATCAGCGGCATAGGCGGCCGAGCCCAGAACAAGGGCCGCCACCGGAAGAGCGAGAAGGATTTTGCGCATGCGTCATCTCCTGAAAGGGTTGGGGTCAGTGCATCGAGCCTACTAAACGCACGACAAGCACGGTTCCGTCTATGCCGGGCGCAATAAATTGTCTGTGACGAGGTCACAGTTGGCATCATCTTGCCGGCTTGACCGCGACCAGGTCGATCAGCGCCGCCTTGCCGCTGTGCCCGGGGCCCTCGGCCAGAACGGCGTCGTAATCGGCCTGATGCCGGATCTCCCAGCCGGGAAAGGCCGCGCGCAACAGATCCAGCGTCCAAAGCTGCGCCGCATCTTTCGGCCCGCCCGAGGCATTGGCCAATTGCCGCACCGAAAAACCGTGCAAAAACAAAAGCCCGCCGGGTTTGAGCGCCGATGCCATGCCGCGAAAGATCGCGCTGCGCAGCGCGGGCGGGGCGAATTGGATGAAGACGCCGAAGACCGCGTCATAGGCGGCGACGGGCCAGATGAAGCGGGCCAGATCGGCCTTTTCGGTGCTCAGGCTCACCCCCCGCGCGGCAGCAAGTTTCTGCGCCTTGGCCAGCGCCGGGGCAGAGCCGTCCAGCGCATGGATGCACAGCCCCTGTGCGGCCAGCCTCACCGCATTGCGGCCCTCGCCCTCGGCGACCGAGAGCACCTGCGCGCCCTGCGCCAGCCGCCAGGCCTGCGCCGCAACGAACCGCGCCGGTTCGGTGCCGTAGAAATATCCCTCGCCCGAAAACCGTTCGTCCCACATGGCCGATCCCCCGTTGCCCCGTGCCAAGATGGGCCGGGGCCGGGGGTCACGCAAGGGACTTCACGGTTTCGCCCGTGTCGCAGGGCCGCGCCGCTCGGGATGCTGCGCGCTGGCCAGAATATGCGCCGCGCCATGCACGACATGGCTGGCATGGCCGACGATCAGCGGATCGGGGGGCGTGACGATCGCCGGATCCTTGTCGGGATAGTCGAGCGAGGACAGGAAATGCTTCATGCAGTTCAGCCGCGCCCGCTTCTTGTCATTCGACTTGATGATCACCCAGGGCGCATCGGCGGTGTCGGTGTAAAAGAACATCGCCTCCTTCGCCTCGGTGTAATCGTCCCATTTATCAAGGCTGGCCATGTCGATCGGCGAAAGCTTCCAGCGCTTGAGCGGATCGGTGGCGCGTTCGGTGAAGCGCCGCCGCTGCTCCTCGCGCGAGACGGAGAACCAGTATTTGTAAAGCCGGATGCCCGAGCGCACCAGCATGCGTTCGAATTCGGGCGCCTGGCGCATGAATTCCAGATATTCGGTGGGGGTGCAAAAGCCCATCACCCGTTCGACCCCGGCGCGGTTGTACCAGCTGCGGTCGTAAAACACCATTTCCCCCGCGGTGGGCAGCCAGCGGACATAGCGCTGGAAATACCACTGCCCGCGTTCCTCGTCCGAGGGCTTGTTCAGCGCCACCACCCGGGCAAAGCGCGGGTTCAGATGTTCGGTATAGCGCTTGATCGTGCCGCCCTTGCCCGCGGCGTCGCGGCCCTCGAACAGGATGACGAATTTCTCGCCCGTCTCCTGCGCCCAGCGCTGCACCTTGAGCAGTTCGGCCTGCAACAGCGCCTTTTCCCGCTCATAGGCCACGCGGCCAAGCCGGTGCGGATAGGGATATCTGCCGCTTTCAAAGGTCTTGCGGACGGTGGCGGCCTCCAGCGTCGGAAATTCCTGCGGCCCGCTCAGCGCGGCGCTTTCGCCCGCGGCCGGCTCGGGCAGCGCTTCGGGCGCGGGCCCGGCCGGGGAAACCTCCTCGGCCTGCGACGGTTCGGCAACGGCCTGTTGCCCCCCCAAGGTGACATGATCTTCCATCCGAACCCCTCCCTGCTGACCGCTCAAGCGTGGCAGACAAAGGTGAAAATCGCCTTGATGCGTGTCAAGAAACCGTCATCCGGCAGTTGCATTTTCCGCCTTCCCTCTGCCCCGATCCCGGCGCAGCATGGGCAAAACAGGAGGGACCGATGATCACACTTTACGGCATGTATCGTTCGCGCGCGACGCGCAACATCTGGGCGGCGACGGAACTGGGGCTCGACTGGCATCTGAAGCCCGTCATTCAGGCCTATCGGCTGGAAGCCCAGGGGATCGACCCCGCCCACCCCGAGGCCCCCTTCAACACCCGCACGCCGGAATTTCTCAAGCTTTCGCCCGCGGGCGCGATCCCGGTGATGGAGGATGCGGGGCTGGTGCTGTCGGAATCGCTGGCGATCAATCTTTACATGGCGAAAAAGGCGGGCGGGCCGCTCGCGCCGAAAGACCTGCGCGAGGAAGCGCAGATGCTGCAATGGGCGCTTTACGGCGCCACCGCGATCGAAAATCCCGCGCTCGACATTTCCTTTGCCTATGCCCGGGGCGAGGCCGCGACCGAAAACGGCGAGGCAAAGATCGCCGCCGCCTCGGCGCAGCTGCACCGCCCGTTCAAGGCGCTTGAAACCCATCTGGCGGCGCATAGCCACATGGTCGGCGGGCGCTTCACCGTGGCCGACATCAACATGGCCGAGATTGTCCGTTACGCCCAGGCCCACACCCGGCTGATGGCGCAATTCCCCCGCCTCTCCGGCTGGCTCGACCTCTGCCAAAGCCGCCCGGCCTTCCGCGACCTGATGGAAAGACGCGCTGCCGAACCGGCGTGATCCGCCGCGCGCCCCTGCTTTTTCTTGGGGAAAATACGCCGGGGGTCGTCCATTGCGGCGCCATCGGTTCAAGCCCGATGGACGACGGGGCAGCGCCCCCGCCCGGGTCGCCCCGGGCGCAGCCCCGGGGCGAAATCCCCGCCCACCCCCGCCCACCCTTGACCCAGAGCCCGGTCTCGGTCAGATGAACCCATGGTTCCGCTCGACAAACTTGCCCAGATCACCGCGCGTTTCGAGTTTCTCGAAGCGAAGCTGAACACGGCCCTGCCGCCCGCGGAGATCGCGACGCTCTCGCGCGAGTACAGCGACCTGCGCCCGGTCGTCACCGAGATTGCCGCCTATCGCCAGTCGCTCGACGATCTGGCCGAGGCCGAGGGCTGGCTTTCCGACCCAGAGATGAAGACCTTGGCAGAGGAAGAGCTGCCGCGGCTGAAAGCCCGCATCCCCGCGATGGAACAGGCGCTGCGGCTCGCCCTTTTGCCCAAGGACGCGGCCGATGCCCGCCCGGCGATCCTGGAAATCCGCCCCGGAACGGGGGGCGAGGAAGCGGCGCTTTTTGCCCATGACCTGTGGCGGATGTATGAACGCCACGCCGAAAAGATGGGTTGGCGCTTCGAGCGGCTGGAATTCACCGCGACGGAACTGGGCGGCGTCAAGGAGGCCATGGCCCGGATCGAAGGCGAAGGCGTCTTTGCGCGGCTGAAATACGAATCCGGCGTGCACCGGGTGCAGCGCGTGCCGGAAACCGAGGCCGGCGGGCGCATCCACACCTCGGCCGCGACGGTCGCCGTCCTGCCCGAGGCGGAGGAAGTCGACATCGACATTCCCGCCGCCGATATCCGCATCGACACGATGCGCTCGTCGGGCGCGGGCGGACAGCACGTCAACACCACCGATTCCGCGGTCCGCATCACCCATTTGCCCACCGGCATCATCGTGACCTCCTCGGAAAAGAGCCAGCACCAGAACCGCGCCAATGCGATGGCCGTGCTGCGCGCAAGGCTTTACGAAATCGAACGCGAGCGTCTGGCGACGGAACGCGCCGAGAACCGGCGGTCTCAGGTCGGCTCGGGCGATCGCTCGGAACGCATCCGCACCTACAACTTCCCGCAGGGGCGGATGACCGATCACCGCATCAACCTGACCCTTTACGCCCTGCCGCAGATCCTGGCGGGCGATCTGGGCGAGGTGATTGATGCGCTCGTCGCCCATGATCAGGCGGCCAAACTGGCGGAGATGGACGAATGAAGGCACAGATCGCGCTGATGTTGGGCACGCGCCAGCTCGAAGGCGCCGGGATCCGGGGGGCGGCCACCGATGCCCGCCGCCTGCTCGCCCAATGTGATGGAGGTGCCGCCGGAGCGGCTTTACCTGTCGATCCATTCCGAACTCTCCGAAGACCGCCACAAGCAGTTCCTCAAATGCCTCGCCGCCCGCGAGGCGCGTCAGCCGGTGGCGCAGATCACCGGGCACCGCGCGTTCTGGAAACACGAATTCCGGGTCACGCGGGCGACGCTTGATCCGCGGCCGGAAACCGAATTGCTGGTCGAAGTGGCGCTTGAAACCGCCTTCGAGCGGGTTCTGGATCTGGGCACCGGCACCGGCTGCATCCTGCTCAGCCTTCTGGCCGAACGGCCCGCGGCCCGGGGCGTCGCCACCGACATTTCCGAAGCCGCGCTGGCCGTGGCCCAGGAAAACGCCGAACGGCTCAGCCTGTATGAACGCGCCCATTTCGTGCAGGGCGACTGGTTTCACGGCGTCGAGGGGCGCTTTGACCTGATCGTCTCGAACCCGCCCTATATCACCGAGGCCGAGATGGCCGAGTTGGCCCCCGATGTGCGCGACTGGGAACCCCACACCGCCTTGACGCCGGGCGGCGACGGGCTGGGCGCCTATCGCGCCATTGCATTCGGCGCCTTTGCCCGGCTCAAGCCCGGCGGGCGGATCGCGCTGGAGATCGGCCCGACCCAGGCGGCGGCGGTTTCGGCGATGCTGACGGCGCAGGGCTTCGCGGATGTCGAGGTGCGGCAAGACCTTGGTCACCGCGACCGCGTCGTGCTGGCGCATCGGCCCTGAGCATCGGCCCCGCGCCACGCGAAACGCGGTTTTCCCGCCGCAATCGGCAGATTTTCACGATCTTTTCCCTTGCAGCGCCCGATTCCGTCTTGCACCACCGCGCCCGAAATGCTTAGTGCAGTCGCGTGAGGGGCTGGTTTTCGTCCTCCCCCCGGTCAGCTTCCTTCCAGGGTCGGTTCCAGGTGCAGGCGATGCCTGCCGGGTTCGAACCCCGGTCAGACGGGCGCCCAACTCCGGTCCGGCCCAGACCTTCCACCCGCAAGGGTCCAACAGACGCAGGCTCATGAGATCCTCCAAGTCCCGTTCGCGCAACAAGTCGAACCGCCAGCGCAGCATCGGCAACATCATCAACCGGGTCTTCGACAGCTCCGGCCCCGAGGGCAAGGTGCGCGGGACGCCGCAGCAGATCATCGAGAAATATCTGGCGCTGGCGCGCGACGCGCAGCTGGGCAATGACCGCGTGGCGGAACAGAACTTCCTGCAACATGCGGAACATTACACCCGCATGCTGGGCGAGGCGCAGCGCGAACTGGCCCGCGAACAGGAAGAACGCAGCCGCAATTACCAGCAAAACGGCAACCAGAACGGCGGCAACGCGCAGCAGGGCGGCCAGAACGGCAATGGCAACGGCAACGGCTATCGCGAGCGGCCCGAACGGGAACCGCGCGAGCCGCAACAGCCCGACCCGGTCCGTTTCGAGGACGCGCCGCAGCCCCGTTACGAAGGCGCGCCGGTGCTGATGCCCGATTTCTTCGCCGCCGCCGCCGAAGATGACGGGCCGGGCCTCGTCGAGACCCCGGAAACCCGCCAGCCCGAGCCGCCGCGCCCCGAAAAGCGCAGCCCCGCGCAGCGCCCGGTCGAAGCCGCCGCCGCCCCGGCCGAACCTGCGCCCGAAGCCGCCCCGGCCTCCGCGAAAGCGGAAACCCCGAAACCCGAGGCCGCGCCGAAACCGCGCAGCCGCGCCCCGCGCAAGCCGCGCACGGACAAGCCCAAGGCCGACCGGCCCGCCGAGGCGCCGCCCGAAGGCTCTGCCGCAGAATGAAAAAACCGCGCCTTCGGGCGCGGTTTTCGTTTCAGCAACCGGGATCGCGGCTCAGCCCGCCGCCACCAGCCGCGCCAGATGGCAGAACTGCTCCAGGCTCACCCGCTCGGCCCGCTCGGTCGGCGGGATGCCCGCTTCCTCCAGCAGCGCATCGATGCGCGGATGCACGCCTTTCAGGCTGGATCGCAGCATCTTGCGGCGCTGGTTGAACCCGGCCGCCACCACGCGTTCGAGCACCGCCGGATCGGCCGGATAGCGCGGCGCGGGCAAGGCGGTCAGATGCACCACGGCAGAATGCACCTTCGGCGCCGGGGTAAAGGCCTCGGGCGGCAGCACCATGACGATCTTCGCCTCGGCCCGCCACTGCGCCAAAAGCGCGAGCCGCCCGTAATGATCCGTGCCGGGCTTCGCCACGATCCGCTCGGCCACCTCTTTTTGAAACATCAAGGTCAGGCTTTGCCAGAACGGCGGCCAGACCGCGGGGGTCAGCCAGCGGATCAGAAGCTCTGTCCCGACGTTATAGGGCAGGTTCGCCGCGATCCGAATGGGCGGGGTCAGATGCGCCAGAACGTCGACCGCCAAAGCATCGCCGTTGATCACTTCAAGCCGCCCGGGGTAATGCGCCGCGATCTCGGCCAGCGCGGGCAGACAGCGGCTGTCCTTCTCCACCGCCAGCACGCGCCGCGCGCCCTCGGCCAGAAGCCCGCGCGTCAGCCCGCCCGGCCCCGGCCCGACTTCGAGCACGTCACAGCCGGTCAGATCCCCCGCCGCCCGCGCGATCTTCGCGGTCAGATTCAGATCGAGCAGAAAATTCTGCCCCAAAGCCTTCTTCGCCACCAGCTCATGGGTCGCGATCACCTCGCGCAAGGGCGGCAGCCCGTCAATCGCAGCCAAAGCCCGTCCCCTTCCTTTTCATCTTGCTTCAAATATCCCGGGGGTCCGGGGGCAGAGCCCCCGGCGGCCCGCCGCCCCCATCTTCGCCGCCATCGTCAAGGCCGCGATCAGACTGTGCGGGCTGGCCTTGCCGGTGCCCGCAATGTCATAGGCCGTGCCATGATCGGGCGAGGTCCGCACGAAGGGCAGCCCCAGCGTCACATTCACGCCGCCGTCGAAATCCAGCGTCTTGATCGGAATGAGCGCCTGATCGTGATAGGCGCAGATCGCCGCGTCATAGCGCGCCCGCGCCGCGGGGTGAAACATCGTGTCGGGCGGCAGGGGCCCGGTCACCGCCAGCCCCTCGGCGCGCAGACCCGCCACCACATCGGCGATCCAGTCGATTTCTTCCTGCCCCATCGCCCCGCCCTCGCCCGCATGCGGGTTCAGCCCCGCCACCGCAAGGCGCGGATTTTCAAGGCCGAAATCGCGCCGCAGCCCCTCGGCGGTCAGCCGCACCACCTCGCGCAGAAGCGCGGGCGTATAGGTGTCGAAGACCTCGCGCAGGGCGATGTGGATCGTCGCGGGCACGACGCGGCAGGGCGGATCGACCCGGTCGGAGGCCAGCATCATCACCACCCGCGCGCCGCCCGCCAGATGCGCCAGATATTCGGTATGGCCCGGAAAGGCGAAGCCCGCCCCGTCCTTCAGCGCCTTCTTGTTGATCGGCGCCGTGGTCAGCGCCAGCCCCGCGCCGCGGGTGACCAGATCGACGCCGCGCGCGATCACGTCGATCACCGCTTGCGCATTGGCCGGATCGGGTTGCCCCGGCACCGCCGCCGCGGGGAACGGATGCGGCAACACGCAGAGCGCCGCCCCGGCATGGGTCATCGCCTGATCGGGCGTGTCGATTTCGCGCACCGCCGCGCCGCGCGGCAGATGCGCCGGATCGCCCAGCCAGACAAAGGGCAGCCGCGCCCCCAGCGCCTGGCTCGCCCGCACCGCCAGTTCCGGCCCGACCCCGGACGGATCGCCGCAGGTCAGGATCACCGGCCGGTCGCCCCCCGCCGCCTCGGTTGCGCGCAGGCTCATTTCCGCACGATCACCGCTTCGGCGCGCAGCTGCGCCAGCAGCCGGTCGGCCAGGGCGCCCACGCGGGCATTCAGCAGCTGATCCCGCGTCCCCTCGCGCGAGGGGCCGGTCTCGCCCACCGCCGCGTTGATCGCCCGGCCGCGGTCGCACAGCATCACCAGCACGTCATTGCCGCCGCGGGTCAGGACCGTCATCTCGCCGATGTCCATCCGCGGCAGGACCCGCGCGATATCGGCCGGGATCTGCCCGGCCCGCGCCGCCTCGACCCGCTCCAGCCGCTCGGGCGGCAGCTGCGCCGCCACCGAATAAAGATCGTCGCAGCGCTGCGCATCGGCCTCGGCCTTGGCACGCCAGCCCGCCGCCTCGGGCGAGCCCGAGGCGCCCAGAAGCAGCGTCGCATAGCCCTGGGCCACGGTCTGCGGCGTCAGCGGCGCGCCCTCGTCCAGACCGCGCAGGAAGAAGACCGACACCGAATTCGGCGTCTCGACCGGCGCCGAGGCGCGGCCGGGCCGCAGCCCCAGCACGGTTTCGCGCACTTCGGGCGGCAGCGCGGTGACCGGCATCCAGTCCAGCCGCCCGCCCTGCCCCGCGCTTTTCGCCGAGGACAGCTCTTTTGCCAGCGCGGCAAATTCCGCCTCGGTCTTCGCCGCGGCGGCCTTGCGCGCCTTGGCCATGGTCTCGGCATCGCGGCCGGGGAAATTGCGGATCACGATTTCCGAGATCAGCACCTTCGGCGGCTCGGGCTCGGCGCCCTTCGGCGCCTCATGGGCCAGCGCCCGGTCGATCTCGGCATCGGAAATCTGGATCCGGCCGCCGCCATAGGTCGTCTTGACCACCTCGCGCCAGATCACCCCGGAGGTGACGAAATCGCGATAGGTCTGCGCCTCGACCCCGGCCCCGGCCAGCGCCTTGAGGAAATCTTCGGCGCTCAGATTGGCGCGGGCGGCGAATTCCGCCATGCCGCGGGTCACCGCCTCGCGCGACACCGAAATGCCAAGGCTCTGCGCCTTCCAGCCCTGCAGCCGGTCGTCGATCAGCGCCTCTTCGGCCATCTTGCGCACGTCGCCCGTGGCGCCGAGCAGTTCCATGAACCGGGCGCGCTGCGCGATTTCATAGCCGCTGATCGCCAGGCCGTTGACGGTGATCGCCGGGGCGAAATCGCCCGTCGCCTGCGCCTGCAGCGGCGCGGCGGTGCCCAGCGCCAGCCCGGCCGTCAGAACCCATCCGAGAAGCGAGGGAAAATGCCGCATCATTCGTTCCGTCATCCGTTCGTCGTTTCTTCGTCGTTTCCTTGCGCGGCCGTGCGCCTGCGGGCCCGGTCTCAGCGCCGACAGACCCGCTCGGTCCGGTTGCCCCCCGATCCGGCGCCAAAGCCCGCAAGCGAGATCGACAGGCCGAAGTCGGTTTCGGGCTCCACACTAGTGGAGGACGTGAACCGGCGCGAGAGGGAAAGATCGACGGTGACGCATTCGTTTGAATATTGCAGGCCCAGCGACGCCTTGGCGGCGCGGTCGGCGACAAGGTCGTAACGGGTGTCGAAACCGGTGGACCAGCCCCGGCGTAGCTGCCAGTCGGATTCGAACAAAAGCTCGGATGTTTTCGGCGTCGCCTCGGTTTCCAGCATCCACAGATAGCCCGCCGCCACCTGCGCCCGCTCTCCCAGATAGGCCAGCCGCAATTCGTCGCGGTCAAAGTCCAGATCGTCATCGACCAGCGCCCGGTTCGACAGCACGAGCCCGCCCGCCGTGCTCAGATGCGTGGCGATCAGCCAGTCGGACCGGCTGCCCGAAAGCCCGGAGCCCTGCGCGAAATCATCCAGATCATCCAGCCGGATCACCCGCCCCGCCGTCAGCCCCAAGGACCAGCCCGAGGCATCATGCCGCGTCCAGCTGAGCCCGAGATTGGCCCGCGTGCCGCGTTCGCGCCGGTCGCCGCCCGGATAGCGGGAAAAGTCGAACAGGTTGCCCTCGTCGAATTCGGTCAGCAGGCTGTCCTCGTCGGGCAATTCCTTCAGGCTCTTGCCGCTCCAGATGATCTGCGCGACCGGCTCGATCACCTGCGCCGCGCGGCCTTCGCTTTTCACCCAGGGCCAGCGCAGCTCGACGCCGAGCGAGGGCAGCGCGCGCAGGCTTTCGCCGGAAAAATCCCGGTCCTGACGCACCGCCGTCGCGTCGATCGCCAGCTCGCCTTCCAGCGCCGCCAGCACGCCGCCGCCCAGAAGCCAGTTCCGCCGCCAGTCCGCCACGCCCGAAAGCCGCGTCACGTCGCGCCCGTCGGCGGCGTCACCGGCATCGGCCCCGTCCGTCGCCAGATCCGAGGCCCGCCAATGCGCATGCAGGCTGCCCTCGAAGCTGAGTTCGCCACCGATCAGCCCGGGCCGCCAGACCCGCGTCCAGGCCGCATCGGCCGAGCGCATCGGCTCGGTCTCGTTGCTTTCGCCCTCGCGCAGGGAATGGGTCTTGCCGATCTTAGCCTGCACCATTTCCGTGGCGCGCACCCGCCCCAGCGTCACCCCCGACCACAGCCGGTCATCCTCGGTCACGTCGTAATTGAGCAGATAGGACGGGTCCGAGACCATCCGCAGCTGCAACCCGAGCGTGTAATCAGCGGGCAGCGCAAAGGTGCCGGTGCCAAAGAGATAGCCGCGGGTCCTGCCCTCGCGGATGGAATCGCGGCTCGCGGCGCCCTCGATCTCGAAACTGCCGCTGCGCAGCGCCTGACGGTAGCGCAGCCCCAGCGTGCGGGTGTAATTCGCCGACAGATAAGGCGTCACCGTCAGATCGGCCGAGGGGCCGAAGGTCAGGAAATAGGGCACCTTGAGCCCCGGCCCCAGCAGCGAGGTGGTGCGCAACGTCGGGCGCAGCACGCCCGACATCCGTTCCACCGTCGGATCGGGCATGCGCAGCCGCGGCAGCCAGATCAGCGGCACGCCCATGGCGCGGAACTGCGCGCTTTCAAACAGAAGCTGGCGGGTTTCGGTGTCATGGGTGATGGTGCGGGCGCGGATTTCCCAAAGCGGTTCGGGATCGGTCAGACAGACCTTGCAGGAGGAGGCGACGACCTCGCGCAGCACGGTGCGGGTGCCGCCCTGCCGCTCCATCCGGTTCGCCGCCAGCTGCAATTCGCGCGACAGCACCATCCGCGCGCCGCTCAGCACGCCGTTTTGCAGATCGCGGCTCAACTCGGCGGTATCGGCCAGAACGACCGAGCCGGTCGCCCCCGGCTGCACCAGCCGGATCGGCCCCTCGATCGCCAGCCGGTCGCTGGCCTTGTCATAGGTGATGCGCTCGGCGGTCAGCCGGTGCTCGTGCCAATAGACCTTGACATGGCCCGAGGCGATCAGCCGGTCGGTGCCGGTGACCTCGATCCGGTCGGCGAGCAGCGTCGCGGCATCGGAATAAAGCGGCGCCGCCAGCGCGGGGGCGGGGGCAGCCGGGGTCTGCGGCCAGGCCGGGACGGCAAGCGTCAGCGCCAGAGCCGAGCCCAGAGCCGTACCCAGCGTCCAGTTCCGCAAGCGGCGGTTGCGCATCATCCCTCCTCCTGCTGCAGAACCAGCGTCAGCGCCAGCATCAGGGCGATGGCCGGCGGCGCCCAGGCCGCCAGCGCGGCGGGGATCTGCCCGTTGTCTCCCAGAACCTGTGCGACATTGCGCAGGAAGAATAGCGCAAGTCCGGCCAGAAGCGCCAGCATCACCCGCCCGCCGGTGCCGCCGAACCGCGCCGGACGCATGGTGAAACCCGCCGCCACCAGCACCATCGCGGCCAGCATCAGCGGCTGCGCCAGTTCCACCTGCAGC
This sequence comes from Rhodobacter capsulatus SB 1003, assembly GCF_000021865.1. Classification (NCBI taxonomy): domain Bacteria; kingdom Pseudomonadati; phylum Pseudomonadota; class Alphaproteobacteria; order Rhodobacterales; genus Rhodobacter; species Rhodobacter capsulatus. The sequence goes on from NC_014034.1 coordinate 2,885,381, forward strand.
CAGACGATGTGACGGCGCGCGGAAAAGCCCGCCGCCTCCAGCGCGCGGATGAAGCCCGGCAATTCCCAGATCGGCATCGCCGAGGGGGCGCCGAAACTGTCGGCGATGCTTTCGGCGGTCAGCGTCGAGGGCAGCGAGATCGTCTGTGCCCGCGTCGCGTCGCGTTCGGGGTTGGTCGAGCGGCCCAGCGGCCAGTCCTTCGCCTCTGACAGCACCCAGGCGCCGGGCGTCAGCCAGGCCGAGGCGGCATCGATCCGGCGCACCGGCCCGGCCTTGGCGTCGAACAGAAGGAAGGTCACCTGGTAAAGCGCCGTCGCATCGGCATTGCCGCGCATCGCATGGATCACCGCCTGCCCGCCATCGGCCGTGCCCTGCCGCATCCACAGCCCCTCGCGGCCGATCGAGACGGTCTGCCGCCCCTCGGCGCGCAGCTGGCCCTCGATCTCCTCGGCGCGCTTGCTGGTGGCGGAAACGATCGGATTGCCGACCGCGACCAGCAGGACGCCGATCAGCAGCGCCACCGTCACCGGCGCCAGCAGCATCCGCAAGGCCGAGCGCCCGGCGGCGCGGATCACCACCAGTTCCGACGACCGCGCAAGGCCCAGAAAGGCGACCACGCCCGACAGCATCACGACCAGCGGAAAGATCGTGTAAAGCGTCGAGGGCACCGACAGCGCCGCCAGATGCGCCGCATCCGAAAGCGCGCCGCGGGCGGGGTCAAGACGGCGGATCTGCTCGACCATCTCGATCAGGAACAAGACCCCCCAGAACGCCCCGGCGACGATCAGGAAGGCCTGCCCGAAGCGGCGCGCGATATAAAGCGACAGCGTCATGCCCGGTCCTCCGCCGCCGTCAGGGGCGGTGCCTTGCGCCGCCGCCCGGCCCAGGACAGCGCCAGCGCCACCCCCGCAAGCCCGGCCAGCGCGGGCATGTAATGCAGCGCCCACAGCGCCGGATCGGCGCGGGTCATCGAGGTGGCGACATTCGACAGCGACTGCAGCCCGATCAGCGCCAGCACCGCCAGCCCGATCTGCCGCCACAGCCCCAGCCGCGAAAACCCGCCCAGCATCATCGCCGCCGCCGCGATCAGCGCCGCCACCGGCGCCATCAGGGGCTGCGCCAGCCGGTCGTTCAGCTCCAGATGCGCCGCCGCCACCGTCGATCCGGTCGCGGCCAGCAGCTCCGGCCCCGGCGCGATCAGATCGCGGCTGGGCACTTCCTCCCAATCGATGCGCCCGCGCAGGCCGGTGCCGATCGCACCGCCCAGATCATAGGTGAAATCGGAAAACCGCGTCAGCGCCAGCGACCCATCCGAGGGCCGCAGCGTCTGCGCCGTGCCGTCGAACATCACCAGCTTCGGCCCGGCCTCCGAGGGCACGATCAGCGCCTTTTCCGCGGTATAGATCGTCTCGGCTCTCTGGCCGCGGGCATCATAAAGAAAGATGTCCAGAAGCTCGCCCAGATCGGAAATCTCGCGGATATAGACGGTGATGCCCGCGGTGGGGGTCTGGAAGCTGCCCTCGGTCAGAAAGCGCGCGGTGACATCTTGCGACACCTGCGCCTGCCGCTCGGCCAGCCTTGCGCGCGAGGCGGGGACCAGCTCATGCACGAGGGCGAGCATCAGCGCCGCGACGATCAGCCCGAAAACGGCGACCGGCCGCGCCAGCCGCCACGGGCTTGCCCCCGCCGATTGCATCACCACCAGTTCGGATTCGCCCGAAAGCCGGTTGATCGCGTAAAGCACGGCGGCAAAGGCCGCCACCGGCAGCACCAGCGAAATCACCTTGGGCAGGGTCAGCGCGGTGAATTCCAGCACCACCCAGGCGGTCTGGCCGTCACCGATCAGCTTGTCGAACAGCAGCACCGCCCGGTTCACCCAATAGACCGAGACCAGCACCAGCGCGAAAAATCCGAAAATCGCCATCAGCTGGGACAGGAGATATCGGTCCAGGCGTTTCAAGGTCGGATCTCTCCCGCGGGGTTTGCCCTTCTCTAGCGCGGGATCACAGCCGGGAAAAGCCCGAAGACCCGGGGTCGCGCAGCTTCCCGCCCATCATCGCGCGGCTATACAATCGCAGTGGCGCCGCATAGGCTTGCGCCGAACCAACCAGCCGCAGGGACTGCCATGATCCACCCCGTCGCCCTTCGTTTCACCGCCTCCGACGCCGAGGCCCTTGCCCCCCGCGAAGGCCGTCTGGCGCTGATCGTGCCGCCCGAGGGCAAGCTGGGCCAGTTGGGGCGCAAGCTTGACCGGCTGACGCGGGGCGCGGTGACGCGGGCGCTGGCCTCCGAGGGCTGGGGCAAGCTGGCGGCGGGTGATTCGCTCGATCTCGGCTTTCCGGGCGGGCTGGCCTGCGAGACGCTGGCGCTGGTCAAGCTGGACCGCCGCGCCAGCGTGGCCGAGGCCCGCAAGGCAGGCGCAACCGTCGCCAAGGGGCTGGGGGAAAAAGGCGCGCTGGTGATCGCCGAGGCGCATCCGCGGGCGGCCGACATTTCCTTTGGCCTCGCGCTGCGGGCCTATCGGTTCGACTACCTGAGCGAGCCGAAAAAGCCCTTCGGCCCGGTCGAGATGATGGTCTCCGCGCCTGAAACCGTCGCCGCCGAGGCCGCGCCGCATGCCGCGCTGGCCGAAGGCGTGTTTTTCACCCGCGATCTGGTGAACGAACCGGCAAACATCCTGACCACCGACGATTTCGCCGCCCGGCTGGCGGCGATGCATGAACTGGGCCTCGAGGTCGAGATCCTGGACGAGGACGAGCTGGAAAAACTCGGCTTCCGCGCGCTGCTGGCGGTGGGGCAAGGCTCGGAAAGCCCGTCGAAGGTCGTGGTGATGCGCTGGCAGGGCGGCGAGCCCGATGCCGCGCCCTTGGCGCTGGTCGGCAAGGGGGTCTGCTTCGACAGCGGCGGGATTTCGATCAAGCCCGCGGCGGGCATGGAAGAAATGACTATGGACATGGGCGGCGCGGCCGTGGTGGCGGGCGTCATGCGCACGCTCGCCCTGCGCAAGGCGCGCGCCAATGTCGTGGGTCTGGTCGGTCTCGTGGAAAACATGCCCGACGGGCGGGCGCAGCGTCCGGGCGATATCGTCAAAAGCCTGAAAGGCGACACGATCGAGGTGGTCAACACCGATGCCGAGGGGCGGATGGTTCTGGCCGATGTGCTGTGGTATGCGCAGGAGCGCTTCGCCCCCGCCGCGGTGATCGATCTGGCGACGCTGACGGGCGCGATCATCGTGGCGCTTGGCCATGATCATGCGGGCATTTTCAGCAATGACGACAAGCTTTCGGGCGATCTTCTGAGCGCCGCGAAATCCGAGGGCGAAGGTGCCTGGCCGATGCCGCTCACCCCCGGCTATGATCCGCTGATCAAGTCGCGGCTGGCCGATATCAAGAACTCCGGCGGGCGCTGGGGCGGCGCGATCACCGCGGCGGCGTTTCTGAAGCGCTTCATCAAGCCCGATGTGCCCTGGTGCCATATCGACATCGCGGGCGTCGCCCTGCCGCCGGGCGAAAGTGCGCTGGCGCCCAAGGGCGCGACCGGCTGGGGGGTGATGACGCTTGACCGGCTGATCCGCACCCGGTTCGAGGCCTGACCCATGCCCGCGCTTTTCTATCACGTCACCCAGTCGCCGGTCGAAGGGGTGGTCGAAACGCTGCTCACCCGCGCCCTGGCGCAGGGCTGGCGGGTGGAATTGCGCGGGGTGTCCCCCGAGCGGATGGACTGGCTGGACCAGAAACTCTGGCTTGGCCCCGAGGAAGACTTTCTGCCGCACGGGCTGGCGGGCGGGCCGCATGATGCGCTGCAACCCGTGCTCTTGACCACCTCCCCGCGCCCCGAGGGGCGGCAGGCGGTGATGACGCTCGACGGCGCCGAGGTCACCCCCGCCGAGGTGGCGGCGGCCGAACGGGTCTGGATCCTGTTCGACGGCCGCGACGAAACCGCCGTCGCCCGCGCCCGCGATCAGTGGAAGGCGCTGACCGGGGCGGGCACCGCGGCGCAATACTGGCGCGAGGAAAGCGGGCGCTGGCAGAAGAAGGCCGAAAAGTAGCGCCCCCTCGCGCCCCCCCCGCAAAACACAGTTTTCGCTTGCAGCTTTGGCGCGGGGCCTTATGGTCCGGTCTCACCTCGGGGTGCTCTGTCAGGGGCTGAGATGCGTTTTCGCAAACCCGTTGAACCTGAACCGGTTAAGACCGGCGGAGGGAAGGTATCCGGGCACTCTCCCGGCCTGACCCCGCCCGTCACGCCATTGGAGAGAAAGATGAAAACTGCTCTGATGCTGGCGGGTTGCGTGCTTGCCGCAACCCCTGTTCTGGCCGGGGACAAACCCGTCCTCACCGTCTATGCGCCCGATTACTTCACCAGTGAATGGGGCCCCGGCCCGGCGATCGAAAAGGGTTTCGAGGCGGACTGCGGCTGCGATCTGCAATTCGTCGCGGGCGATGTGCTGCCGCGGCTGATGCTGGAAGGCGCGAAGACCGAGGCCGATGTGGCGATCGGGCTGAACACCGACATCACCGCCCGCGCCCGGGCGACCGGGCTTTTCGCGCCCCATCATCAGGATCTGTCGCGGCTGAGCCTGCCGATTGCCTGGGCGGATGACACCTTCCTGCCCTTTGACTGGTCCGAGGTCGCCTTTGTCTATGACAAGACGAAACTGACCGCCCCGCCGCAATCCTTTGCCGCGCTTCTCGACGCCCCCGACGACGCCTTCAAGATCGCCCTCGAAGACCCGCGCTCGTCCACCGCCGGGCTCGCGCTGCTTCTGTGGGTCAAGCACATCTATGGCGACAAGGCGGGCGAGGCCTGGGCGAAGCTTGCGCCCAAGGTGCTGACCGTGACGCCGGATTGGTCCGAGGCTTACGGGCTTTTCACCGAGGGCGAGGCCGACATGGTCCTGTCCTTCACCACCTCGCCCGCCTATCACCGCATCGCCGAACAGGATGACAGCAAGGCGGCGGCGATCTTCCCCGAGGGGCATTATTTCTACACCGAACTGGCGGCGCAGCTGAAGACCTCGGACCAGCCGGAGCTGGCGCAGAAATTCATGGATTACATCCTCTCGGACGGGTTTCAGGGCATGATCGCCACGGCGAACTGGTCCTATCCGGTGATCGAGAAACCCGGCTTCCTGCCCGAGGGGTTCGCCACCCTGCCCCGCCCCGCCAAGACCTTCTTTTACACCGAAACCGAGGCCGAGGCCCTGCGCGGCCCGGCGCTGGAAGAATGGCGCGCGAATTTCGGCAAATGATCCCGGCGGCATCGGCGGCGGTCCTGGTGGCCGCGCTGGTGCTGGCCCCCCTCGGCGCGGTGATGATCCGCGCCGGGGGGCTTTCGGCGCTGAGCGCCGCCGATCTTGCGGCCCTGCGCTTCACGCTCTGGCAGGCCGCGCTCTCGGCGCTTTTCTCCTGCCTGCTGGCGATCCCGCTCGCCCGGGCGCTGCACCGGCGCCGCTTTCCCGGCCGCGGCCTGTTCATCGCCGCGCTTGGGGCGCCGTTCCTGTTGCCCACCCTTGTCGCGGTGATGGGGCTTCTCGCCATCTTCGGCCGTCGCGGGCTGCTCAATGGCGCTCTGGACGCGCTGAACCTGCCCGGCGTGTCGATCTATGGGCCCTGGGGGGTGGTGCTGGGCCATCTGTTCCTGAACCTGCCCCTGGCAACGCGGATGCTGCTGCAGGGCTGGCAGGCGATCCCGGCCGAGCGGGTGCGGCTGGCGCTGTCGCTGGGTCTTGGCCCGGCGGACATCGCAAGGCATCTGGAGGCGCGGATGCTGCGCGCCGTCCTGCCCGGGGCCTTTCTGGCGATTTTCCTTGTGTGCCTCTCGTCCTTCGCCGTCGCGCTGACGCTGGGCGGCGGTCCCCGCGCCTCGACGCTCGAGGTGGCGATCTATCAGGCCTTCCGCTTTGACGCCGATCCGGGCCGGGCCGCGGCGCTTGCGGTGCTGCAGGTCGCGCTGGCGCTGGCGGCGCTGGGCATCGCCGCGCGGCTGACCCTGCCGCCCGGCTTTGGCGCGGGGCTCGACCGGGTCTTGCCGGTGCCCCTGGCGCCGGGGCTGCCGCATCGGATCGGGGATGCGCTGATCCTGAGTGCCGCCGCAGCCTTCCTGCTCTCGCCTCTGGCAGCCATCGCGCTGCGCGGCCTGCCCGCGCTGGCCGATCTGCCCGCACAGGTCTGGCAGGCGGCTTTCACCTCGGTCTGGCTGGCGCTCGGCGCCGCGGCGCTGACGATGGTGCTGGCGCTGCCGCTGGCTTTGGCCGCGCCGCGCCACATCTGGGCCGAGCCCGCGGCGATGCTGCCGATGGCGGCCTCCTCGCTCGTCCTTGGCACCGGGCTGTTCCTGATCGCCCAGCCCTTCGTCGCGCCGACCGCGCTGGCCCTGCCGGTGACGCTTTTGACCAATGCCGCGCTCAGCCTGCCCTTTGCGCTGCGCCTGCTTCTGCCCGAGGTCCGCGCGCTGCAGGCCGATTACGACCGGCTGGCCGACAGCCTGAACCTGCGCGGCCTGGCCCGGCTGCGGTTCCTCACCCTGCCCCGGCTGGCCCGGCCGACGGGCTTTGCCGCGGGGATTGCCGCGGCCTTTTCGATGGGCGATCTGGGCGCCATCTCGCTGTTTTCCGATGGCCGCAGCCAGACCCTGCCGCTTGCCGTCTATCAGCTGATGGGCAGCTATCGCATGGATCAGGCCGCGGGCGCGGCTTGCCTTTTGATGGCGCTGACCTTTGCCCTTTATGCCGCCTGTGACCGGATCGGAGCCCATGCTGACCCTCGATAACCTCCTGATCGAACAGGATGATTTCCGCCTGAGCGCGGATTTCGCCATCCCCCCGGCCGCGCGGGTGGCGCTTTTGGGCCCCTCGGGCGCGGGGAAATCGACGCTGCTTGCGACGCTGGCGGGGTTTCTGGCGCCCGGCCGTGGCCGGATCCTGTGGCGCGGCGCCGACATCACCGGTCTGGCGCCGGGGGCGCGGCCGCTCTCGATCCTGTTTCAGGACCAGAACCTGTTTCCGCATCTGAACGTGGCGCAGAACCTCGGGCTTGGCCTGTCGCCAAAGCTGCGGCTGGCCCGTGCCGATCACGCGCAGATCGCGGCGGCGCTCGACCGGGTCGGGCTTTCGGGGCTGGGG